>JABHCC010000060.1 GCA_018669475.1 Bacteroidota bacterium | reverse complement strand
TCTGAAGGTTTTACAGGCATGAACTGGGAGGATATTCTTAACAATAATGACCTCCCGGATGGCATATCAGGCGCAACTTTTACCTGTAGAGCTATGACAGAAGGGGTCAGAACTGCCACACATCATTTTGCCTCAGAGTATCTGGATATTGAAGACCTTCCTGAACAAAGTCCTTTTGTGCTTAAATGGACTGTCAGCCATACTATATTAGTTCTCGTTCTTCTAATGAGTGTAATAATAACTCATCCTCGTTTTAGACGCAAAATTACTGCACGATGGATACTTCTTATTTTCAATCTGATTTTTCTTGGTTTCTGGACAGGTAATCAGATTTCTATTGTTCAGATATCCAGACTTACCAGCGGTGAGTTTCCGCCTCCGGGCCAGCATCTGTTTTTTTACATTTTGATCGGAGGATCGTTCACAATCATGTTACTGCTCAACAAGAACTTATATTACGATCGTATTTGTCCCTTTGGTGCCGCTCAGGATTGTCTTGCAGCCATTGGCGGAACCAAACGTCAAGTCCGTGATAAAAGAAATCTTATCAGATGGATTCCTAGAATACTGGCACTTTCGCTTCTAACTCTGGGATTAATTTTCAGCCATCCCTCAAGCATCAATTATGAAGTTTTCTCAGCCTTTTTTCAGGTACTCGGTAATAGTCTCCAGTTCGGTCTTTTAATCCTCGTTCTGCTGAGTTCACTTTTCATAAAAAGACCCTGGTGCACATTGTTTTGTCCGGTTAAACCTGTATTTGACTATGTTCGCATGCTTCGTAACTGGATAGCCACCAAGAAAGAAGGCCAATAAATGAGTCTTAGTAAAGAGACAACAAGTAATTAGTTCTTTTTTTTATATTTTTGTCCTGTTTGTCGAAAAACACAGCTAATGTGACTATCGGCCTCATTACTAACATTCTAATACAGACTACATTATGTCAAATCAAAAAAGAGGAACTATTGCGATATTAACTGGTGGGGGTGATGTTCCCGGCCTAAACCCGGCAATCCGTGCGGTTACAATAAGGGCAATAAGAGAGGGGTATCAGGTAATTGGATTACGCCGCGGATGGGCTGGAATAACTGAGATGGTCTGTGATAAGAAATACAATAATAACGCTAACTATATCTTTTTAACTGAAGAGGTTGTAAACCGTTCAGGACGTACTGGTGGTACTTTTCTACATAGTTCACGTACACGGCCAAGTCACTTACCAAAAGATTCAGTACCAGAACATCTTCAAGATCAATATAACGAAGAAATCAATGACGTAACCCCCACGGTAATCAAAAATCTGGATTGGTTAGGAGTTGATTACCTAATACCAATTGGTGGAGATGACACTTTAAGCTATGGTGTTCGCCTTTACAGCGAAGGGGTTAAAGTCGTAGCAATTCCAAAAACCATGGATAATGATGTTCCTGGGACGGATTACTGTATTGGATTCAGTACTTGTGTCACACGAACCATCCATCTGGTAAATGCACTAAGAACAAGTGCTGGTTCTCATGAGAGGATTCTGGCCATTGAAGTATTCGGCAGGTATGCAGGATTTACAGCCATGCTTCCTACAATGGCTGGTGCTGCCCACCGGTGTGTAATTCCGGAGCATGAATTTGATCTCGAAAGATTGACTGAGTTGCTGGTTCGTGACCGTAATAAAAATCCTTCACGCTACTCAATATGCCTGATCTCAGAAGGGGCCACATTCAAAGGGATGGACGATATGAGCTTCATGAATTCAGAAAAAGACATGTTTGGTCATGCGAAATTAGGAGGAATTGGATTACAGGTTGGTAATATTATTAAAGAATTATCTCCCCGATTCAATGATGGGAAACGCATCAATATCATAAATCAGAACCTGGGATACATGGTTCGGGGTGGTGATCCTGATGCTCTTGACTCTGTTGTTCCCATGGCCTTTGGCAACCTGGCACTGGATCTTATCCTGAAAGGAATTCATGGCCGACTGGTCATCTTGAAGAATGGTCGATATGACAATGCTCCTATTGATGTTGTTACATCCACTAAGAAATATGTTGATGTAAATCGTCATTATAATACTGATCGCTATAGTCCGAAATATAATGCATTCGATTTTC
>JABHCC010000059.1 GCA_018669475.1 Bacteroidota bacterium | reverse complement strand
GGACGAAGTTGCTGAAGTTGAGTCAGGGAAACTCCTTGCTCTTACAGCCCCTGTTCACAATTCTCGATTCTCTGAAGGTAGAGGTAATATGTTCCCCCTGGCAACAAAAAAAGCGATAGAGTTATTGTCGCAAAATGAAAAAGGTTTCTTTATGATGGCAGAAGGATCAATGATTGATTGGGGTGGGCACGCTAATGATGCAAAATACATTGTCGAGGAGATGATCGATTTTGATAAGGCCATTGAAGTTGCTCTTGATTTTGCTGAAGAAAATAAAGAAACGCTGGTACTGATAACAGCCGACCATGAAACGGGAGGTTTCGGATTAAATGGTTTTGATAGTCAGGTAGATACGATTGCTGGAGGCTATACAACCGGAGGTCATACCGGTGTGATGGTACCTGTATTGGCTTATGGGCCAGGAGCTGAGGAGTTTGTGGGTATTCAGGATAATACAGACCTATTTAGAAAGATGATGAAACTTTTGAATTTGAATAATGAATCTGAAGAAATTGAGTAAAGAAAAAGCTATTGCTTTGGTAGCGCATAATGAGAAAAAAAGCACCCTGCTCGAATGGGCAAAAAACAATCACAAATTGCTTAGCAGACATCGCCTTATTGGTACTGCCAATACGGCTCGTTTACTTAACTCAGTGTTGGAATTAAAGGTTGAATCAATTGGCCATGGTCCTGAAGGTGGTGATATATTACTTGCAGCAATGATATTGAAGCACGAAATTGAGAAAGTTGTATTTTTTCTTGACCTCCAGAATCCACATGGTCATGAACATGATATTCAAACATTGATCAGAACAGCAACTATTAATAATATTCCAATAGCACTGAATCCAGCAACAGCAACATTAATTATTCATGATTCTTAATTCCAGGGAGGAATCGAAATATCCATGGCAAGGAAACAGACCATTTAACGATTTTCCGGGTTTCTTTAAGTCAATTTTTACTGAAAGAGTTCAGAAGATTTCAATTGATGCTGGTTTTACTTGCCCTAACAGAGATGGTACAAAAGGAATTGGTGGCTGCACATTCTGTGACAATAAAACTTTTAATCCATCATATTGTGCACCTGAAAAGAGCATTACCGATCAGCTGAATCAGGGAATTAATTTTTTCAGGTCACGTTACCCGGCTCAAAAATATCTGGCATATTTTCAAGCATATACGAATACTTATGCTGATCTTAATGTTTTGAAAGATCGATATGAAGAAGCCCTGTCACACCAGGATGTAGTTGGTATTGTTATTGGATCACGACCTGATTGTATTAGTACTGAGATAATCGAATACCTGGATGAGTTAGCAGATAATTATTTTGTAAGTCTGGAGTTGGGTGTTGAAAGTACCTCGGATGAAACACTTATGCAAATCAATCGGGGGCATGGACATCAAGAAACTATAGATACCTTAGTAAGATGTCAGGGACGTAAGTTTTACACTGGTATTCATATGATTTTAGGTCTTCCAAATGAAAATGAGGATATAATTTTTGGACATGTTTCAAAGATTAATGAATTACCTTTTAATTTCCTGAAACTTCATCAGATGCAGATTATCCGTAATACTGCAATGTCAAAGCAATTTTTTAAATCCCCTGAGTTATTTATTCAATTTACTGCTGAGTCATATATCCAAATGCTGATCAAATTTTTAGAGCTTCTGCGTCCTGACATAATCATGGAGAGATTTATCAGTGAGTCTCCCCATGATAAACTTATAGCACCCAAATGGGGATTGAAAAATTTCGAGTTTGTTGCCAGGTTAGAGAAAGAACTGATATTACAGGGAACCCATCAGGGGCGATTATACAAATAAAGCCACATTTGTATGTGGCTCTGATTATTAAAGGATTACTAAAGGATTATCTTTGAATTAACATTAGGTACTACATCGATGCAGCTACCTTTTCCACTTCTGTCAATACACGCATAACATTACCACCCCATATTTTGCTTATTTCCTTTTTTGAATAGCCCCTTTTTACCAATTCAATAGTGATATTGGGCATCTCTGAGACATCATCACAACCTTCAATTGCTCCTCCTCCATCAAAGTCAGTTCCGATTCCAACATGATCAACACCAATCAGGTTCG
>JABHCC010000058.1 GCA_018669475.1 Bacteroidota bacterium | reverse complement strand
CAAAGTAATACCTGGGAATACATTAATTCCCGGTCAAATCGAAATTACACCTATTTCATCCCGCTGGATGGAAGCGAAACAGGAAAAGATATTGAAGTTTATATCATCGGTTTTGAAGAAGAGTTTCAAGATTTTAATCCCGAAGTATGGATTCATGCTTATCCGGTACCTTTTGAAAAGCTACGGCTGAAACTTGAAAGAAGATAGGCAAACTATAATTAGACATTAGCATTATGAAGAAAGCAGGAATCATTGTACTTTTTACACTTTTAATCTCAGCTTGCTCTGAAAAGGAACAAGCCAATTTCATTGTATTTCTTGTAGATGACTTAGGCTGGGCAGATGTAGCTTGTAATAATCCACAAACCTTTTATGAAACACCAAATGTGGACAAGATGGCCTATCTGGGCATCAGATACACTGATGCCTACGCCTCTTGCCCTGTATGCAGCCCAACAAGAGCAAGTATTATGACAGGAAAATCCCCTGCACGATTAAACATAACTGATTGGATACCCGGACAGGATCCAAAGAACCGCAGACTTCTGGGAACTCAGGATTTACATTCTTTACCATTTGACGAGATTACACTGGCTGAAGCTCTGGCCGGTGAAGGCTACACCACATGCCACGTTGGCAAATGGCACCTTGGAGAGGAAGGATCATGGCCAGAGGATCATGGTTTTGATGTAAATATCGGTGGTTGGTCAGTTGGTAGTCCAAGAGGATCGGGATATTACAGCCCGTATGGAAATCCACGCCTTACTGATGGGCCTGAAGGTGAGTTCTTAACACATCGCTTAACTTCTGATGCACTGGATTTTATAGACAGTACTCAAAATAATCCCTTCTTCCTGTATTTTGCTTTTTACACAGTACACACACCCATACAGGCCAGTGTAACACATATTGATCACTTTAAAAATAAGCTGACTGGTCTTGAAAGGAATGGCCAGATGACTCAACGTATTGAACATGAAGGCTCAACAAAGTTAATTCAGGATAACCCAGCCTATGCCTCAATGATAGCAGCAATGGATGAATCAGTTGGCAAAGTGATTCAAAAGGTTAAGGATCTGGGTCTGGAAAACAAAACATATTTCATTTTCACCTCCGATAATGGTGGTCTTTCAACATTAAGGAACCGGGGGTATCCAACATCGAATGAACCCCTCAGAGCTGGAAAAGGATGGTGTTATGAAGGAGGAATAAGGGTGCCATTCATCATTCAGGGTCCGGACATTGACCCGCAAGTGTCGAAAAATCCTGTGACTTCAATGGATATTTATCCGACAATCCTGGAATTAGCTGGCATTTTGGGTAAACCTGATCAACATTCTGATGGAGTTAGTATTATTTCGGGACTTAGTCCTGACCGTACTCTTTACTGGCATTATCCTCATTATCATGGCAGCATGTGGACGCCTGGCGCAGCCATCCGGGAGGGAAAATGGAAACTCATAGAATTCTATGATTATGAAAAGGTAGAATTGTTTAATCTCAATGATGACCTTAGTGAGACAATTGATTTATCTGATTCCCTGCCGGATATTACCAATATGCTTCTTGACAAACTACATGCCTGGCAAAAAGAATCTAAGGCTTTGTATCCCATTCCAAACCAGATACTTGATTAATACCGAGTATATAATACAAAAGAAGAGGCCCATATGAGCCTCTTCTTTTGTATTATATACTTAGTAATTTCTTTGTGATCAAGGATCAACAATAATAAATATTGTTTGGATAGGCTGGCCCTGATTGTTGAAAGACACTGCGGCCCATCCACCTGGTAGTGGTAAATAACCATCTCCGTTTGCAACTGCAGCAGCTACCATAGTATCGGTCATCGCTGTTTTCTCTGGTACACCACCTAGTGCAGCTCCTGTCCATGTTGGGTCTTCAAGAATCCACATAGCTTGCTGGAAATCTGACCATAACCATCCTGGGAATTGATCAACGTGATTAATCAGCCAGTTTACACGATCCCACTCTTTGCCATTCATATTTGCAGGCATCAATTCAGGATATAAAGAACTGTATACATCTACTGTATAGCTGGTTCCTGTACCGATTCCAACGTGGCGGTCGAAGCAGTAACTTCCAAACCATGTATCTTCAGCAAAATCGTATCCACTTCCAATGCCGGTCATTTTAACATCAAAATAAGCACCTTCTATTGGGCTTGGAGCTGTTCCACTACCTATTACCAAAGTACCTGATATTGGAAGGTTCATATATGGAGCCAGAGCAAAGTCAGCAGAAGTTACCAAACAGTTTCCGATAACAAAATCATATACACCGTCTGCTCCTGGTCCTATTCCTATATCTGTTGTAATATCTTCATCATCTGAGAAGGT
>JABHCC010000008.1 GCA_018669475.1 Bacteroidota bacterium | reverse complement strand
TGCCGGATGGTATAGCTTTTGGTCTTACGCGGGTAAAAAATCTGCGGAGAAGCCTGAGCTTTTTGAAGAAATAATTCAGAGATCGGCTAATCCTAGTAATACCCTTGAATTATCAAGAAATTACTTGAATTACGGAGTTTATATCCTTCATGGTGACACAGATGATAATGTACCAGTAGAGCAGGCGCGGTTCATGCGAAATCATCTGGCAAGCTATCATCCTGATTTTTGTTATTATGAACGTCAGGGTGCAGGTCATTGGTGGGGGAATGAATGTGTTGACTGGCCGCCATTATTCAACTTCTTCAAAGACCATATCCGACCTTCAGCTAATGAGATCAGTAAACTTGAGTTTGTTACTGCCAGTCCGGGAGTGTCAGCAACAAATCGTTTTATTACCATCTGGCAACAAAACAAAGCTCTTGAGTTTTCATCTGTTAAGGTCAACCAGGATCTTAAGAACAATATACTAACCATTTTGCCTGAGAATGTGGCTGTTCTGGAATTAAATCTAGATCATTTACAAGCTGCGCAACCAGTGGAAATTCATCTGGAAGGGGATACAATTAAAGTAATTCCGGAAAATCAGGAAAATCTGTATCTTAAGAAGGAGAACTCTGTTTGGCAAGTAACATCCAAGCCACCTCTATCTGAAAAGGGACCTGATAGATCAGGCTTATTTAAGGATGCTTTTAGAAATAGGGTTGTTTTTGTATATGGGACCAGTGGCACTCAAGCTGAAAATTCGTGGGCATTTAATAAAGCCAGGTTTGATGCTGAGACTTTTTGGTACAGAGGAAATGGAGCAATAGAGATAATCCCGGATGTTGAATACGAATCTCAAAAATATCCTGGACGTAATGTTATATTATTTGGCCATGCTGAGATGAATTCGGCATGGAATCTGGTATTGGAAAATTGTCCTATTGAAATAAAACGCGGTAGCCTGTCTTTAGGATCCGATACTTTTGAAGGTGAAAATCTAGGAGCTTATTTCATATATCCAAAGAAAGGAGATTCGCTCGCATCTGTCGGAATTATAGCTGGATCAGGAATGGAAGGTCTGCGTTCTGTTATCCAAAACAGATACTTTGTTTCAGGTTCTGGTTTTCCTGATTTCCTGATTATAAAGTCTGAAATGTTGACAAAGGGATTAGATGGAGTTCTCGCAACAGGGTTTTTTAATAACAAGTGGGGTTTAGGTAAACTTGACTACGTAAAGCGCTAAAATTATGGAAAGATCTTTCTTCTTAAAAAGTATAGCTGCATTGTCAGGGGTGGGGATACTCGGTTTAAAAACTGCTGAGGGATTTGTAAAAGCTGGACCTGATCATTTTTTTCATGCACTGAGATCTGATCAGGATATCGCCTGGGATATTCTAAGGTCAAATTTTAGTCTACCAGCAGATTACAGATACTTTAATACTGCTGGTATTGGTGCTGTACCCGAATTCGTGCGGCAGTATGTTATGAAATATTGGAATGACAGCGAGGTTCACCCTGCTCCTGGTCATAATGATAAAGTGTGGGTTAATGTAAAGAAGTCTATTGCTAATGCGGTTGGGCTCAAGGATAATTACAATGGTATTGCTCTGACAAATTCAACAACTGCTGGTATTAATATCCTTTTAAATGGAATAGACTTTAATAAGGGTGATCAAATCATCACTTCCACTCATGAACACCCGGCACTTCATGCTCCTCTGATTAATTTGGTTCAGAGAAAGTCCTTAATTGTGAGGACTTTTGAGCCCGATCTTGAAGTAGGATTGAACAACGTTAAAAGAATTTTTGACCTGGCCGGATCCCGAACTCGTCTAATATTTATTAGTTTGATCACTTGTACAACAGGACAATTGCTGCCTGTAAGAGAAATAATAGAGGAAGCCCATAAACGCAATATCCTCGTTGCCTTAGATGGAGCGCAATCTACTGGTAATTCAATTATTGAGCTGCAAGACTTGGATGTAGATTTTTACACCTCAGGTGGTCAGAAATGGCTTTTGGGTCCTAAAAGAACTGCCTTCCTGTATGTAAAGCCATCACTTCTCGATTTAGTAAGACCAACTACTGTAGGTGCCTACTCTGAAGCCAGTTATTCTATTAAGGATTTAAGTATTACATGGGCTCATGACGCCACGCGTTATGAATACGCCACCCAAAACGATTCCCTCTTTTTTGGATTGGGAAAGTCTATAGGCTTTCTGTCAAACCTGGGATGGGATAATATCGTCAAGCATGATCGATTATTGGCAGAACGATTTTATACGGGATTAAAAGGAATACATAGAGTTAAGGTTATTTCTCCAAATGAATACAAATATCGAACACCAATAATTAGCTTTTCGATAGATGGTTTGAATTTTAAAAATGTTGCCAACGAATTAGTGCGACGTGGTTTTCGGGTTCGTATGGTGCATGAGGCAGGCCTTGAGGCAGTTAGAGCATCATTTCATGTTTATAATAATGAAAGTGAGATAGATGCTATGCTTGAAGCAATCGTAGATATTAGTCAGTAATTCAATCACTTGCCAGATGACAGTTGTCTGTAATACTGATCGAAAGGAAGTTCTGTTTGTTGATAATCACACAGGGCAAGATTGATAGCAGTCAAAATTACTCCTGCATATCTCATACTAATCTCACCTATGTTGTCATAATTGAGATTTTGATTTACACCTCCGAGATTAATCGCAATTGCTGCAGCCTGATTTATCTTTTTAATATCAGGATCAATTAAATAACATCCGGCAGCAGCTGTCATAGCTGATGAAATTGTAAAGGAGATATCTAAAACAGGTTTTGAATAAAACTGTGTTGTCGATTTCATCAGAAGAGAGCCTACCAATCCCCCAATAAGAAGAGATTCAGATATTTCTTTTGATTGAACTGAATATTTCTCTTGAATCAGGTAAAGGATGGCCGGCATAAGAGCTGCGGATTCACAGAGCGGAGCAGTTATGATTAGTTGGTTATCAATAAGCTCCTCAGCAACGGCCAGTGCATAAATCGAAGCCAGAATATTTTCTTGTCCGAGGGTTTTCCAATTCAAAATGCGTTTCGAGAACTCATTATGCAATCTTTTTGCTTGTCTTGGATTGTGGTTGGGCAGCGAACCTTCATTCTTTAAACCATTTTGAATGCTTGAACGCATAATTTGCCAGGTATGAGACAATCTTTCAAAGATTTGCACAGGTGAAATCGTGTGTTTCATCTCTTCTGCAGAAATAATATAATCCACGAGATTCAATTCCTCCTTGTTGCATACTTCTTGAATATCAGCAAACTGATCAAATTGGTCGATCATTTTAACAGCTTCCTGATCTCTGGAACCTGGTCCTGTTACATGACCATGTACTGAAACAAAGTATTCGGTTTGCAAAAGAATTTTCTGTTCAGATCCTAAAATGTGAAAACGTATCGTATTTGGATGATCCAGCTCTTTTTTACTCTTATTGAAGACCAGGTCAGAATCAACCGAAAATGGCCAGGTTCTGTTTAATAATTGAATTCCTCCTGATTTCTCAATCCTGGAATAGAATCTCTTCAAAGTAAACCTGCTTTCACCAGCGATATAGCCAGCTAAACCGCAAATGATAGCTACATTACTTAAATTATTCTTACCATGTA
>JABHCC010000057.1 GCA_018669475.1 Bacteroidota bacterium | reverse complement strand
AATGGAGAGAATTGGAGATGAAGCTGGGCTTATCATCAGAAGCGAGCTTGTTACTGGGATATCGTGGTGGAGATGAAGGCGGTGTATTGAAAGAATCAGGAAATAGTCACTGGCATAATCCAAATGCAGGAGCTACAGATTTGATTGGATTTACTGCCCTCCCGGGAGGATATCGGGATAAACAGGGGAGTAGTGCCTTGATGGGGGGATTGGCAACCTTCTGGACAGCCACCGAAGATGTACAGCTTGACAAGGCCTTGTACAGGGCTATGAGTAAAGATAAAGTCCAAATTGGCCGTCAATGGTTTGATGTGAATAATGCAATCTCAGTTCGTTGTGTGAAAGATTCTCAGTAAACTCAATATTTCAGGTTCATGATCGTTCATTAATTGTTATTTTTGACAAAACAATCATGAAACGATCTGTCCAATTTTTCATTCTTTCCATATCTCTACTGGGAATTATTTTTTCCTGTGAGAAACCTGGATTCATTGAGAATCCTGATTCCCAATTAGAGTTCTCAACTGATACTGTTGTATTTGATACAATATTTACAACTATTGGATCCACAACGGCCAATTTTAGAGTATTCAACAATCATAATCAGAAGATTCTAATCAATAAGCTTTACCTGGCAGGGGATGAAGCTTCAAAATTCAGACTAAATATTAATGGTATTGAAGGAAATCTGATCGAGGACATCACCATCCCAGCCAATGATAGCATCTATATTTTTGTTGAGGTCACGCTTGATCCTAATAATCTTAATGATCCAATGGTAATCCAGGATTCTGTTGTATTTGAGGTAAACGGAAACAGTCAGGACGTTGATCTAATAGCTTTTGGGCAGGACGTACATCTAATTAACGGGGCTATTATTGGTACTACGGAATGGCTGAATGATAAACCATATCTTGTTTATAACTCAATGGCAGTAGACACTGCTGAGACCTTGACAATCCATCCCGGTACACGAATTCATTTTCACCGAAGATCTTCTATGATTGTTTATGGTTCGTTAAAAGTATTGGGCTCACAGGAAGAACCGGTGAGCTTTCTTGGAGATCGCCTGGAAGATCACTTTGATAACCGTGCCGGACAATGGGGTGCTTATGTAGAATTCGAAAATGGAGGACTGTATCTTCTTGGCGGAATACATTTTATTAAGGGTAGTCATGACAATGAAATCCGACATGCTGTAATTAAAAATGCAATAAAAGGAATCCAGGTTGATTCAATGGTTAATATCGATAAACCTACATTAATGCTGTCCCATACACGCATCGAGAATATGACGGTAACAGGTATTGATGCCAGAAGTACAAGTATCCTGGCTGATAATTGTTTGATAGCAAATTGTGGTACTCATTGTGTAGGATTATTTCTTGGAGGTGCCTACGAATTTTATCATTGTACAATATCAAATAATCTTGCCTCAGGTGCGCGCACTCATCCGGCCCTGGTTCTGAATAATTTTTATGTTTATGAAGGTCAGGCCTATGTTTATGATCTGTATAATGCCCTGTTTGCGAATTGTATAATTTATGGTCCCCGGCAAATGGAAATTGAACTATGGAACACTATTGATGATGTTCCCGTTCCGGGAGATTTCAATTATTTATTTGATCGTTGTCTTGTCAAAGTTGATACTTTAAATACAGATAATGAAGATCACTGGCTTGGAATACTCAAGAATATGTCACCAGGTTTTGATTCATTGGGTAATTTCAGCTATCGCCTTGATACTCTGTCTATAGCAAAGGATAGTGCTAAGATTGATTACGCCCGTTTTTTTCCCTTAGATCTGGATGGCAACAACAGATTAAGCGATGACGGACCCGATATCGGTGCTTATGAAAGAATTGAAGAGAAATAATACCTAATGAACATACTGAAATCATACTTACTATTTATCCTTGCCTTAGGTCTGATGGCAGGAGCCTGCGAGAGAGAAGGCCAGGAACAAGAGGAGCCTGTTGTTGATTTAAATCCTTTTCATCGGATGCTTTTCTACAATGTAGAGAACCTGTTTGATACTCTTGATCAGCCTGAGACCAGAGATGAGGAGTTTATGCCTGGATCAGATAAAGAGTGGAATACCGATAAGTTATTCGATAAGGTTTTTAAAATTGCTAAAGTTGTTGAGGATGCGGGAGATGGCACCTGGCCACCGCTTATTGGGCTTTGCGAAGTTGAAAATCGCGATGTTCTGGAGCTTATGCTTGCCTCAACAAACATGAAGGCTGCTGGATATGAGATTGTTCATAAAGAATCGCCAGATTATCGTGGCATTGATGTTGCTTTGCTTTATCGAACTGATCTCTTTGACTTGCAGAGTTATAGTCTATATCAAGTATGGTTCCCATTTAATGCAGGATATAGTACCAGAGAGGTGCTGTACGCCAAAGGGAACCTGGCCGGCACGGGTGAAATTCACCTCTTTGTAAATCATTGGCCGTCCAGATCAGGAGGTGAAATTGAAAGTCGTCCAAAGCGAATCTTTGTAGCTGAGCTCGTAAGAACGAAAGTTGATAGTATTTTCGGGCAAGATCCGAAGGCTCGCATTATTATTACTGGTGACTTCAATGACGAACCTGATGATTTAAGTATTGTCTCGGGACTAAACGGTCTGCATTCATACGACAAACCAAAGGATGGGAATTTGTACGCAATATCAAAGTACTTAATGGAGAACAGCTCAATAGGTTCTTATAAATATAAGGGAGACTGGAATTCTCTGGATCAGTTTGTTGTGTCAGGTGGTTTGTT
>JABHCC010000056.1 GCA_018669475.1 Bacteroidota bacterium | reverse complement strand
GCTTTTAATTGCTTTTGATTGCTGAGGGGGATAAAAAGAAAAGCCTGGTAATGAGATATTTACCAGGATTTTGCTTTGTTCTGCATTGATGAAAAGTGGAGCTGGCGGGAGTCGAACCTATTCAATCTCTAATTACGAGAGATCAGATTTAGAGTGCGATTGTTATGCATAAAATCAATGTTCTTGTGACGTTTTTGTAAAGTCAATACATTGATTTATATTTATTGTTGTTGAATATGAATTAACATTCGTTGGCCAAATGTTGGCCAAGATAATCCTTGTACATATACACTGCACATTTATGGCCACAATTAAGTATCAAATTCGCAGCAATCGAAATCCAGCAAATATCTACTTAAGACTATCAATCGATAGAAGCACGAATCTTAGGAGGAAGTCAGGTTACTCTATTAATCCGAAGGATTGGAGTGGCATAACATCTTTGCCAAAACCCAAGGATGAAGATCTAAAAAACTTGTCTGTTGAGCTTAAGAGGTTGGCTAATGAAGTGGAAAAGAGAATAAATGTATCGAATAGCATAGGGGAAATGATAACAGGTCAGTGGTTGGAGGAACAAATCAGTAGTATTCTGAACAGGAAATCCCAGCGTAATAATAGTCGGCTATTTGTATATATTGATCTCTTTATTAGTCGTCTACCATACAAAGAGCTTAGGAATGGACGTAGAGGTGTCAGCAAATCAACGATTCAAAAATACGAGACACTTAAAGTAAAGGTGTTAGAGTTTGAGAATTACAGGAAACACAAAGTTTTTATTGAAGATGTAGGATTATCCTTTAGAGATGAATTTGTCAAATACTTAATGGAGATTGACTTGCTGAATGGGAATACAACAGGAAGGTACATCAAGTTCCTAAAAACTGTCTGTCTTGATGCAAGGAACAATGGGATGGCTACCCACTCGCAATTAAATCAAATAAAGGGATTCACTGAAAGAGCCACTAAAGTCTATCTTTCTATTGATGAGATTGAACAGATAGAACAGACCGTATATGATCGTCAAGCCCTGGGAAACGCGCGAGACTGGCTGATAATTGGTTGTTATATTGGACAAAGAGTTTCAGATTTACTGACCTTAAACAGCAGCCACGTAGTCCGCAGAAGCGGCATACACCTTATTGAGTTAACTCAAAAGAAAACAGGAAAGACTATAGCAATCCCAATTCACCCTAAGGTACAGGCTATCTTGCAAAAAAGAGAAGGAGCCTTTCCGAAGAGGATTTCTGACGTGAATTTCAATTTGCACATCAAAGATGTCTGTAAAGAGGCAAAAATTACCGCATTGGTTATTGGTGGAAAAATGGTAACAGATCCTGTGTCCAGAAAAACTCGAAAACAGTATAGGCGTTTTCCAAAGTATGAATTGGTATCAAGCCACATTTGCAGAAGGTCATTTGCAACCAATTTTTATGGTGAAATCCCAACCAGTTTACTCATTGGTATTACAGGCCATTCAACTGAAAGGCAATTCTTAGAATACATTGGTAAGTCTGCTGATGATTATGCAATTCAGCTCGCAGAATATTGGAGCACGCAATCTGCAATTCCTAAAGAGGGAACAAGATTACATATAGTTAGAAATACAGGCACCAAATAGATTTGACCACCATGAATCAAAAATATCTGAAATTGACTTTACCAGAATTTCTTCAAGAAATTTCAAGCAAACCGAGTGAATCATTCGATGGTAAAGAGTATAGTTATCCAAACGGTGAGTATTCAGAAATTGAAATTTTCAACTACTTTGAACAGATCACCGGAGAATTCAAGCATAACAAGGTTAAGCAAGCCATAGACCACGTTGATTTTTATACTGAGTTGTTTTTCATTCCAAGAATACAAAAGGAAAGTCTTGATATTTATATCGAGCACAATTGGGAGATCCCAAGTAGGAAGGATGGAGGAATTCTTATTGACATTGAGAAAATGGCAGAAGCTATTAATGTCCCTGGGATGCTTTCTCCAAATGAGATCATGGACATTATTTCAAATGAATGCACAGTTAGACATGGAAAGATTATTAATCTTCCGAACTGTTTAGAATCATTTGTGTATGTAGAATACGACTATGATCAAATGTTTGATAAAACTCACCTCACTGATTTTACTTTAAAAAATATGCAATATGCTCATGATCTATTGTCCGATAATTTAATACCAGAGAGCAATGAGAATATTGATCTGTATGAGAAGAATCAAACAGAGACAATGGTTGTTTTGCACGAACTTGGTGTATTGGATTTCCTTGTTGAGAAATTTGGCCTCAGAGACAATTATGCGAAGTTCGCCAATGTTTTGAGATCTTTTGTGGATCTCAATCACGATACCACCCGAAGGATGTTATCGGCACTGTATTCTTCGGATGATAGCGATAAAAATATTCCTACCAAGGAGAAAAACATTAGTAGAGTACATGGAGAATTGATAACCCTGGGTCTCGATACGAGCAAATTTAAGACCCAATTCAATAAATTGGGGGAAAAGTAGTAGTTCCCTCTCGTTTCCCCACATTTATTTCGATGCATAATCATTTAATACCATTGAATTATGCGTCAACTTCAATTTATTGCCATTACCCCTGACCAACTTAAGGAATCGATTGTATCAGGCATAAAGGCTGAACTAAGTATCATTAAAAGTGAATACCAACCAAAAGAACCAACTGAGTACTTAACCCGGAATGAGGTCAGAGACCTTTTGAAAATTGACCTATCAAGTGTTCATAATTGGACCAAAAAGGGCAAGCTCAGGGCCTACGGTATTGGTAATAGGGTCTATTATAAGCGTCAAGAGGTAGAAGCGGCAATAAAACCACTTACCTAAGATGATAGATTTCATTAAGATTAACAACCTCCCTGTTGAGGTTGATGAAATCCTAAATAACCACGCATTGACATTCCCTTTGTCAAACGTGGCAACAACCGGTGAAATACTGAACAGATCTCAAATTGCATTTTGGAATGATATGCAAATAAAGGTGAAAGGAGAAAAAGTCAGTTTGAAAGGGAGTCTGCACAAATGCCATGAGGGAGGCACGAACCATCGAGATTTTAGCTTACTCAATGTTCAATCGGTAATAGATGAAATTACCAGGGTTTTTTCATTTGATCCAAACGAAGCTATTATAAATTTCATAGAGGTTGGGATTAATCTTACCACATGGTGCGATCCGAATAAAATTATTAAATCCATGATTTTATATCGAACAAATGCATTTCAACAACTGCAAGTTGTAGGTAAAGGCTTTGGTGCGGTTTGTCAATGCCAGCAATTTGATATCAAAGTCTATAATAAGGGTTTGCAATTTGACCTGAATGAGAACTTACTGAGGTTTGAAATCAAAGTGAAAAGAGTGAAGTTTTTAGAGAGGTTTGGAATCAAAGGATTATCTCTATCAGATTTATGCAATCTCACAGTTTGGGAAAAACTAAGTAAGATGTTGTTTGATATTTTATCAGGTGTTTTGATTGCAAACCAGGAAAACAACTTATTCGACTTGACCGGGATTAAAGACCAGGAACTGATGTTTGCGGGTAGGTTTCCTCAATTTTGGCTTGAGATGGAAAGAAGTAAACGCCATAGGCTACAAAAACGATTTGCCGAATTATCAAAATGTAACGAGTCAAGGCAGAGGATATCTGACCTAATTGAGAAGAAATGCAACAAAATAACCGATAAAGTTAGTAGCCATCACGGAAGCCAAGTTGAACAAAATAACCCTACAATAAATAGTTATTCCAGTACTATCTGTTCAGTAACCGGACTTGAAATGATTAACCAAAAACCCGCATCAGGATATTTGACTACACAAGGTATCCTATGGTACTTCCTCTTTGAGCCTGAAATATATTATTCCAGATTAGAGAAACTACTCACAGAGAAGTGGAAAAATATCCATCGAGACCAAAAACTAAATGTTTGGTTCAAAGCGATTGCTCACAAAATTCGTTGCTCTATCTCCAATCGCAAAAGAAATCCAATTAATAATGCGAAAAAAAGTTTTCAGAATATCGAGAAAAAGGGCTATAAGCTTTGGCCTACAGAGAGTTTAATTTCGCCAATAAAATGGGCTTTGATAAAGCTTTAGTAAGCTACATGCATACGAATCGCAACAGAATTCGACAAAATGATACAATTATGGATAAACAAGATTCAAACACAGGTTTAACACCAATACAAGAACGCGCCGTTTGCCTCCTTGTAGCTGGTAAAAGTTATACTGATGTATCTAAGGAGTTGAAAGTTAATAGGAGCACTTTATACACTTGGTCCAAAAAGATAACATTCAGAACATACTACAATCGGCTAATTGAGGAAACTCAGGTTTTTGTTGAGGATAGTTTACGGTCTATAGGTAGCTCGGCTATTCAGGCCATTATTGAAATTTTGAATGATGATCAGAAGTCACCTACACGACTTAAGGCAGCTTGCTGGACAATTGAGAAAATTTTGTCTCGTGAAGTGGGTGAAACTGATCCAAGAGATATCTTTAGACGGCAATCTACTATTGATATGTGGTCTGAAATGGAACAAAGTACCTTTTATGAAGATCAATATAATGAGCTTTGTAAACGGCACGGTATTGACCCATAAAAGGAAAAAATGATTGGCAATATGACTTAGATGTTTACATAAGTTGTCGTAAATTGAGGATCATTTAATCAAATCATATGAATAGACTTATCATTATAGGAAACGGATTTGATTTGTCTCTTGGACTCCGAACCGGCTACAAACATTTTCTATTCGATTATTTTCTTAATTCTATTAGGGAATGCTTTAGTTCTGATTCCGATACTGTAGATCTTGATAATAGAGGATATAAATATCAAGATAACCTGATCAAAATATCAATACCTGAGAGTTGGAATCAGGAATATACGGAAGCCAAACTTCGCGAAATTTGCGATTATAATGGTCTCGTTGATGTTTTGAACGAGTACGACATGATAACCAGTCAATTTGATTTACTTACCAAAATACTGCAATTAGATGCGGAGTATTCTTGGATTGATTTGGAAGTGATGTATTACGACCAATTAGTGAAAATATCACAATTGAAAAGTCTGTCAAATCGGGATAAGCAAATATCACTTCATAATGCACGGTTTTCCGAGCTGAAAGACAGACTGATTCAGTATATAGCTAAGATTGACTCAGGATTTCATCCTGATAGTTATCTGTCCTTTAGCCATCACTATACTGAGCCATTTTTTAACCCACATCCCAAATCTCAACAATCTGGTGGTATCAATGCGGTTCAAATTTTGAACTTTAATTATACTACGGTCTTGGAGAGCACAGTATTACAATTTGGCAAATCCGATTATCAAAATGTCAGATTGAACTACATTCATGGAGAAGTGAGGAATCCTAAATCAATCATTTTTGGTTTCGGGGATGAGCACGATAAAAATTATCAAGCTTTGGAATCAGAAAGGAACAGCGAATTGTTCAGAAACATTAAATCAGCACATTACTTTCGTAACTCAGCTTACAAAATATTGAATGGGTTTATTAATGCGGATCTGTATGAGGTTTTTATTATTGGGCATTCGTGTGGAATATCGGATAGAACGTTGCTGAATGAAATATTTGAGCACGAGAATTGTGATTCAGTCAGAATATTCCATCGGAAAATAGAATCCGGTGACGATTTTTTGGATAAGTCTATCGAAATCATGAGGCATTTCAAAGACAAAGTGGGTATGAGAAATAAGATTTGTGAGTTTTATGAAGGAGATGAAATTATCCAGTACGTTGCCAAATCTTAAAATCTCAGGACCCTGGGAAGATTCCATAAGGGCAGACGGAGCAGACTATTATACAGATAAATATTATGCGTTCAATTGAATGAAGTCATTTTGCCGTTTTCGAAATAGAGGTACTGATTTTTGTAAACCCATTGATCTCCACCACTTGACCTATTTATCTTCTCAGGTGGACCCCAAGAAAGTTTAACCATTTCTTCAGTCATGCCAATTTGAATTTTTCCAATTTGGATCTTCTCCCAAATATCGTCAGATATATGTGGGTATCTACTTCGTGGATCTTGAAGAAAAAAATAACGATCAAAATCCGAAATGCCATAACTGTCACGGGAATTGATTCCAGAAAGCAGTATTTCCACAAAAAACTCATTCCCCTCCGCATTCTCAAACACAATTTTAACAGGTGAAACAGATTTCCCAAGCCCAACATTGGTTATCGTGACAGGGATATACTTAGGAACATTTTTTAACGTACCAACCCTTGTTGATCCTTCTTCATTAACAATTCGACTTTTGAGGAATAGTTTCTTACCTATTAGAATCTCTCTTGCTTTGTCAATATCACCAAGAAAAATCAGATTAAGAATGAAATTTGGATAGATTCCAGCTTTCAAGTCTTGAAGGCTTCCTGGGTATATATAAACAAATTCAAGATCCTCATGTCCGAAAATGAAAAGAGGAAAAGTTTTTCGACCTGTCGCTACTTTTATCTCCTTTTCTACAATCCTAAGAAGTGTAAAAATTGTGTTTTCATATTCCTTCTTATCAACTTGAGATCCAACTTTTGATCTTCTGCTATCGAACAACTGAAGTGGTGATGACATGCCTGCTTGATCCAGCATGAATCTCATTCCAGGAGGCCATTCTGCTAAAGGGATATAGGGGAAGTTTTTTTGAATAAATTCATTCTCTGGGCTTAAGCCAGCTTGTTCAATAGCAGGTTTTTTTGCAGTAACTGCGTATTCATTTTGACTAAAACAAAAATTAACAATCAATAACAGTCCAAGTAATGATAACAGATTTTTCATGTCGTTTGGTTCAAGGTAGAAATATTCATAGGCACCTATAAAATTGCAAAAAAAACGAACGGCCCACAACATGAAACTATTAAGGCAATAAACGACATGGTTGGCCAGCGGTTGGTCGAGACGTAATATTGCGAAATGCAACCTCTAGATATGCAGGAGGTTGCGTTTTACAAAAGTGGAGCTGGCGGGAGTCGAACCCGCGTCCAAACAAGGAACCCATAAGCTTTCTACATGCTTAGTTGACTATTGGTTTTCGAATCCAGACTGCCAGTCGACAAGCGATCTGAACCTTAGCTTCTTTAGTTTCGCCTTCCTCCCAAAGCCTGAAGAAAACTAGTCCCAGATTGTTTGCACCACGGAATCAGGATGGATCAGGACATTACCTCATGCGTGATGTATCGTCCCAATACCTAGTACCGGGATAAAGTGTAACCTACTTGATTCGGTTACGCAGCGATAGCGTAGTTATCTTCGCCAATTAAAAGTGTGAAACAAGGTTTTACGAGCGTTGCTTCAGTACTCGGCATGCTTACTTACCAGTTCACCTTGCTGTCAAAACCAGGGCAGCCCCAATAAGACTGCAAAAGTACAGAATTTTTAGTAAATTCACGACTCCTAAAAAATGTTGCCATAAATATGAAACCAATCAAAATTGGAGTTGTTCGCGAAACAAAAATTCCACCTGATCACCGAGTTGCTCTTCCACCAGCAAAAATTATAGAATTGAAACAGCAGCTGCCTCATGTGGAGGTAGTTGTTCAGCCCAGCCCCATGAGATGCTTCTCAGATGCAGAGTACCTTGAGCTGGGGATAAGCATGCAGGAAGATCTGTCGGATTGTGACATACTTATTGGAGTGAAAGAAGTAGACATACCAACGCTGATCCCAGATAAAACGTATTTGTTTTTTGCTCACGTAGCCAAAGAGCAGCCATATAACCGTATACTAATTCTGGCTCTTCTTGAAAAGGGAATAAGAATGGTTGATTATGAGTACCTGACAGATTCATATGGTGTAAGACTGATTGCTTTTGGAAGATGGGCTGGTATTGTCGGAGCGTATAATGGACTACGAGGTTTGGGAATTCATAGTAATGAATATAGTCTTAAACCTGCTCATACTTGTCATGATCGCCAGGAAATGGATGCACAATTGAGTAAGGTGGAACTAAGAAATACCAGGATTTTGCTTAGTGGTGGTGGACGAGTGGCTCAGGGTGCAATGGAAACTCTGGGGCATCTTGGGATCCGGGAGGTGAATCCGGAGGAATATTCTAATAATGAATTTGCTGAGCCTGTCTTTTGCAGGATAGACCCCTGGCATTATGTGGCAAGGAGAGATGGTCAGCAGCCATTTGACCAGGAACATTTCTTTGATTATCCTGAGTTTTACCTTTCAACATCATTGAAGTATTTGCAAAAAACTGATCTCTATATCGCTGCCCATTACTGGAATCCTGATTCCCCAAGAATGTTCGAACTGGATGATCTTAAGTCAGGTGTTGGTGCTAAAAAAACCATGCCTATTAAGGTGATTGCCGATATTTCTTGTGATATTAATGGTTCAGTACCGTCAACCCTTAGAGCAACTACTATAGCTGAACCGTATTACTGGTTCGATCCTGAAACAGGTAAAGAGCTGGCAAGAGGAGAAGCATCACGACATATTCTAATGATGACTGTGGATAATCTGCCCGGGGAGCTTCCAAGAGATGCATCCCAGGAGTTTTCTAATGTTCTGGTCAGTCAGATTATACCACGATTGACCGGGGATGATCCTGAGAATGTAATTAAAAGAGCCAGTATTACTGAGGCAGGAGAATTAACTGAGGATTATAACTACCTCGACAATTATGTCAAAGGTCGCTAGGGATACCAGGGCCCCACATTATGAATTCAGGATTCTCAAAGTTTGCTTTATTGTAACTTAAAGGTTTCCCATTATCGCATCGGGTTATTTTACCTCCAACTTCCTGAAGAATGATCTGACCAGGGGCTGTGTCCCATTCTGAACAGGGACCAAACTTTGGGTAAATATCACCAAGGCCTTCAGCGATCAGACAATGCTTCATAGCCGATCCATGAGCTAAAGTCTCTACTTCATAGCCTTTGTCTTTCAAGGTATTAATAAATGCCTGCTCATGCTTGCCCGAGTGAGAACGGGAAATCATCACCCTGAGACGGGATTTTGGTATGAAACTATTCTGAAAACTGATATCTGACAAGGGATAGCTTTCATCGCTGAGGACTTTCTTGAATGCTCCCTTGCCCTCAATAGCGTAATAGGTCCAGCTCTGAACCGGAAAATGAATAAATCCGGCTATGGGCTTATTATGATGAATAAGGGCCAGGTTGATTGAAAATTCACCATTTCGTTTGATGAACTCTTTCGTGCCATCAAGAGGATCAAGCATCCAGCAATAATCCCAATTTTTCCTGATATCATAAGCACTGTTATCCATTTCTTCACTGATGACAGGAGTGTCAGGATATAAGGATGATAAGCCCGATAATATAAGCTTATTAGAAGAATGATCGGCATTAGTAACAGGTGACTTATCAGCCTTTGTCTGAATGTTTATCTCTCCGGATTGGTAAAATTGCATGATTAATCTACCTGCTGAGTTTAGCAGGTCAATAAGTGGATCAATTCTGAGGTCTGATAGCATGATCAGATGTTTTTCAACTGCCGGATAGTTTCGGGAGGATCCGATGCTGAAAAAACTGTATTTCCGGCAACCAGCACATTCACACCAGCTTCCACTAGTAGTGGGGCATTTTCAGTATCAACACCCCCATCCACTTCAATAAGAAAATCGTATCCGGATTCCTGCTTCATGCTGTTAAGTTTCCTGATTTTATCATAAGACCCTGAAATAAATGATTGTCCTCCATATCCAGGGTTTACTGACATAATCAGAACGAGGTCTACATCCGGCAGGATTGGCTCTAAAAGATGAACCGGCGTATGAGGATTCAGACAAACGCCTGCCTTCATTCCTGATTCTTTTATTTGGTGAATACAACGATGCAAATGCGTACATGCCTCATAATGAACCGTTAATGTGCTGGCCCCGATTTTCTTGAATAATGAAACATAGCGGCCAGGGTCAGTCACCATCAGGTGTATGTCGAGAGGCTTTTTTGCGTGACGCCTGATAGCCTGAACAACAGGTGTTCCGATTGAAAAATTAGGCACAAACAGTCCGTCCATAATATCCACATGGAGCCAATCGGCCTCACTGGCATTAAGCATTTCAATATCTCTTTGAAGATTTCCGAAATCTGCGGCTAATAATGAAGGGGCAACAAGGTGCATGGGTTTCATGGTTATAGCAAGAAGAGCTAAGTCTCTACTTGCTTATTTGAGGTAAAAATAAACAATCTGATGAATTTTATTATCACTGAGGGAAAAGCTTAATGCCTTAGGGCTCGCTCAGCCAAGATATTTCCGGAGAAGTTTGTTCCTTGATTTGCTTTTCATCTTCTGTAATGCCTTCTCTTTTATTTGCCTTACTCTTTCACGGGTCAGATTGAAACGTTCAGCAATTTCATCGAGTGAGAGAGAGGAGATGCCGTTGAGACCGAAAAACAACCTTAGAATTTCAGCTTCCCGATTACCAAGCTGAAAAAAGGCTCGTTCAATCTCTTTGCACAGAGATTCTTTCATCAGCTTATCCTCAGGGCCGTTGGTGTTGTTATTAAGAAGCAGATCGTACAGGTTTCCATCTTCACCGTTTGATAAAGGTGCGTCCATTGAAATTGGCCTTTGTAGATGGCTGATCATGGTTTTGATCTCATGGCAATCGAGGTGCATCTCTTCGGCCAGTTCATTTTCAGTTGGAGGGCGTCCCAATTCCTGCTCCATCCGTGAGGTAGCGCGATTTATTTTATTGATGGATCCAATCCTGTTCAAGGGCAGGCGAACCATACGGGCTTGCTCAGATAGAGCTTGTAAAATCGATTGTCTGATCCACCATACTGCATATGAAATAAACTTGAAACCTTTTGTTTCATCAAATCGCTCAGCAGCTTTTATCAAGCCTATATTGCCCTCGTTAATGAGGTCGGATAATGTAAGTCCTTGGTTTTGGTATTGCTTGCTTACTGATACAACAAATCGCAGGTTGGCCTTAACAAGTTTCTCACGGGCATTAGAATCCCCGCTACGAATTCTCCGAGCCAGATCTACTTCTTCCTGAGGAGAGATAAGTTCTTCGCGCCCAATTTCCTGCAAGTATTTATCGAGGGATGGTAAATCCCTGTTAGTAACTTGCTTGGTTATCTTCAGTTGCCGCATTTTTGGGAAAGGTTCTTTCAATAGTTATTACGATATTATTGTCAATATGTTGCAGATTTTAAGCGCTTCTTTACGAATTATGCGTTTTTTTTTTGAGAAGGCTAAGAAATTCACTAATTTCGCAAGGTTATTTCACTTCATGTGACAAAAAACATCCGTCAAATCCACTATCAAATATTAATCTAGAGAACACGGATTCTGACGTTCGATAATTATATAATCAACAAAGAAACCCAGAGATGTACGACATTTTAGAGCTCAACAAGAAATTGTTGGCTGAATTGCGTGAGATTGCTAAAGAGCTGAAGATAAAGAGGGTTGAATCCTATAAGAAGCAAGATCTGATTTATCAGATTCTCGACCAACAAGCGATTTTGGCTGCAGAGAGTAAAACAAGGCGTAAAGCTGAGCAAGTCAGTAAACAAGAGAAAAAGTCCGATTCAGGACAGAAACAAGAGAGTAAACCTACTCCAGCTGATCGGCAAACACGCCGCAGGCGTAAAGCAAAAGAAAATGAGGATTCCCCTGTGTTCACTACACGGGCTGGCTCAGAATCACCGCAGGAGGAAAAAAAGGAGGCTCCAGCAGAAAAACAGAAACCTAAGGATACTGTTGCTCCTGGCAAGAAACCTGATGTTCCAAGCAAGAAACCTGCTGTTCCCCAGAAAGAACAAGTTAGAAAAGGAAAGCAAGAACAGGCAAAGCCTACTCCTGTTGCAGATGTGACAAAGGAGACTAAGCCTGCTAAGTTTGAGAATACCAGTCGTGAAAAACGGCCTTCTGATCATCGTAAGCAGGAGCACAGTAACAGAGGAGATCATCAGGCACGTGAGAAACGACCTGCTGACCATCGTCAGCAAGACCATGGTAAACGTGGTAATCAATCGGATACAAAAGCTGAGAAGCCCTTTGACTTTGATAGTTCAATTGTGAACTCAGGAGTATTGGAAATCATGCCAGACGGATACGGTTTTCTCAGATCAGCTGATTATATGTACCTGAATTCACCCGATGATATTTATGTGTCTCAGTCTCAGATTAAATTATTTGGACTGAAAACCGGTGATACCGTCCAGGGGAGTATTCGTCCGCCGAAAGAAGGCGAAAAGTATTTCCCACTTATCAAAGTGCTTGAGATTAACGGAAGAAGTCCTGAGTTTGTACGTGACCGTGCCCCATTTGACTATCTCACCCCTTTGTTTCCGGATGAAAAATTCACTCTTACTGGTCATCGTGAGCAAAATCTTTCTTCCCGTATTGTTGATATGTTTGCCCCAATAGGTAAAGGTCAGAGGGGATTGATTGTTGCTCAGCCAAAAACAGGTAAGACAATTTTACTGAAGGAGATTGCCAATGCTATTTCTGCTAATCATCCTGAGGCTTATTTGATGGTACTTCTCATTGATGAACGTCCTGAAGAAGTGACAGACATGGCGCGTGGTGTCAACGCTGAAGTAATTGCTTCAACTTTTGATGAACCAGCAGATAAACATGTGAAAGTGGCGACCATTGTCTTGGAAAAGGCCAAGCGAATGGTGGAATGCGGACATGATGTTGTTATTCTGCTTGACTCAATCACGAGGTTGGCCAGAGCTTATAACACAGTTCAGCCTGCATCAGGAAAGGTTCTCTCAGGTGGAGTTGATGCAAATGCTCTCCATCGTCCGAAAAGATTTTTTGGAGCTGCCCGTAATATTGAAAATGGTGGTTCTCTTACAATTCTGGCAACTGCTCTTATCGACACCGGATCAAAGATGGATGAGGTGATCTTTGAGGAGTTTAAAGGAACTGGCAATATGGAACTACAGCTTGATCGTAAGTTGTCTAATAAACGAATTTTCCCATCTGTTGATATTGTTGCTTCAAGTACACGTCGTGAAGACCTGTTACATCCCAAAGATTTCTTGAGTAAGATGTGGGTGTTGAGGAACTTCCTGGCGGATATGAATTCACTTGAAGCCATGGAGTTTATGCGTGACAAACTCGCTAAAACTCAAACTAACGAAGAGTTTCTTATATCAATGAATAGCCAATAAGGCTTAAAATATTCAATGACGTCCTGCCTGTTTTTATCACATCTATTTGATGTGGCGGTTCGTCTTGATATCTACTAAAAAACCTCGCTAAAGCTAACAAAGGTCATGTCATTTTTGATCAATTTGTGCTAAATTAGCGCCGTGTTTTTCGAAGAATATGTATCACTACCAAAAGGATTTATAAGATGTCAAAAAAGAATTTTATCACTTGTGATGGAAATGAGGCCGCTGCTCACATTGCCTATATGTTCAGTGAAGTAGCTGCGATTTATCCTATCACTCCTTCCTCCAACATGGCTGAGTTCGTGGATGAATGGGCTGCCACTGGCAGAAAGAATATTTTTGGAGAAGAAGTAAAAGTTACTGAAATGCAATCTGAAGGTGGAGCTTCCGGAGCGGTTCACGGATCGTTACAGGCAGGTGCTCTTACCTCAACCTATACAGCCTCTCAGGGATTACTACTAATGATCCCTAATATGTATAAAATGGCTGGCGAATTATTACCAGGAGTTTTTCATGTTAGTGCACGGAGTGTTGCAGCTCATGCTCTTTCAATTTTCGGAGATCATAGTGATATTTATGCGACCCGTCAAACAGGTTTTGCTCTACTAGCCACTGGTAGTGTTCAGCAAATAATGGATTTGGCCGGGGTTGCCCATCTGGCATCAATAAAAAGCCGGATTCCTTTCGTTCATTTCTTTGATGGATTTCGTTCATCACATGAGATTCAAAAAATTGAATCTTTTGAAAATGAAGATTTAGCTCCACTGATTGATCAGAATGCCCTGCAAGAGTTTCGTGATCGAGCTCTGAATCCTGAGCATCCTGTAACAAGGGGTACCGCACAAAATCCTGATATTTTCTTCCAGGCGAAAGAAGCTGTTAATCCTTATTACGAGAAGGTTGCAGATATCGTTGAAGAATACATGCAGGAAATCACCAAAAAAACCGGTCGTGAATATCATCCATTTACCTATTATGGACATCCGGAGGCTGAAAATATTATTGTGGCAATGGCTACAATAACTGAAACAGCCAAAGAGGTAATTGATCATTTACTCGAACAAGGTGAAAAAGTTGGTATGGTAATTTGTCATCTGTACCGTCCATTCTCTTCAAAGTATTTCTTTAATGTTTATCCTGACAGTGTTAAGCGGATTTCAGTCCTTGATCGTACAAAGGAGCCAGGATCAAACGGAGAGCCTCTATATCTCGATATAAGAAACCTTTTCTACGAGAAGGAAAATGCGCCAATGATTATTGGAGGACGCTACGGACTTAGTTCAAAAGACACAACTCCTGCTATGGTTATTTCAATATTTGAAAACCTGAAGCAGAATGAGCCAAAGAATGATTTCACCGTTGGGATATTAGATGATGTGAGCTTTAAGTCACTTCCACTGTTGCCTGAAATTGATCTGGCTCCTGAAGGAACCTTCCAGGCAAAATTCTACGGACTTGGTTCTGATGGAACAGTTGGAGCGAATAAAAATTCGATTAAAATTATTGGTGATACAACTGAAAAGTATTGCCAGGCATACTTTGCATATGACAGTAAAAAATCTGGTGGTTTCACAACATCGCATCTTCGTTTTGGAGATCATGAAATCCGTTCACCTTATTTGGTAAACACGCCTGATTTTGTTGCTTGTCACGTTCCTTCATACCTCGATAAGTATGATGTGCTTAAAGGGATGAAAAAGGGTGGTACTTTCTTGTTGAACTCCATTTGGAATGAAGAAGAGACAAAGAATCACCTGCCTGTCAGTATGAAGAAATTCATGGCCGAGAATGAAATTCAATTCTACACCATCAATGCAACTGCAATTGCTGAGGAAATTGGTCTGGGAAACCGAACTAATACTATCATGCAATCATCTTTCTTCAAAATTGCCGAAGTAATACCTTATGATGAAGCCGTTGTACAAATGAAAAAGGCTATCGTAAAGACTTTCGGTATTAAAGGTGAGAATGTCATTAACATGAACTATGCTGCAGTTGATCGTGGGGGTGATATTGTAAAAATTGAGGTCCCCACTGACTGGGCTGATCTGAATATTGAAGCAAGTGTAGACACGAGAGACATTCCAGATTTTATAAAAAATATTGTAGAGCCAATAAATAATCAAAAAGGTGATGACCTTCCGGTAAGTGCTTTTGTTGGGCGTGAGGACGGAACCTTCCCGGCTGGTACTGCAGAATATGAAAAACGAGGTATTGCAGTTAACGTACCTGAATGGCTGGCTGATAACTGTATTCAGTGTAACCAATGTGCTTATGTTTGTCCGCATGCTTGTATTCGTCCATATCTCCTAACGGATGAAGAACTGGCCAATGCTCCTGAAGGAACAGAAATCCAGAAGGGTAAAGGTGGGATTAAGGAATACAACTTCAGAATTCAGGTGAGTGTTCTCGATTGTACCGGTTGTATGAATTGTGCAGAGGTTTGTCCATCAAAAGAGAAATCACTTGTCATGAAGCCACTCGGTAGTCAAATGGAGGAAGTGGATCGTTGGGATTACATGCACAACAAAGTTGGATATAAGGATACTGTTCTTCCAAAAGAAAAGACAGTTAAGAATTCACAATTTGCTCAGCCTTTATTTGAGTTCTCAGGTGCTTGTGCCGGTTGTGGTGAAACTCCCTATATTAAACTGATTACTCAGTTGTATGGTGACCGGATGATGATTGCTAATGCTACAGGTTGTTCATCAATTTATGGTGGATCAGCTCCAAGTACTCCTTATTGTGAAAATGATGAAGGAAAAGGACCTGCGTGGGCAAACTCCTTATTTGAGGATAATGCAGAGTATGGTTTTGGAATGTCATTAGGTGTTAACCAGCTAAGAAACAGAATTGGTCGCAAAATGGAAGAGACCATGTCTGATGTATCAAGTGAAACTGCTGAAGTATTTGCACAATGGATCGAGAATAAGGAAAACGCAGATACAACAACTGAAATATCAGCAAAGGTTGTTGCTGCTCTTAAAAATGAAAGCAATCCTGTGGCAAGCGAAATCCTGGCATTGGAGCAATACCTGATCAAGAAATCAGTATGGATATTTGGTGGTGACGGTTGGGCCTATGATATTGGATATGGAGGCCTTGACCATGTTTTAGCATCAGGTGATGATGTGAATGTTCTTGTTATGGATACTGAAGTGTATTCTAATACAGGTGGACAGTCATCTAAAGCTACTCCTGTTGGTGCAATTGCAAAATTTGCTGCTTCAGGTAAAAAGATTCGTAAGAAAGACCTAGGAATGATGGCTATGTCTTATGGATACGTTTATGTTGCACAAGTTTCTATGGGAGCCAGCCAAACCCAGTTCTTTAAAGCATTAAAAGAAGCTGAAGCTTATCCGGGACCATCATTGATTATTGCTTATTCACCTTGTATTAGTCATGGATTGAAAGCTGGGATGGGAAAAACTCAGGAAGAAGAGAGTCGTGCTGTAGCTAGTGGGTACTGGACAAATTATCGCTATAACCCGCAGTTGGAAGATGCTGGAAAGAACCCATTTGTGCTGGATTCAAAACCACCTAAGTGGTCTGAATTCCGTGATTTCATACTTGGTGAAGTACGTTTTGCATCACTCCAGAAAGCATTCCCTGAAACAGCTGAAGAGCTATTTGCCGCTTCAGAAGAGAATGCAAAATGGAGACATAAAAGCTATGAACGTATGGCTAAAATGGATTTCTCAGAAGAATAATTCAAATATGTTTGGATTATCTAATAGTTTATTTTACATTTGCTCTGTGAAGTGGTGTGCAGAGATGTATATCGCTCAGTGTTCTGACTAAAGATTTTCTATATACTCAGATACCATGTTTTGAAACGCATGGTCCACAGGCGGCTACGGCTTCCTGTTCATAATGTTTAAAGTTGAGTTATCCGGTTAAAGTTGTAAAAAACCCGATCACCTAAAAGGCGATCGGGTTTTTTCATTTACGATGTTTATGTTTTACTTACCCGGACATTGAGAGCGAATGGAATCAGAAAGGTTTTTATCACCATAAGCTTTGTCGTAATGGGCGCTAAATCGGGCTGCTAATTTGATTGCAGTTTCCTTAAAAGCATCCTTGTCTTCCCAGGTATTAATTGGTTTCAGCATTTCAGACGGGATTCCTTCACATTCGGTTGGAACCTGTAAGTGAAATACATCATCAGTTTCAAATTCAACAGAATCAAGTTCTCCGTTAAGTGCTGCGTTGACCATGCGACGTGTTAATGGTAAGTCAATCCTCTCACCAACTCCATAAGCACCACCTGACCAACCTGTGTTGATCAAATAAACATTTGTATTGTGCTCATCCATTTTGGATCCAAGCATTTCAGCATAGATATCTGGATTTAGCGGCATAAATGGCTGACCAAAGAATCTGGAAAAGGTAGCCTGAGGCTCGGTTACACCTGTTTCGGTACCGGCAAGCTTTGATGTGTACCCCATAAGGAACCATAACATAGCCTGGTCTTTAGTTAGTTTGCTTACAGGTGGAATTACACCGTAGGCATCTGCTGTCAGGAACAAAATAGTTTTTGGATGACCTGCAGTTGATGATTCTTTTATATTAATCAGATACTTCAATGGATAAGAAGCCCTTGAGTTTGGTGTAAAACGATCATCGTAATAATCAAACTCTCCATCAGGATACATCATTGCATTTTCAACAATAGAGCCGTGATTCAAATAATCATCTTTATGCATCACAGCATCGTAGATATCCGGCTCTTTTTTTGGATTGATATCAATCATCTTGGCATAGCAGCCATTTTCAAAATTCGCAATTCCTGAATCATTCCAGCCATGTTCATCATCGCCTAGTAAGGCTCTGGATTTGTCAGCTGATAAGGTCGTTTTTCCTGTTCCGGATAGTCCAAGTAAGAGAGCCGAACTTCCATCATCACCTTCATTTGCTGAGCAATGAAGGGGTAAAACATCTTCGAAAGGAAGAAGGTAATTCATAACTGTGAACAGCATCTTTTTCATACTGCCCATGTATGCTGATCCAATTACTAAACCAACTTTCCGGTCCATATCAACAGCTACTGCCATATTGGTGGTGGTTCCATTTGGCATTTTACGTAATCTTCCCTTGTAACGCTCAGGATCTAATTTGTGATAGGGTAAAGCAAGCAATACAAAGCCATCATCATTAAAACAACTTTGCTCCAGGTCACTCGGTACTGGACGAAACATGTTGTCAATAAAGAGCGTATGTAAAGCTCGGTTGGTTAGAGTTTTGACTGGTAAGGCGTAGTTTGAGTCTGCACCAATTACCCTGTTAGTCTCATAGAGATTATCAACCCCACCAATGAATGATACAGCATCTTCAAAGAGCATATCAAAGGTTTCTTCATCGATCGGAATATTATTTGGCGAATTCCAATCAATGTTTGCTTCACTTGAAGCTCGTTTTACAAGAACGGTGTCTTTCGGACTCCTTCCGGTTGACTCTGTTCTGGTCCAGCTCGCTAAAGCACCACTTTCTGATACTAAAGCTTCCTGGTGAGCAACTGCGGTTTTAATCATCTCTTCTCGAGGAATGTCAGTGAACACATTAGAATGTGCATTAACAGCTTGTTGCAGCTTGTCTCTTAAGTCCATAAAATAATCGTTTTGAGTTATTTTTTATTTTGTCAGGTGTAACAAATATAGTTAAAAGCATTAATACTTGAACTAATGATCAGCAAACCAATAATGGTATGCTATGAAAAGCATCAAAAGTATTAAATTTGCTGACTGATTAACAAATAATGGCTAGATTAATAGGTATTGATTACGGGCAGAAGCGTGTTGGTGTGGCAGTAACAGATCCAGGCCAAATTATTGCAACTTCACTTACAACTCTTGGAGTACATGAAATATTCACTTATCTGCAGGAATATGTAAAAAATGAAGAAGTTGAAGGCTTTGTTGTCGGTTTTCCCAGACAACTGGACTATTCGCCTTCAGAATCAGCCAAATTTGTCACCTCCTTTCTTACCGGATTGGAGAGAAAATTCCCTAATATTCCTATTCACACAACGGATGAGCGTTTCACATCAAAAATCGCTTTCCAAACTATGATTGACGGTGGTTTAAAAAAGAAAGCCAGACGCAATAAAGCACTTATTGATACCATTAGTGCTACAATAATTCTACAATCATTCTTAGAACAAAAACGAAATAACCTTGACTTGCGATGATATTACCTGTTTATGCATACGGTTCCCCAGTGTTACGTAAAATTGCCTCCGATATTGATGCTGACTTTCCTGAGTTAGATATCTTAATATCCAATATGTTTGAAACAATGCGTTCTTCTGAAGGAGTTGGCCTTGCCGCCCCTCAAATCGGTAAATCAATCAGGGTCTTTGTCGTGGATGCCAGCGTTTATGGAGAGGAATATGAAGATTTGAAAGATTTCAGAAAAGTTTTTATTAATGCCCGCATCATTGAAGAATGGGGAGATGAAGAATTACTATCGGAGGGTTGCCTGAGTGTACCTAAAATACACGAAGATGTTCTTAGGAAATCTTCTATCCGGATGAAATATCTTGATGAACAGTTTGTGGAGCACGAGAAAGTATATGAAGGAATGGCTGCACGAATAATTCAACATGAATATGATCATCTCGAAGGAATTATGTTTCCCGATAAACTATCCCCATTAAAAAAGCGTTTGATAAAAGGAAAACTGAGAGATATATCCAACGGAAAAGTTAATACGAGTTACAAAATGATTTTTCCAACCAAAAAATAACTACTATGAATCTGCGTACCCTGCTATTAGTTGTCATATCAATTACCTTATTTTGGTCATGTGGCAATCAAAAAGAAATCAAACAAATGACATCGGCAATTGATGAGCTTGAAGCTCTCGTTTTGTCGGATACCAGTAGCCTGGCAGACTTGGCGAAGGCACAGGAATTGATACAAGCCTATGAAAATTATGCCAATGCATTACCTGAAGACACTATTTCGGCTGAATATCTGTACCGGGCGGCAGAAATTGCAATGAACCTCCAAATGGCAGGCAGGGCAATTGAATACTACCAAAGAATTCTGAATAATTTTCCAGACTTTGACAAGAGATCTTATTGTCTCTTTTTGGAGGCATTTGTTTACGAAAACCAGATGCAGCAGTACGAAACCGCTGAAAAACTCTATCTGGAGTTTATAGAGAAGTATCCTGATCATCCACTAGCTGATGATGCAGAAGTATCAGTGCAGAATATGGGAAAATCTTTAGAGGAGTTAATCCAATCATGGGAATCTCAGGAAAATAAATAGAATATTTTTTCCATTCATACTGCATCCCTGCATCTATACTATTAAAAGATGTGGGGATGCATGGTTTTCGATACTTTGTTTGGGCCTGGATTTCAGGATTATTAGTCGGATGGTTTTATCAACCTAAAGGAATTGGGCTGATAATTATGCTTTTACTTCTGTTGGCCGTATTATTTATATTACTCCTTCCCTCAAGATATTCTTTACTTAGACGACAAGGACTTATATTAAGTATTTGTGCAGGTCTTCTCTCCGGATGGAGTATGATGCTCATTCGGTATCCAGATCCACATATTGAAGAAGGTGTAAACTATAGCTCATCCGGCAGGGTAGTGATGGTTAAGGAAAATCGATTCCAAAATCAATTAATAGTCAGCTTGCTGGAAATTGATCCCGAAGTGACACATTCTATCGCCGGAACCAGGATTTTGGTAGAATTACCTCTGCCTGAGGAAGCAAATGTAATCTCAGTTGGGGATATTTTGCAGATGAATAGTAATTTCAAGCCATTCGATTTTCGTAGTGAAGTGTCAGCTTTCGGCAAAAAAGGATATTGGGCCGGTTTTGGTATACGATATTACACCCGGATGGATTATTCTGAAATTCGCTTAGCAGGCAGAAAAAGTGCAGGTGGCATGGTAAAATCTCTGTCAAAATTTATCGCTCTGATACGGCTTAAATTATATTCAGAGATAGCCCTTTTTCAGGTGGCTGAGTCAAATAAAACAGTGATTAAAGCTATGCTGCTTGGAGATAAACGAGGGATGGACAGGGATATCAAAAAAGTTTTTTCCACTGCCGGAATTATGCATCTTCTAGCCGTAAGTGGTTTGCATGTGGGTCTTGTTTTCATGGTACTGATGAAATTAATGACATTAATTGGATTTCCACAGAATCATCCCCTTAATCGATGTGTTTGTATTCTAACGGTATGGTTGTATGTATTTGTTTGTGGGATCCCACCTAGCGCTGGCAGAGCGGCCGGAATGATAAGTCTGTTCATTTTATCAAGATGGATGGGAAGACAGGTAACCTCAATACATCTGGTTTACCTTGTTTGTTTCTTCCACACTATAATCGAACCGGCCGGAATATTCTCAACAGGATTTCTGTTGTCGTATCTGGCAATTCTGGGCATACTCGTATACTTTCCAAAATTCCAAAAAGCCTTGCCGGTAAGGAATATTGTACTTAAGCGAATTCGTGATCTTGCTGGAATTAGCCTGGCAGCTCAAACTTTGACTATTCCGGTAGTTTTATTTGTGTTTGCCCGATTTCCGGTTTATTTTCTTCTGGGTAATATCATACTTATGCCATTAGGCTTATTTATTTTTTACCTGTGCTTAGTTATCCTGTTTGTACAAAGTTTGGGATTGCAAATACCCATTGTGTACAACTTTATCAACTGGCTTATGGATACATGGATAAGCCTGGGGAGCCTGCTGGGGAAGCTTCCTGGCAGTACATTAATCGTTCAGGAGTTTCCTGTTGTTGAGTGTTTATTCTATTTGGGATTATTATTTGTATTTCGTAATGGCCTTAAAAAAAGCATATTACAGCCGTATGCGGTATTGTGGTATTTATTTATCTGGGGAGCAGTAGGATTTTTATACGAAATTTGCAACAAGCTTTAATTTAGGATTGTACTTTTGTAGCGAAATTATTTTGACACACAGAACGATTGTTATTTGTCATGGGAGTTCTCAAGATTCAATCGGGGACAAATAAAATGAATATAAAGCGATGAAGATCATTATTGCAGGTGCTGGTGAAGTTGGTACTTATTTGGCAAAGATGCTTAGCATTGAGCGCCACGAAATCGTGGTTATTGATACTGATAATGAGCGCTTAAATAGTCTGGACTCCCATCTTGAAGTAATGACCATTCGGGGGTCCTCAGCATCGATAGAAACTCTTAAGGAAGCGGAGGTATGTAAGTCAGATTTGTTCATATCGGTGACTCCCACTGAGGAACTTAATATCACTTCATCCATACTCAGTAAAAAGCTGGGGGCATGCAAGACAATCGCTCGTATTGACAATCCTGAATATCTGAAGAGTACTCATAAGGAATTATTCAAAGGGATGGGTATTGATTCCCTGATATATCCTGAGCAATTGGCAGCCAAAGAGGTAGTCGGGTTACTGAATCAGTCTGGAACTACAGAGGTGGTTGATTTCTCCGGAGGTAAACTTACATTGATTGTGGTACGCTTAGGAGACAACGCTCCTATAATAAATCGCACCTTACTTGAAGCAACACAGCTCAATAAGGGCTTGAGCTATCGCGCTGTAGCTATTACACGGGATGGCAATACTATTGTACCACGTGGGAATGAAGTTTTTAAAGTAAATGATGTAGTTTATGTCATCACCAACCAGACTGGTATTTCAAAACTGATGAAATTTTCTGGTAAGCAGAAATTTCATATACGAAATATTATGATTGTAGGGGGAAGTCGGATTGGTGCCCAAACTGCTCGTGTTCTACAAAACAGGAGTAATATTAAACTGATTGAGATTGACCGGGCAAAAAGTTTTGATCTGGCAGATAATCTTGATAAAACGATGGTTATCAGAGGAGACGGTAGTGATATGGACTTACTTGTTGAGGAAGGCATCAAAGAGATGGATGCTTTCATTGCAGTAACCGGAAACTCCGAAACAAATATCCTGTCATGTCTGCAGGCTAAAAAATTAGGAGTTAAAAAGACCATTGCTGAGGTAGAGAACATTGAATATATCAGGTTAGCTGAGAATATTGGGATTGATTCAATGATTAATAAGAAATTCATTGCAGCCAGCCATATATTTGGATTCACTATGAATGCCCTGATCAGTTCAGTCAAATGCCTTACCGGAACGGATGCAGAGTTGTTGGAGATTCGACCAAACGAAGGATCAGAAATTACCAAAGCTCCGTTAAAGGATCTTAATTTTCCGGATGAAGCAATTGTTGGTGGAATCATTCGTGGTAAATCCGGATTTATTGCGAGTGGAGATACACTTATTCGTCCATCTGATAAAGTAATAGTTTTTACCTTGCCCTCAGCGATTCCAAGGGTTGAGCGCTTTTTCAAATAAAGGCAAGATGAATATTCGCTTTGTAATTAAAGTATTAGGACGCTTACTGTTACTTGAAGGAGCTTTCATGAGTCTCTCCGTGATTCTGTCATTGATATATCAGGATGGAGTTGCACTTAAGATGCTTTTGTCATCAGGGATCACCATGGCAACAGCATTACTTGTGATTCTGATAAATAAAGAGAAAAGTAAGAATCTTGGTAAGAAGGAAGGCTTTCTGGTAGTGTCTTTAAGTTGGATTATTTTTAGTTTTTTTGGAACACTACCATTTCTTCTCAGCGGATCAATTCCCTCATTTACAGATGCCTTTTTTGAAACAATTTCAGGTTTTACAACTACCGGAGCATCGATTTTGAATGATATAGAAGCCCTTCCTGCCAGTGTGCTGTTTTGGCGCAGTATGACCCAGTGGATAGGCGGCATGGGGATAATTGTTTTGTCTCTGGCAATATTACCATTGCTTGGAATTGGTGGCTTACAATTGTTTGTAGCAGAAGTGCCCGGACCAGCCCCGGATAAACTTCATCCGAAGGTGAAAGAAACAGCAAAGAGATTATGGGCTATTTACGTGGCATTCACCTTAACTGAAATGATTCTCCTCTTGTTTGGGGGTATGTCATTCTTCGATGCTTTCAATCACAGTTTAACAACAATGGCCACCGGTGGATATTCAACCAAACAAGCCAGTATTGCAGCATGGTCGAGTCCATATATTCATTATGTGATAAGCTTTTTTATGCTGGTTGCAGGTACTAACTTCACTATGGCATACTTTGCTCTTAAAGGACGAACAAAAAAGATATGGAACAATGAAGAATTCAGGGTGTACCTTGGGTTTCTTCTTGGGTTCACTGTGATTTTCACCCTGGTACTATCACTTAGCCGGGGAGGTTTATTTGAGGAAAATTTCAGAGAGTCGATCTTTCAGGTAGTTTCTATTATGACTACAACAGGATATGTTACTGCTGATTACCTTGCCTGGGCTCCCTTATTAGTGACTCTTATATTTATTCTGATGTTCTTTGGTGGATCAGCCGGATCAACGGGTGGTGGAATAAAAATTATCAGGGTTTGGCTTACCATGAAGAATTCATATCTGGAATCGAAACGTATTTTACATCCTAATGCCGTTATCCCGATCAGATATAACCATAGAGCCGTACCTGATAGTATTACTTCAAATATTCTGAATTTTGTAGTCTTGTATATGTTGATTTTTATTGTCGGAGTTGTGGTTATGGCCATGCTGGGCATGGATATGACTTCTTCAATGGGTGCAGTTGCTGCCTGTCTGGGAAATATTGGCCCGGGAATCGGCTCGGTTGGCCCCCTGGATAATTTCGCCCACCTGCCAGCTTTTGGAAAGTGGTTTTTAGGTTTCCTGATGTTAATGGGCAGGCTGGAGCTGTTTACTGTAATTGTACTCCTTTCTCCTGTATTCTGGAGGAAATAAGAGAATCTGACTTACCATTCCAATTCGCCCAGACCCTGTCTTCGTATCTCAATCTCGGGGCCAGTGCAATCAACGATTGTAGAGGGAATATTATTTCCATAACCACCATCTATTACCATGTCTACTGCGTGTCCCATTTCTTCATCAATAAGTTCAGGATCAGTTGTGTATTCCAGAACTAAATCTTCAGAGTGTACTGAGGTTGTTAAAATGGGATTACCCAACTCCTTAACTATCGTGCGAATTATATTGTTGTCAGGTATTCTGATACCTACATTTTTTCTTTTCTGCTTCAATAGTTTTGGTACCACACTCGAAGCTTCAAGTATAAATGTGAAGGGACCAGGAAGATTACGCTTCATGAGCTTGTATATCTGGTTATTCAGCGGGCGTGTATAATCAGAGAGATGACTGAGATCATATGCAATAAAGGAAAAATTGGATTTTTCAGGTTTTAACCCTTTAATACGTGCGATCCTTTCTACTGCTCTTTGTTTGGTTATATCACATCCCAGTCCATAAACAGTATCTGTAGGGTATATTATAACTCCTCCGTCACGCAGGATGTTCACTACACGCGCAACATCACGTGGGTTAGGGTTTTCGTTATATAGTTTTAAAAGCATTTTTCTATTTCAGCAATATAACCCGTTTTTATATGTTGTGATCAGCTGGGTATTAATTTATATACAAATGAAATTAGTCAATAATTGACATCCGGGGGATTCCTGTATAATACAGATCATAACCACCTTTACCTGAGGGACGGTCTGAACTAAAGATCATTAAGTCATTCTCAAAGAGTTCTGCATACATTACAATGGGTCTGAATTCATTATACTCAGTGTTAATATCAGGTCCGAAGTTTATGGGTTCACCCCAGGTTTCATCTTCTAAACGGCTGTAATATAAATCATATCCACCATAACCACCTTCTCTTTTACTGGCGAAAACCAATAAAGCACCATTGATATATGGGCAGGCATCTTCTGCCGGTGAGTTCAGAATTTCAACCGGTTCAGCAGGAAAAATAGTGTCTTTCAAACTGATCCAGGTTGCCAAATTATCTGGTTCAGGGATATCGATTTTATATATGTCGAGATTGTCATCTCTGTTCGAGCATAAATAAAACTCACTATGGTCAGCTGACAGGGTGGGGTAACCATCATATTTAGCAGAATTTACACCCTGTAGGCGAAAAGGAGCCGGATCTAAAGGTGACATTCCATTAAATGTCCTATCAGTCCAATAGCTAACAAAGATCTCCATATTGCCAGTGCGATCACTGGAAAACATGGTGAGATACTCCTCAGTTCCTATTTTACTGGTATTCGGACCAAATTCATTGTCTGCAGAATTGGCAAGATCTGTCAAATAGAAGAAGGGGTACATGCCCAGGCTGGCATATAATCCAAATGTTCCTGCGTGCTGATCAAAGGATAGCATCACTTCGTAATCAATTAAACTGTATTTCCCGCCCTGGGTGTTTCTATTGCTCGAGAACATGAGAGCCATTCTGTAATTAATGCTTGGAGGGGCTGAACTATTGTAATCATCATACTCAGTATTAACCTGCTCAAGATTTATCACTGTATCAGGGAAAAGACCAAATGGATAGATCACCTCTATATCATCACAACGCTTGCAAGATCCTGATAGCAATAGTGCAGTTGTAAGCACACAAAGTAAAATGAATTTGGTCGGAAAGTTATCTCTCATGTTGAAAATTTTTACAAAGGTAGGATTCCAAAGCAAAAAAAGAAGGGTAAGCTACTTATATCGCACCGCTACAACCGCCTACCCTTGCTACCTTCCGGTCCTGGGGGAGTTCAGCGGGAGCTGGTCGTATAAGACTTACCCTGCGGCAAAGGTAAGAATTTTTTTTTCTTACTCTAAAATTGGGGTATCTTTGCTCGCAATTAAAAAAATACCGTTGATGGAATCATATAAAAGCCTGAGAAGGAAAACGGCAGGGACACATGGATTGATTGTGGGCTTGGTTTTAACATTTATGGCATTGTTGATTTGGCTGTCCGATATAGAAGGCTCCAGGGGCTTACAACTGCTTAACTGGGCTGTAGTTTTCGCTTCGGTTTATATCTCTATGAAAACCTGGCGTGATCGCTTTTGCAATGGATTTATCAGCTATAAACAAGCCCTCGGATATGGAGTGCGGGTTATGTTATTTGCTGCAATAGTTTTTGCAGTCTATAATGTAGTCTACTACAATATTCTGGAGCCAGAATCTTTGCAATTAAGCATGGATATTATTGAAGAACAATATTATCAATGGGGTTACTCTGAAGAACGGATACAAGAAAGCCTTGAGTTGGCTGAAAGTTTACAAACGCCAGTATTTCAGGCGATCACATCGATTGCAGGTACGGCATTTCTTGGACTGATGGTTTCATTGATTGTCGCTATCTTTGTTCGACGCGAGAGCGATCCTTTTAAAACCGCCATGCATGGCGTACAGCAGGAAGAAGAATCTAACTTGAATCAGGAATAGTTTTGTTAGTAAGTTTAGTTATACCACTTTTGAATGAGGCAGAATCACTGCCTGAATTAGTTGCCTGGATTAATCAGGTTTGCCAGGATAATAAGCTGGATTACGAGGTCATTTTAATAGATGACGGAAGCCGCGATGAATCCTGGGAGGTTATTCGCTCTTTACAGAAAGAAAATCCAGCTGTTAGGGGTATTCAATTCAGAAGAAATTATGGTAAAGCAGCTGGATTGCACTGCGGATTTAGTGCCGCAAAAGGCGATGTTGTAATTACCATGGATGCTGACTTGCAAGATAGTCCTGAAGAAATACCAGAACTGGTTCGAATGATCAGAGAGGAAAAATTCGATCTGGTTTCAGGATGGAAGAAGAAACGCTATGATCCGCTTGGAAAGCGAATACCCAGCAAATTCTTTAATTTTGTTGCCAGAAAAACCAGTCGTGTTAAGATCCATGATTTTAACTGTGGATTGAAGGCCTATAGCGCCAATGTTGTTAAAAGCATTGAGGTTTTTGGCGATATGCACCGCTATATCCCGGTATTAGCCAAACGAGCAGGATTCACCCGGATTGGTGAAAAAGTGGTACAGCATCAGGAGAGAAAATATGGTACATCAAAATATGGCTGGACGAGATTATTTAGTGGAGCACTGGATTTATTAACCATTGGTTTCATTACACGCTTCTCAAAAAAACCAATGCATTTTTTCGGATCCATGGGCATTTTAATGATGATGGTTGGCCTGTTTATTACTGCTTGGTTAATTGGGGCTAAAATGTATGCTGTTGCCAGGCACATTGTTGATTATCGCGAAATAACTGCTCAGCCTGCTTTTTATTTGGCTCTCCTCGTAGTATTGATTGGGGTACAACTATTCTTAACAGGATTTCTGGCCGAACTTGTTTCCAGAAGCTCTCATGATCGTAATAAGTACTTGATCGAGGAAGAGTTATGAAAAAACTGATCCGATTTCTGATCCGGACAATCCCTCGACCGGTTCTGATTCGCTTCAGCTATTTGTTTAGCCGGATTATGAGGGTTTGGTATAGAGGTGACAAGGTTGATTGTCCCGTTTGTGAAAACAGTTTCAGGAAATTTTTACCCTACGGAATTGTTATAAGAGAAAATGCTTTATGTCCGGCTTGCCTATCTCTCGAACGACATCGATTGCTCTGGCTATTCCTGAAAGAAGAGACAGATCTATTCTCCAATAAGATGACCTTTCTCCATGTTGCTCCTGAACAGTGTTTCCACCCCAGATTTAAGAAACTGGAAAACCTCGATTATATAACAGCTGATCTTGAATCTCCAATGGCTGATATGCATTTTGACTTACACGATATTCCCCTTGAGGATAATCAGTACGATTTTCTGATGTGTAATCATGTGATGGAGCATGTTGAAGATGATCATCAGGTAATGAAGGAGATTTTGCGTATCCTTAAACCTGGTGGAAAAGCTATTTTGCAAGTTCCTCTGGATAATAGCCTTGAAGAGACATATGAGGATCCGAACATAACAAACCCTGCTGAACGTGAAAAACACTTTTTGCAAAAAGATCATGTTCGGCTTTATGGCAATGATTACCCTCAGCGGCTGGAAAAGGCCGGATTTAAGGTTTCAGCCTTCTCTTTCGCTCAAGTTCTTGGCAAAGAGAAGACGGAAAAGTTTAAGCTCCCCTTTGATGAAGTGATTTTTCTCGCCAGTAAACCGGAAGTATGAAGCCAAAATTCTCCATAATCGTCCCGGTTTATAACCGCCCTGATGAGTTGCTGGAGCTTCTGGGGTCTTTATCTGCTCAAAGTTTCAGGGATTTTGAGTTGGTCGTGATCGAAGATGGATCTCAATTTTCATCAGCTCACCTTATTTCAACTTACAAAGATAAATTCCCCCTAATATACCTTGAACAAGAGAATACTGGTCCGGCAATTGCACGAAATAATGGAATGAAGGCAGCAAGAGGAGAATACTTTCTTTTCATTGACAGTGACTGTATGGCACCTGCTGATTGGCTTGAGTCTCTCGCCACTGCTCTGAAAGCCAATCCCATTGACGCTTTTGGTGGCCCCGATCTGGCTGCCCCGGATTTTAATCTACTTCAAAGAGCTATTTCATTTGCGATGACCTCCTTTCTAACCACCGGAGGAATACGAGGCGGTAAAAAGCAGATTGACCGCTTCTATCCGAGAAGTTTCAATATGGGTATCCACAGAAGAATCTTCGAACAATTAGGTGGGTTTCCGGTCACAGCCATGCACCCGGGAGAGGATATGGTTTTTACTATTGAACTGATTAGAAAGGGATTCAAAACAGCTCTATTCCCTGATTGCGGCGTCTATCATAAAAGACGTTCTAATCTGGTAAGCTTTTTTCGACAGGTATTCAAGTTTGGAAAAACCCGGTACATAATTTCAAAAGTTTATCCGCATACAGCAAAATGGATCTTTTGGGTACCATCCGCCCTCCTTGCAGGTCTGATCCTCATGATAACATTATCAATACTCTTCTCAGTATGGGTACTGGCGCCTGTTTTTCTGTATGCTTCCCTGATCTTTCTCACAGCTTCTTTGCCACATGGCTGTTTCAAACTTGGACTCCTGAGTATGCTCACATCTGCGATTCAAATCTCCGCATATGGCATAGGTTTTATATCTGCCGTCCTGAAGATTAAGATTCTGAAAAAGGATGAATATGCAGTATTGAAAGATGGCTTTTATCACAGAGATAAAGAGGCTTAAATCGCCTGGATAATACTCTTCAAAGGATCTCTGTCCTGATCCAGATTAATCCACATGCCTGCTTCATAGCCCTTGTTCCATGTGATTTGTCGTCTGGCATATCGTCGCGAATTTCTTTTAATTAGTTCAATAGCTTCAGCAAAACTACATTTACCATCAAAGGCTTCAAATAATTCTCTGTATCCAACTGTTTTTAAAGCATTGAGGTGTCTGAAAGGAAGTAAATCACCAGCTTCTTTCTGAAGGCCCTCAGCCATCATCTGATCAACGCGAGAATTAATTCTCTGGTGCAAATGTGCCCTGTCACGATCAAGACATATTATTTTACTGCTAAATTCCCTGTCAAGAGTTTGCCTGACTCTATATTGAGAAAAGGGTTTCCCGGTAGATAAACATACTTCTAAACCCCTGAGAATTCTTTTAGGATTACGAATATCAGTGCTAAAGTAATAATCAGGATCGAGTTGTTTGAGTTCAAATCGTAAACTATCAATCCCCTCTGTCTCGAATCTTTTAATAAGTCCCTCCCGGATGGTGGGGTCAGGATCAGGAATATCATCCATTCCATATATTAAGGCGTTCAGATACAGGCCTGAGCCTCCAACCAGCACAAGCTGATCGTGTTCACGGAAAAACGTTTCCATCAGAGTAAGAGCATTCTTTTCAAACTCATATACACTATAATAGTCATGAATAGAAATGTGACCAATAAAGTGGTGTCTTATCTGTTTTAATTGCTTTTTGGAGGGGACAGCTGTACCAATTCGCATCTCCCTGTACATCTGACGTGAATCGCAGGATATAATTTCTGTTTTTAATTCTGCTGCCAGCTCAATTGCTAAATCAGTTTTTCCAACAGCTGTCGGTCCAATGACACAAATGAGTTCCTTATCCTCTTTCATATTATATGGCTGATAAAAAATTCACCGTGTCAGCCCCGTCAGCATAATCCCATAGGGAAGGAAACTGCGATTGACCAAATGATATGGCTCCTTTCCACTGAGTTGAATCACCAGCTATACATTGGATAAGTAAATCATTTTGCTTCAGAAAAGCATTCACTTCTTCCTGATTCTTATATATATTATAGTATATAACACCAATTGGAGAGGCAATCTGATTATTTTCGGTAATCAGTACATTATCTGCATTCAGATATCTAATGTTATTTTGAGTCAGAATTGCAGCTTGTTGTTTCATGTTGTTCGAATAACTTCTGTTAGACGAGATCAATGGTAGGGTTCTCAGCTGCTGTGCCAATGTTTCAATATGTACAATATCCGGAGTAAAAACGAGTGAAACGCTGCGACATCCCAATCCAAAGAAAGCTTTTATATCAAGTGCCAGTCCGGCTATTTCTTCCTCGCTTTCTTTCCCTGTCAGTACAGCAATGGAGTTTCGATTCCCTCTGATAAGCTTTGGAATACCCTGATGTGAATATTCAAAATATACACGGCTTGCATCACTTCCTGTGGCTATAACAGCATCAGCGTCAATGTTATCACCTGATACAAATTTGATGTACTTATCAATTCCCGGATATTCTTTCTCTAAAATGCTAATCAGCCATGGTAAGATAACAGCATCTTTCGAGGAGAGCTTTGCCAGTGTAATATGCCCACACACAAATGTGCATAAGAAATCATGCAAGCCAACCAAAGGTATATTACCGGCCATAATAAGTAAAATCTTCTTAGCTTCAGCTTGCTTAAAATCAGGTAGATGGTAGGGTAATACCCATTTACTTACGTTTTCGCCACTCAGAGTATCCCCCCAGGCTTTAAAGGCAAAGGAGATCCATTCACTAGTAAACCAGTTGTTATTATTCTCTGCTTTCTCAATTATCTGATTCCATTCTTCATTTATCCTACCGGATGAATGATTTGCTTCAGACAGAGATTGTAATATCTCCCCGAGATGTATAATAGTCGCAAGTCTTTGAGCCAGGGTCATAAATGAAAATAAAGAGACCTGCCAGATTTTCACCTGACAGGTCCGTTTTATACATGAACTATCAGCAATTTCTTTTAGAACATTTTTTCAATCAGGTCGACAACTCTGGCGCTGTAACCCCACTCATTGTCATACCAAGACAGAACCTTTACAGTTTTTCCATTAACCATAGTAGATAATGCATCAAATATTGAACTGTTTTCATTATGAATAATGTCAACAGAAACGATTGGATCTTCGGTATATTCGAGAACACCTTTCATTGGGCCTTCAGCAGCTTCTTTCATCGCTGCATTGATTTCTTCAATTGTTGTTTCAACTTTCAGATTGGCTACGAGGTCAACCAATGATCCTGTTGGGGTAGGAATGCGAATTGCCATTCCGTCAAGCTTACCATTCAGCTCAGGAATTACAATACCAACAGCTTTTGCTGCACCAGTAGTAGTAGGAATCTGAGAAACGGCACAAGATCTTGCACGTCGTAAATCAGAGTGAGGTGCATCCAGTATATTCTGGTCGTTTGTGTATGCATGAATGGTGGTTACTAATCCATTCTCAACACCAAATTTATCGTTCAGAACCTTAACTATCGGGGCCAGACAATTGGTAGTACAAGAAGCATTAGAGATAGTCTCGTGTTCAGGTTTGAGGTCGTCATTATTAACGCCCAAAACTATTGTAGCATCAATTTTGTCTTTTGAAGGTACAGTAAGGATAACTTTTTTTGCACCATTCTTTAAATGGTCACCATATCCGCCTTTTGCACTTTCTTTTGCTCTGAAAATACCTGTTGATTCAACTACAACATCAGGGGTTTCTGTCCAGGCAATATTAATAGGGCTGCGTTCTGCAGTAACAACTACTTTTTTACCATCAACAATGATTCCGTTCTCATCAAAATCAACTGTCCCATTAAATCTTCCTTGTGTTGAATCGTATTTCAACAAGTGGGCCAGGGTTTTGGTGTCAGTAAGGTCATTAATTCCAACTACTTCCATTTCGGGACGCTCAAGAATCAACTTGTAAACGTTACGGCCAATACGACCGAAACCATTAATTCCAACTTTAATCTTCGACATAATTCAATCTTTTATTTAATACAAAAAATACTGTCTTTTAAATTGACCACAAAGGTAAGCTTTTTAATTGATAAGACTTTGGTTTTGTTCTTTGAATCCCTTCATGATTTAGACTTTATCGCATAAAAAAAGCCCCGGTGAAGGGGCTTTTTTTTCTTATCGAGTTTGAATTATTTCACTAAGAACTTGGTAGTTGTTTGCTGACCATCGGCTGTCATACGAATCATGTATGTTCCAGCCTGCATTTTGTTAACATCAAAATTTGTTTGATGTTGTCCTGCAGTTTGATCATCCAATACTACATGCTTAACCATTTTACCACTTATATCAAAAACGTGGAATTCAACATCTGAGCTTTCATCCAGTTTGTAAGTTAGCTGTGCATAATCTTCTACTGGATTAGGCATAATGTTTACTTCAATAGTGCTCAGCTGATTTACTGCGAGAGCAGTACTGGTAGCTCCTTTGGTTGAGAATGACTCAGACTTCCAAAGTCCTCTTCCGAAAGTAGCTGCATAAATAGTACCATGGTTTTCAACTCCACGTTCAACATTGTTTTCGAGGTGTTGCTGATCCAGTTCCATTACAGGCAGAATCTGCATTCCGTTGCCATTTTCACTTGACCATGTTGGTGTACCGGCAAAAACATCAGTAGTTGAGTATACTCCGTATTCAGTACCGATAATTACTTCTTTATGGTCTCTATCATTAAACATAGCTGTATATGCAGGAGCTTGTGGCAGGTTGCTCTGAATTGAGGTAAATGCCATAGTGCTGTCGGCGGCTTCAGTTGCATTAGTTGACAAGTAAACGAAGCTGTCATTTCCATAGTTACCGGTAGTTACAATCACATTGTTTGCATTGGTTGGATCAACAGTAATGCTGGTTGGAATCTGCTCAAATTTACCAATTTCAGTACTTGTTTGAACATATGTTCTTTCGCCGGTTGTTGGATCAAAACCAGTCAGAGTATTCATTGTAGATCTTGATCGTGCGTTCTCAAGGTTTGAGATTCTGAAGATTTTATAAATTTGATCATCATTCATCCATGCTGCGGCAAAAAGATGATTACCATCACTTGAGAATTCAAGCTCAATAATTTTGTCATCATTTCCTGTACCTGATCTGTCATCAAACAATGTTCTGTTGATCACAGTGTGCCATACCTGAAGGTCTGATCTCATGCTTAATGCCTTACGGTTCACTTTGATTGAGGCTTTATCGTTTTTGCCGATTGCCATCATTCCCTGATATGTGTCCTGTATCTTTACGGTATCACCTATTGCAAGTGCTTCGTCCAGTACTTTAAGCAATGGGCGAGCTCCAATACCACTTTCAACAACGAGTGTTTCGCCCGCTGCATAATCGCGATCTGCAATAAAATTAATACTGTCCCATGACATTGGATCATTCCAGCTTTCCCAAATTGCGATTGGGGTAATGAAAGCTCCACCGTTTGCATATGGGTAGAAATTCTGACGAGTTGTAACCTGACCTTCAGTAATCACCCGGCGATGTAATGTTCCACCAGGAGTAGTAAAGAATTTAATATTAGGATCTAACATTGACATTTCAACTTCTCCACCATGTCTGAAACCTAAGAATGATGAGAAGACATTACCACCCCACCAGTTCGCATACATTGGGTCGTTACCCTGAAAGTCGATATATAAAATCCCATTGTCAAGCGAGCCACCAAGTACTTCACCCTTGTTAGAGAAGGCTACACTTAAAAACTGAGTTACATTGTAATTTCTATTGAGGTCGTTCCAGGTAACACCTTTATTAGATGTTGTGGTAATACCTCCGTTAGTTCCAACATAAACTTCATCAGTGTTTGTCTGGTTCCACGCAATTACATGCTGATTAATATGTACGTAAAAACCCTGACGTCTTAATATTGTAGGTTCATCAAGAGTAATCCTTTCCCAACCTGTTGCATATGACCATGTCCACATGTTTCCGCCACCCATCATGATGAATTTTGGATTACTGGGGTCAACGGCAAGGGCCAGGTTATAGTCACCAACTGATGACACAGGATTGAAAGATGAAGATCCTCCAGGACCAATTACACTCCAGGTTTCTCCTTTATCTATTGATTGATATATATTGTCAATTGAACCATTGGTTCCTCGCCCTGCGGCAACACAATAAATGTAGTTAGGATCGCTTGGGGCAAAAGCAAATTTCAAGCGCCTTAGATCGGCTGTTTCATTAATAAGACCCAGGCTAACTCCGTTAACTTCTGATTTCTTAACGAATGTTCCTGGAGCTCCGCTTGGCGATAAATAAGCAATATTATAAACACTGGCTATAACAGTTCCGTCTGAACCAACCGCTACATCCTGAGCAACACTGTCAAGACCTTCAATTGGGTTAATCCAGTTGGCACCGCCATCAGTACTAATCCTCAGACCTTTTCTGGTAGCTGCATACAATTTGTTAGCATCATTTGGATCTGATGCAATTGCGTTAACCCATACAAAAGCTTCCTGGCTGGCTGCATTATTCCAAGTAGATTCGAGACGGGTAAATGTATTCCCCCGGTCGGTGGATTTATAGATTCCCTGACCGGCAACTCCGAAATACTGGTTATCAGGCTCTCCATTTGCTTGTGCAAATCCTTCTCCGGTACCAAAATAGATATCACCATTAGCTGCTTGGGTGATACAGGACACTACCTGGTTCTCGAACAATTCTCCATTTGTAGTTACAGACTGCGTCCATGAAGTACCGCGTGTGGTAGTTTTCCAAACTCCACCACCAGCACTACCAGCAATCAATACATTGGAATCATCTTTGTCAATTAGGAGTGCACGTGTACGTCCGCCCACATTGTTGGGACCTAATTCGTCCCAGGTCATTCCAAAAGAGTTCATGCCTTTTTTGTTAAGCTCACGAACCTGAGCTTGCGCTCTGACAAGGTCGGCAACATTGATGGTTCCTGTGTATTGGTTAACACGACGGGCCATCACGTAGTTGTCAGGATTTTGCGGATCCAGACTCAAAACCTTTTGACCAGAGTCACCGGTCAGTTCAATCTGACCTCCTCTGTCGGTTTGAGAGAACCCGGTTAACCCTGCGGCAAGAACAAGAGTAACTGCAAAGAGTAAATGTTTGTTTTTCATAATGTTATAATTTCAGAAAAATCGTATGTTTCGAACAGAATATAGGCACTAAAAATACAAAAAAAATGAATAATACAAAATTGCTAATTAATTTTAAATTAGCACGTATGTGTCAGGTTTTCAGAGAAATAGCATAATTGTTTCTCATGCATGTTAAAGAACAGCGAAATAGTAGACACATTAGTTCTTCCCATCAATAACTTTTCCAAACCTGTAGCTTATAAAAAGTGACAAAAGCAATTGTTGGTTATCAGTACTAGCCATAATTGGCAATTTGGTCATAAATCCCTCCAGTTGAACACCCGCATCCAGGGAGTTTATATCAAGCTCGTCAGCACTAAACTCAAAACTGAGTCCGGCTCGTATGTACATACCAGGGCGAAACTTTGTTTTGCTGACGCCCACAAAAAATGATTCCCGATCATAAATATCATAGATGCTTTGCATATAATCAGGATCGAACTGGGAACTTTCATAAATAATTCGCCCGTTTTCTTTAAATCCAGTTATTTTCAAATAATAAACTGGTTTCAGAAGAACCAGCGTTAATCCGCCAGAGTAAAAGTACCGAACTGAAATACCGCCCCTGTCAAATTTGCTGAAGATTTCTTTTTGAATTCCAATACCACCACGTATGGTCATTACTTCATTCATTTTACCAAAAACATATGACCTTCCCCAATCTCTTGTGTATGGACTCTGACTTTTATACTCTTTAGGATGTTGAATAATCCCAATGCCACCACCATATGTGAAGCTACTGAAAGCATCCTTTCGTTTTGCAAAACGAATATCTGCGCCATAACCATTGGAAAACAAGGTGCCTGCTATTGTACGTTCATTTCGATAGAAGATCTGGGGCTGATCTTCAAGCTCCCCTTGTGCGGAAGCCTCCGGTAAAATAATGAACAAGAACAGGATAAGCCAACAATTCCTTTTTATCATAAACATCGTATCCCTAATGCAAAAATAATAAACAAAACGGCCGATGCAAAAGAATTAGTCATTGTTTTTATTAATTGTGTTGAAAATTTCAAATCCCACCAACTGCTGGTACCTTAGACTAAAGTCTTGATAATAAACAAATATCAGGTAGTCATTTTCTGTTTCAAAAAAGGCTCCTTCAAAAAAGCTAGGGTCAACCGGGGCTCGTTCTGGCTTGAAACGATACTGATAATTATAGTATCCTTGCTTTAACAGAGTAGATATTTCATAACTTTTTGAGTCATAATT
>JABHCC010000055.1 GCA_018669475.1 Bacteroidota bacterium | reverse complement strand
TGAACTTCAGACTTATCAAGATATGAATATTTAGAATCTGGAGGTGCCTGGTCAAGGTGCAGGCCGGGAGTAGACTCAATTTTGTAATACTGAGCTAATTTATTTTCATTAAGAATCTGGTGAACTTGCTTGCATCCATTACAACAAAATTTTTTGGACTCCCAAATAACCGGATGTTTCCCGCAATCAGCCCCACAGTGGATACAACTATTCTCTGTCAGCATCAATTCCCTCCTTGTCCACCGATCCTGGCTCCTTATCACAACATGACCCTTTCACCAAATCCATAGATAGCTTTTCACCGGAAGGTACTGTCATATGTATTTCGGGTGTGAGTTTTTTATCGGGAGGACTGAGGAAGGGAATACCAAGGCTCAGGCCTCGCAATATAAATATCAGTCCGATAACGACAACCAGATAGGGGATTACTTTATTAATCTTATTTCTGAATGACAGACTCACAATATTTCCGGCCAAGTTGATTGCCAAAAGCATTGGTAAAGTTCCCAAACCAAATAGTAACATATATAACACTCCCGAAATTGCATTCCCGGTTCCAATGGCTCCGGCGATTGCCAGATATACCAAACCACATGGTAATAATCCGTTCAGTAATCCAATGACAAATAGGCCACCATAAGATCTGTTTGTGAATAATCTGCCTATTGCTTTACGTAATGGACCAGTGAGAAAATCATTATTTCCAATATTTGCTTTGCGAAAGATAGCTGGTGTAATAATCGACAAAACCATCAAAGCTCCCATAATAATTGAAATCCATTTTTGAAATCCAATCATCTGAAAGCCTTGTCCTATGAGTCCGAAGAATCCCCCCATGATTCCATATGTAAATGTCCTTCCCAAATTATATAAACTTCCACCTAATATTTTTTGGCCATAATTATTGCCTTTCAGAGGTAGACTTATCGCAATAGGACCACACATTCCGACACAATGGAAGCTTCCCATTAATCCAAGTACCAATGCTGATATGTATATTTCCATTGGGAGTTATTTGATGTCGAGAGTTTTTGAAACTAAATATTCTTCATTATTGCCAGTCCATGTGAATCGTACTTTGTATCTACCATATGAAAGACCCTCTAGTTTAAATTGAAAACTTTCAGTTAAGTTTTTTAAAGTTGTTTTAATGTCTTTTGATTTGTCAGAAGGCCGATAAAAAAATAACTCCATGCTATCAGTCATTGACAAAATTGATTCTGGAAGATCAATAGAAATGAAATTCTCGTATTTTGAAATATTAATGCTATCCTGGTAAGGCTCAGATCTTTGGTTAATCAATATCTGCCCGGAGTAGTTTGCTCCCTGATTATAGTAGTCATCAGTGACCAAATCATGAGACTGACTAACTGAAAACACGATAAATGCAGCACATAAGGCCAGGAAAACTATTAGAAAGCTTAGGATACCATGTCCCCAATTAAATTTCATCCGTTTATGTCTATTTTAAAAACAATCATCCCGGTATGTGCCAGGATGGTTTTATTTTTCAGGACCAACAAAATTAATAAAAACTCTTTCGAGCATGTTCTCTTCTTCAAATATACCCACTATTATCTTCGTGCTACTCGAATTAATTGATTTTCTATGAAGTTTAATCAGTAGAATATTTTCATAGGTTTCATCCTCGGGTAAGCTAATTTTGTTAGCTGCCATCTGGATGCTCCCGTGTTCAGGAGATAGGAGTCGTAATTGAATATTTTTATTTTTATTCGACTTATTTAGCACTTTGAGTGTATATACATTTGATAAGGTATCTGTACCGATTTCCTGATAAATAGTACCTGGAACTCTGAGCAAACTTGTTTCAACAGGAGTTCGACCTGCTATTGTGAAGCCCAGGATGACTAATAGAATAACTGAAACAAATGAATATGCAATTGATCGGGTATTGATTATTGAACGGATGCCATTCTCCACTCCAAATACGGAATCGAATCTAATGAGTCCGGCAGGCTTTTTAAGTTTTTTCATCACTTGATTGCACTCATCAATGCAAGCGGTGCAATTGATACATTCCAGTTGGGTTCCATTTTTTATATCAATGCCGGTTGGACAAACAGATATGCATCTGCTGCAATCAATGCAGTCACCAGATGTTTTGGATCCCCTGGGTTCACCTCTCTTGTAGTCATAAATTACTGAGAGTGACTTTGAATCCATTAGTACTCCTTGCATTCGCCCATAAGGACAAATCATGGTGCAAACCTGTTCTCTGAAGTAGGCATAAATCCAATAATAAAATATTGAAATACCCATTAAAACTCCAAATCCGAGAAGGTGATCTCTGATTGGTGAAGTGATTATCTCAATCAGTCGTTCATGACCAACAAACCACATCAACATGATATTTGTGATTAGTACCGATACAATAAGGAATATGACATGCTTTAATATTCGTCTGAAAACCAGATTGTGTTTGTTTGACTGCTCTTTTCTTATATTTCTGTGATTTCCATCGATCAGGTATTCTATTCTTCTGTAAACCATTTCAAGAAAGATGGTTTGCGGACAAGCCCAGCCGCACCACAGCCGGCCAAAAATTACCGTGAATAAAACAATGAAAACCACCACTATTAGCATGATCAAGGCAAGAATATTTGCATCCTGAGCCCAAAATTGCACAGCAAATATTGAGAAATTCCTGTGTGCAATATCAAATAGCATCAAGGGATTTCCGTTGATTTTTATGATAGGAGCTAAAACAAGGAATAGTATGCAGCACCAGGCAAACCATGTACGGCGATTATACCATTTACCTTTTGGCTGTCGTGCCTGAATCCATTTTCTTCTCCCGGTATCGTCAATATTTATTGGTCGGTCACGGAAAGTTGTTTCCTCCGTTTTACTCATTAATCAGTACATTCTTCACCCTGAGGGGCTTTGGGGTTATTAGGGTTTGATCCGACCAGGCCTTGTTTAATAAAGGTTGCCAGGTGTTTGATTTGATCTTCTGTCATGATGCTCTTATAAGGGGTCATACCCTTCTGGGGTTTTCCTTCAGTAATAATTTCAATAATATTATCCATTGAACAACCATTAATCCAGTTGTTATCAGTTAAATTAGGACCAATATTGTTGCCTTCACCCTGGTTTCCATGGCAAACAGTACATCCTTTATCAGTATACAGTTTTGTTCCTGCTTTGATAACCAAAACAGGATCCAGTTCAGCTCCGTCACCCATGGCTGCCATTCTCATTTCAGCCTTTTTGATTTCAAAGGCCTCAACTTTAGTCTCATACTCAGATACCTGGTCTCTTCCGTTTCCCGGGAAACCAAAATTATGGATAGTATAAACCATTGAAAAAACTATCGTGATAATGAATATTAATGCAATCCAGAACGGAGCCGGATTGTTTAACTCCTTTATACCGTCGTAGTCATGGTTGGTCTGATGTTCTTCAATATCTCCCTTATTTGATTTCTCTTCACTGTTTATAGTTTCTTGTGTCATGACACTAGTAGGTTTTTTCGTTTCGGTTTACTAATTGCTCATCCTGTTCAAGAATAGAGTTCTTATAAGAGTTGAGATCATTCTTTGATATCCTGAGCGTTCTGTAGATAAGAGTGATGAAAGCAATAATGAAAATGAATAAGCCAATGATATAAAATAGCTCTATCCCATTAATTGATTCTAATACATTTCCTGCAAATCCCATTCTTAGTGATTATTTGTTTGATTAGTACTATCAGCTGCCAGAGGAGCATATCCGGCAGGTGATATGTCTCTTCCCATCTTATGCAGATAAGCAATCATAGCAACGATCTCACTATTGGCTTCAACTTCAACATTTGATGCCTTGAGTTCATCAACTATCTTTTGGGCTTGTTCCAAATAATTATTTACTGCCTCATCTTCAAATCCTTCATCATAAGGAACTCCTAAAGATTGCATTACTCTTATCTTGGCAGGAATCTTATCCAGGTTTACCTGTTTAGTAGCAAACCAGGGGTAGGCAGGCATTATTGTTTGAGGGTTCATCTCTTGAGGATCAACAAAATGCTTATAATGCCAGATGGCAGTTTTGTATGTCGAACTACCAATAAAACCAGTACGAGCTAAATCCGGACCAGTTCTTCGGGATCCCCACTGGAAGGGGTGATCATATACGAATTCACCAATTTTTGAATATTCTCCATATCGGTCAGTTTCCCATCTTAACGGACGAATTTGTTGTGAGTGACAATTATAGCATCCATTGCTAATATAGATATCTCTTCCTGATAATTCCAGTGGGCTGTAAGGAACAACTGTAGCAATTTTAGGAATGTTTGAATCAACTTTCAGCATAGGAATAATCTCCACAGCTCCGCCAATCGCTAAAACAACGAAAACAATAATGGAGAATCGCACACTTTTTCTTTCAAGCCAGCGATGAACCGTTTCGCCTGCAGCATCTCGTGATTCACGATTGATCAATGGAGGTGCTTCGGCTGCTTCCTGAGCTACCAGGCTAACAGCTTTCATCGTTTTGATCATGTTGATGATAAACATGATTATCCCCGTAAAGAAGAGAACTCCACCAACAATTCTGAAAACATACATCGGCAGAATTTGTACTGTGGTTTCAAGGAAATTAGGGTAAGCCAATAATCCTTCAGGGGTATATTCACGTAACATTAACCATTGTGTTATTCCTGCCCAATACAGAGGGATGGCAAATAGCAATATTCCCAGAGTAGCTATCCAAAAGTGAGCATTTGCCATTCGGCTGGAATGTAGCTTTGTCTTGAAAATTCTCGGAATAAGCCAATAAAACATCCCGAATATTAATCCACCATTCCAACCCATACCAGCAATATGGGTATGAGCAATTGTCCAGTCAGTAAAATGACTTATAGAGTTGACAGCCTTGAGTGACATCATTGGACCTTCAAAAGTTGACATACCATAAGCAGTAAGTGCAACCACAATAAATTTCAATTCAGCTCTATCCCTCACTTTGTCCCATGCACCCCTCAGCGTAAGCAAACCATTTATCATTCCTCCCCATGAAGGAGCTATCAACATAATTGAAAAGGTAATCCCCAGGGCCTGAACCCAGTCTGGTAAGGCTTGATACAATAAATGATGAGGACCTGCCCACATATATAAAAATATTAATGTCCAAAAATGAATAATGGATAATTGATATGAAAATATTGGCCTGCCGGATGCCTTAGGTAAATAGTAGTACATCAATCCCAACCAGGGAGTGGTGAGGAAGAATGCAACAGCATTGTGTCCGTACCACCATTGAACAACAGCATCCTGAGCTCCTGCATAAATGGGATAACTCTTCAGAATTGAAACAGGAATCTCTATGGAGTTAACAATGTGGAGAACAGCTACACCAATAAAAGTGGCCAAATACCACCATACTGCTGCATAAATATGCTTTGTACGGCGTTTAATAATAGTTCCGATCATATTGACCCCGAATGCTACCCAAATTATTGCAATAAGTATGTCAATAGGCCATTCAAGCTCAGCATATTCCTTACCAGTAGTAAAACCTGCCAGTAGAGTAATTGCAGCCGACAAAATGACCAATTGCCATCCCCAAAAATGTAGCTTACTCAGGAAAGAGCTGTATAGCCTGGCTTTGAGAACCCTTTGTAAAGAGTAATAGATTCCGGCAAACATTGCATTCCCAATAAAGGCAAATATTACAGCATTAGTGTGCAATGGACGAACCCGGCCAAAACTTGTGTATTCTAAGCCCAGGTTAAGAGAAGGAAAGGCAAGCTGCCCCGCCGCTAATAAACCAACAACTAAAGCAACTGCACCCCATACCAAGGTTGCTACAATGAAATTTCTTACGGTTACATTGTCGTAATTGAACTTTTGAATCTCCATA
>JABHCC010000054.1 GCA_018669475.1 Bacteroidota bacterium | reverse complement strand
GATTTGACTTTTATTCCACCAAATTCTATTTCTGCATAAAAATGATCGGATTCATTTGCGTTCCCCAAATTAATTTGACCTATAAATTCCCCATTCTCACAATTAATGGTGGCCATTTCTTTGTCACTTCCAACTTTTCTAACATATATCGGGCCATTATAGGAGAGCTTGTCCGGGTATTCAAAATCAGTTTGATGCACAACTTCTCCAACTATTGATTGATTAGTAATTTGGCTAACATTCACTTGAATTTTCGGGAAATAGATTCTCATGACGTGTGATCCCACGGCTGCAATTTGAGGAATAAGTGCAGCTGCTTGTGATTGTACGCAGGTTTTATCGATATAAGGATAAGCTTTATAGCCGATCTTGTCTGTCCAGTAACTCATGTCAGTACACATGAGGACATTATGACCACTGATATTTGTGGAGTAGAAATGCCCCTGGTAAGTGCAGTCGTCAAGTAAGGGAGAAGGTTGAATTCTATGCTTCCATAGCCTTGGCAATACTAAGGATCCAGAAATGGTTTGATCAGAAAAATAATTTGCATTTGTATAAACAGCAAAATCCTCTGCGATTTTCTTAACGCTTGAATAACTTTTGATTTTGGCAATCAAGGCGGGGTCAACATTTCCTGAGCTGGCACCCAAAATGGAGGAAACAAGATGCTCAAACAATTCTTCATAAGGATCAGGTGAGCCAATTAGCGGTTGCCCCTTCCAATTGAGGTATTGCCCAAATGCGGAGGGATGGGAGTCATCTCTGACATGAGCCGGACAGCCCATATCCGCAATTAGGTGAAGCGTTTCACCCAGGGCCCTGTATGCAATGGCCATTTCTGCATCCTTATCTTTTGGGTTGGGTAGCTCTATAGCCAATTCCATTGCATATTTTCCATTCTCCCAATTGTACGCATGATCAGGATGATCAATAGCCCACTCTATATGATCCACTTTAGGGTTGAAATTGACAACATCATAGAAGTTTAGTAGATTATCAAGTTGATTTTTAAGATACCTCTCTCCCTCGGCCTGAGTAGGGTCATAGAAATGTCGGAAGCTAGCAGCTAATTCTGGTTCATCAGCACTGAAGCCTCCATGTCGTATCCAATTCGCTGCGTTGGTACTTATTTCATCTTCACGTATCTGCCAAAGACCGGCTTCCACAACCGCAATTCCGCTTAAACGCTTACTGGTGAAATCGAAATCGTAATTTTTAAAGATGTTCGATAGCTCGGCATCCCCATTGAGAACCATTTGCTCAAAACGATTCAGAACGGCTTCGTTCAAATTACCATGAGCCCTCTTATTTCCATAAGAAGTGAGAAGGAAAAGTGCAATAAAGTAGCCCGCAAAACCGATCAGAATAGGTAATATGGTTGTTTTTTTCTTCATGGTTCCTTTGCTTAAAAACGAATCAATTTCCAAGAAGCATCTGTATCCTGAACCATGGCAAAAGTGTATTCCTTGCCATCATAAGTATATTTAAACTCGGCGTATTGCTCGCTGGCTGCATTTATTTCCCTGCTTTTTATCATCTGGCCAAACTCTTGTAGATCAGCTGATGAAGCCACCTCAAGCAAGTCAGTATAGTATTCCACTGCTTCCAGATTCAGAGTTTCTCTTATCGCTTCCTTATCACCTGAAAGAAAAGCCACCTCAACCGCAGAGCCACCTTCATTTATGCCCTGGTAATCGATGACAATTTCAGGGTCATCCAGCTCACCATAATTTTGGCCATAATCGGATTCGCATGTAAAGGTCGAATGCAATAAAAACGCTAACAAAACTCCAATGAGTAATTGGCTAATAATCCTAAAAGGTTTCATTACAATAGTGGTTTAGTTTTTCAAATGCTTTGATTCACAAGAGATTGCCAACAAAATATACATAAATATACAAAAGTTAAGCATCTCTATGAGTCCTTATGCAGGAAATCTTTCAATATTAACCATTCAATATTAATCATTCAATATGGTCGCAATGAATTAACTCCCAGATAATATGCCTGGCAGATAAGGTGAAGACCATCGTTTTGCTTATAATGAAATCTTCAAATATTTATCGAATGCTTATCGAATATTTATTAGCTATGAAGGTGTAATAGAGGATATTAGGAAACATCTGGGAGAAGTATTCCGTGTAATGAATAATGATTTCAGTTGGAGGTTTACTTTCTCATCGTGACTCTCTTAAATAAGCGTTTGCTTTAACAATGGCATCTAACATATAGCTTCTGCTATTTAAAAAAGTGACATTCCAATAATTCCCACTGTTTTCATTCTGCTCATCAAAATCAAATACCCATAGAGCAGATAGCTGGATTTTATTCTCAAGGATGGCATCTATTCTCTCAGTAAATGCTTGCTTTGTGCTAATTGTAACTGTATCCCCCTCCTGATTAGTAATATTATAATCTTCTTTGGCTCCAAATTCCCCAACAACAATTGGTTTTCCAACACTGTCAGCCCAGGGTTTTATTATTGCAAGGAAATCATTAAAATCGGTTGTCTCGATAGGCAGCTCATCCCCTGAATTATAATAAGCTCTTATTGAAATGGTATTTATCTCCTCCGGATTATCTCTGAGGAGTATTTCTCGGTATTGCTCCCTGGTATCAGTTTTCCATAAGGTACCGTGAATATTATTCCAGATGTATTTCCTGGGCTCACTGTTTCCTGTTATGATTATTCTGTCCTGATCATATTCTCTGATTACTTTGGCAAATTCCTGATATGCATTTACCATTGTTTCACCCTGTAAGGTTTCTCCACTTGTAAATTCCCCGATTTCTAATCCAAAAACCTGTACAGGCATATCGCAAAACAAATTACTCTCATTGCCAAATTCCCATGCCCATATTGCAGGCGAATCTTTGTAACGTTCAAGCAACTCACTTGTATACTCTCTAACAAATGCAATTGTTTTGCTGTCATCATTCCCATACTCATCAACAAGTTCGTCAACAAATACAGGTACAGAATGCAGAGTCCAGAATAATGACGGAATCAGTCCAATATTTTGCTTTTCTGCTTCTTTTACAACTTTATCCATAGCTGCAAAATGAGCTTTCTTATTCTGCTGATATAATGCCCAGTCTTCAGACTCAAAACCGCCAGCTCTGAAACGAACAAATGGGATTCCTTTACTTGATAACTGCTCAAGGCCTTTGACATATGACTTATCTTCAGGCTTATCTAATACCCTGACAAACAGACTATAATAGTTAACCCCGATTCCATAAAAAGCTTCACCCCGGAGTTTTAAAATGCCGTTTTCATTATAAACACCATTTTTATAACCATTATCTATGGAGCGATTGTTCTGCTGACAGCTAACTGATCCTAAGAAGATTAATAATAGTAATGATAATAATAGCATTGATGAAAAAGATATCCTCCGAATTTTTATTGTCATAAGTATCCACTATAGTTTTTTGCCTCGATCAAAGATCCGAATCCTTCTAATTCTCTCGTTTAATGAGCTCCTTAATCTTAAAGCCTAACACTCCTGTAGACACCTGAGTCAGCCATTTACAAAATCAAACAACACGGTTATTACTTTTATCGTCATATTACTATTCTTATAGTTGTATAATGATATTTGTCGTTATATATTTGTTGCATGAAACAACTCACAAAAGCTGAAGAGCAGGTCATGCAATATCTGTGGAATCTGGATCTGGCATTTTTAAAAGACCTGGTTGAATCATTTCCGGAACCACGTCCGGCATATACGACAATATCAACAGTAATTAGAGTTCTGGTTAAAAAAGGCTTTATTGCTTTTAATACTTACGGAAAGATACATCAATACTATCCAAAGATCAGGAAAGAAGAATATCTCAAGGGTCAATTCGATGTAGTAGTTCAGGATTACTTCTCCGGATCCGTGGCAAAATTTGCTTCATTCCTCACACGCGATGAAGACCTGAACATTGATGATCTTGAAGAGATTCGCTCGATGATAGATGATCAAATCTCCAAAAAGAAAAAAGACTAGCCATGGAAATTTTCTACTATTTGTTTGAAGTTAGTTTTCTAACTGTTTTGTTTTATGGAGTTTACTTTCTACTATTCAGAAATGAAACTTTCTTTCGCACCAACCGATACATTTTACTATTAGCATTAGTAAGCTCTTTCTTAATACCTCTTATTAACATACCTATTAATTCTATATCAGGTTCAGCTACCCTGTTCCCTGGCTTCAGCGAAATACCATCATTAGCAGGTCTGTCTGACTCTGCCGAAGGGCGGCCTTCAGGCGGAATCACGAGGCAAGCCATTTATATCTGGATTTATTTATCAGGACTGGCTTTCATGATGATCAGGAGTTTTTATCATGCCTGCTATTTATCGTTGATCCGGTACCGGAATCCATCGGTCAGAAAAGATAATTTTCGACTTATTATGACCGACCGGATTCCATCATTTTCATTTTTCAGATGGATATTTATTCAGAAAGATGCAGATGATCAAAGCCAACAGGATGTAGTAATCCGACATGAATTAGCTCATTCACGTCAACTTCATTCGGCCGATTTGATCATCCTTGAGATTATTCAGGCAGTACTGTGGTTCAACCCATTTATTCAGTTGTACAAAAAATCAGCACAGGAAACACATGAATTCCTGGCCGATCGGGATGTCCTGAATTCAGGAACTAATCTGAAAGACTACGTCGACACTATTGTTCAGGAAATTATGCATAATCATTCATATAGGCTGGCCAGCCATTTAAAGAGTTCAACATTAAAAAAAAGAGTAATTATGGCAACTAAAAATTCATCAAAGAAAGCTAGCTGGAAATACATGCTCATCCTTCCGGCTCTTGTTTTAGGACTACTTTCATTTTCTTTTACGAGCAATCAGTCAGCTGATCAGGAAAAAACTAAGAAAAATCCACCCAGCATGTGGCCAATCAACAAGGCTGACATTAAAAAGATCTCTAAAGACTTTGGAGGTACAGATGCTGAGTCACATCCTGGTATTGATTTCGCAGCAAAACCTGGAACACCAATTATGGCAACTGCATCAGGAAAAGTGAAAACTGCTAAGGCAAAAGGAGACTATGGTAACATAGTATTCCTGACACATGGCGATCACTTTTCAACATTGTATGCTCATCTTGATAAAATCAAAGTTAAAGATGGCGATATAGTAAAAAAAGGACAGGTAATAGGTACAGTTGGTAATACAGGCAAATCTACTGCTCCCCATCTTCATTATGAGGTTCGCTTTGACGGAAAACAGATTGACCCGAAGAAGCTTATGCAGAAGATGAATGGTGAGAAAAAAAATATCGATGATTTAAAGAAAAAAGAGATCATCAAGAAAAAAGAGGCTTTAAAAAAGAAGGAAGCACAAAAAAAGGAACAGGAGAAAAAGAAAAAAAAATAGGCCTGCTTCCTTGTTAAAAAGTTTACCTGTTCGGCATTATTTCCGAACAGGTTTTTTTTGTTTTATACTTAATTTAGGCCAACAACAAAAAAGTTATAACTCATGAGTGGATTCTTTGGAGCAATATCGCAAAAAGATGTAGTAACGGATGTTTTTTATGGAACTGATTACCATTCTCATCTTGGCACAAAGCGTGCTGGAATGGCTTTTTTAAACAAAGGGGATTTCAGTCGATCCATTCATAGCCTTGAGAATGCTTATTTCAGGAATAAATTCGAAAATGCTCTTAATGACTTCAAGGGGAATTCTGGTGTTGGGGTTATAAGCGACACTGATAGTCAGCCAATATTGGTTAATTCTCACCTTGGAAAATTCGCTCTGGTAACCGTTAGTAAAATCAATAACAGTGAGGAATTGACTAAGCATTTTCTTGACAAAGGCATGCAGTTTGTCGAAACCTCCCAAAACTTTACCAATCCTACAGAGTTGGTTGCTAAGCTTATCTGTGAAGAAGACAATTTTGTATCAGGTATTGAAAACGTTCATAACTCAATCAAAGGAAGTTGTTCTCTGTTAATCCTTAATGATGAGGGAATTATTGCAGCCCGCGACAAGTTAGGAAGAACTACAATCACCTTGGGTAAAAATCATCTTGGATATGCATTGGCTTCCGAAACTTGTTCATTCCCAAATCTGGCATACGAAACTGAACATTTCATCGGAGCTGGTGAAATCATCAAAGTTACTGCTGACGGCTACGAGGTTCTCAAAAAAGCATCAGACAAGATGCAAGTCTGTAGCTTTTTATGGGTTTATTATGGCTATCCTAATTCTGATTATGAGAATATCAATGTGGATCAATGCCGTTATAACTGTGGAGCAGCCCTGGCAAAACGAGACTCTGTAGATGCTGATTTTGTCTGCGGCATACCCGATTCAGGTGTAGGTCATGCCTATGGTTATTCGAACGAGCGAAAGCTGCCATATAAACGTGCATATACGAAATATACTCCAACCTGGCCCAGGAGTTTTATGCCCCAAAGTCAGGAAACCAGAGATCTGGTGGCCCGAATGAAACTAATACCCAACAAAGATTTGGTAAAGGGTCAGAAAATGGTTTTTCTAGATGACTCAATTGTACGTGGAACTCAATTGAAAGATAATACTAAAGACTTGTATGACTGTGGAGCATCAGAGGTGCACATGAGAATTGCATGCCCTCCCCTCACTTTCCCATGTATGTTTCTTAATTTCAGTCAATCGCGTTCCACGCTTGAATTAGCCACACGAAAAGCTATTAAGATTCTTGAGGGCGATGAAAGTAACTTCGAGAATTACACCGATCCGACAAGCGCTAACTACGTTGCTATGGTTGATCAGATTGCTAAAACCCTTGGCCTGGATTCACTAATGTATCAAGACCTGCCGGATCTTGTAGAAGCCATTGGGCTTCCCAAAGAACAACTTTGTACACATTGTTGGGATGGATCCAGTTACTTCTGATTCTTTTTCACCCAATTTCTGGCATTAACAAAGGCCTCTAACCAGGGTGTACACTCATCACTTGTGCGATCATCAGGGTAATGTGCCCATTGCCATGGCACAAAAGATCTTTCAAGATGAGGCATCATTGCAAGATGCCGCCCATCGTCAGAACAAATAGCAGCAACAGCTTCAGGTGATCCATTCGGATTGCCCGGATAAGCTGAGTATCTAAATTTAACAAGCTTATTGTACTCCCGTCCATCCTCAGGAAACCAGAATTTACCTTCCCCATGCGCAACCCAGACACCTAGTTTACTTCCGGATAAACTGCCAAACATAACTGAATTATTTTCCTCAATGCTAACTCCCAGAAAGGCTGATTCAAACTTTCCAGATGCATTATGAAGCATTTTCGGATGCAATGCATCCTTTGGATGGATCAGATCCAGTTCCATCATTACCTGACAGCCATTACAGATACCCAAACTAAGAGTATCCTCACGTGCATAGAATTTCTCAAGGCTTTCTCTGGCCTTGGGATTATACAGAAAAGCACCCGCCCAGCCTTTTGCTGAACCCAAAACATCCGAATTAGAAAATCCTCCAACGAATACAATGAAATTGATATCTGCCAGATCTTCTCTCCCCGAAATCAGATCAGTCATATGAACATCCTTCACATCAAATCCTGCCAGATGCATGGCATAAGCCATTTCACGATCTCCATTTACTCCCTTTTCTCTAATAATTGCTGCAGATATACCTGATCTCTCTTTTCGCTCAGGATTTACACCCTGATCTCTGAAAAGTCCGCTGAAATTCGCAGGAAAATTAATATCTAATGGCTGCTCCTTGTAATGTTTATACCTCTCTGCTGCCATCTCTTCACCACATTGATCCCGATCAAATAAGTAAGAAGTATAAAACCAATTGTCTCTCAGATCATCAATAGAGTAATCGACAGACAAGCTTTTTCCCCTCAGGTACATGGTACGCTCCTTTGAAGGTCGCCCAACACGATAATGCTTTAATCCGGCCTCATTAAGTCTTTTACTTACTATGTCACTGTGCTCAGTTTGAATTACAATGGCTGGTTGCTCTGTGAACAGAATCCTAAGGGGATCATCCACATCAAAAACATCCAGATCAACTGTGACACCACCATTCATATTTGGAAAGCACATTTCAAGCAAACAAGTCACCAGACCGCCCGCTGAAACATCATGACCACTGTGTATCAATCCCTCTTCAATGAGCTCCTGAATGGCATTAAATCCAAGTGCAAAATTCTTAGGACCGAGACAATCAGGTGCCTTCTGACCCAATTTATTCAATATTTGGGCCAAACTTGAGCCCCCCAGTTCATAATTCCCGTCAGAGAAGTCAACATATATCAACTCGCTTTCTTCCAGATGTTTCATTACCTGAGGAACAGTCTTTTTAATATCCGGCACCTCTCCTGCTGAAGAAATAATGACAGTACCCGGTGCAAAAACAGTTTTCCCATCCGGATACTTCTGAGTCATTGACATTGAATCTTTACCCGTAGGAACATTAATCCCAAGATCACAGCAAAAATCGCTCACTGCTTTCACAGCCCTGTACAAACGAGCATTTTCACCCGGATTTTTTGCCGGCCACATCCAGTTTGCAGATAAAGAAACAGATTTGATTTTATCCTTCAAAGGAGCCCAAATCATATTGGTCAGAGCCTCCGCAACTGCGAGACGCGATCCCGCTTCCTCATTAATTAGAGCAGCAACCGGAGCATGCCCAATAGCTGTAGCAACAGCTTTGCCCCCCCGGTAATCAAGTGCCACAACAGCTAAATCATTAACTGGCAGCTGAATCTCTCCGGCACATTGCTGAACAGCTCCACGCCCGGTAACCGATCGGTCAACCTTATTCGTCAGCCAGTCTTTACAGGCAACTGCCTCAATTCTCAGTACCTGTCGGATATAATGATCAAGCTTATCTGTTTGGTAATCCAGCTTGTCAAAAACAATGTCCCGGCTTTTATCACTCAAAACAGTTTTTGGTGGTTTCCCAAACATATATGCCAGATCAAGATCAATCGGATTCTGCTTACCTGCACCATTATTAAAAACGAAACGATAATCCCCAGTTGTTTTCCCTACCGGATAAAAGGGAGCCCGCTCACGCTCAGCAACTCTTTCCATAACGGCAAGATCTTTCTCCTTAATAATCAAACCCATTCGCTCCTGCGACTCATTCCCGATAATTTCTTTCGCTGAAAGAGTAGGATCGCCAAGCGGAAGTTTGTCAATATCAATCTTTCCTCCAAGCTCTTCAACCAGTTCTGATAAAGAGTTGAGATGACCACCAGCACCATGATCATGTATTGAAACAATAGGATTTATGTCGGCTTCAGCCATCGCACGAATCGCATTATACACACGCTTCTGCATCTCGGGATTTGATCGCTGAACAGCATTAAGCTCTATACGATTATCGAATTCACCTGTTGCCACCGATGAAACTGCTCCTCCACCCATTCCGATGCGATAATTATCGCCACCCAACACCACAATAACATCCCCGGCTTCTGGTGTATCTTTCTGAGCATCGTCAAAATTACCGGTACCAACCCCACCAGCCTGCATAATAACCTTATCATAACCATAGCTGACCCCTTGTTCAAGATGCTCAAATGTCATCAAACTACCACATAACAGGGGCTGACCAAATTTATTTCCAAAATCACTGGCTCCATTAGATGCTTTCACAAGAATCTGTCGGGGTGTTTGATATAACCAGTTTCTGGCTTCATCGTGATTTTCCCAATTACGATCCTCCCCCATCCTTGGATAGGATGTCATATAAACGGCAGTTCCGATCAGTGGCATGCTGGCTTTTCCGCCAGCCATTCTGTCCCTGATCTCACCTCCCGAACCGGTAGCAGCTCCATTAAAAGGTTCAACTGTAGTAGGAAAATTGTGCGTTTCAGCCTTGAGAGAAATGACCGATGATGTTCTTCTGGTTTCAAAGAAATCAGGCTTGTCCTGACTGGCAGGTGCAAACTGCTCAACTTCAGGTCCGAGAATAAACGCTACATTATCTTTGTAAGCAGAAACAATAGTATTGGGATTGACTTTAGAGGTCTTTTTAATCAATGAAAAAAGTGATTCGCCCATCTCCTCCCCATCAATAATAAAGGTGCCGTTAAAAATTTTATGCCGGCAGTGCTCAGAATTCACCTGTGAAAATCCAAAAACCTCACTATCAGTCAATGATCTGTTTATCTTTTTCGAAACTCCTTCAAGATATTCAATTTCATCATCACTTAGAGCCAAACCTTCAGCCTCATTATAAGCCTTGATATCTGCTACCTCAATAATTTCCTCGGGTTTCTTATCAATATCAAAAACTTCCTGATCCAGATTCTGATACAAGCTCTGTAACATTGGATCAAAAGAAGCTTCAGCTCCATCAGCCGGAAAAAACTCTTCAATCCTGAAAATCCCCTCAATGCCCATATTGCATGTTATCTCAACAGCATTCGTTGACCATGGTGTTATCATCTCTTTTCTTGGTCCCACAAACCAACCCGAAAGCCGAGGCTCTGGAATAGATGGTGCTTTTCCAAAAAGCCAATACAATTTCTTCTGATCATTCTCTGAGAGAACAATATCAGATTGCACAACATAAACCTGTGAATTTCCACGAAAGAATGTGATCATGACAAGGTAATTTTCAATAAAAATATCTATGGCGCAAAAATACAAATATTCTGTTGCTGAGTAAACTCAACTTATCACCAATATTTGACCTTTTAAGCTTAGCTTCGTATAAATAACAGAAAACAGTTAAAATGTCTGGTAAAAAAAAGAAACCAGGTAAGGATTATAGTAAGCAGTTGAACGAATTACGTTTCACTGGTTTGATGCATGAAAACATGGATTTCGCCTATCATATAGCCAAACAGTTTATAAAGCAACCAACTGATATCCAGGATGCCATACAGACTGCGTTTATAAAAGCATGGAAGGCTTTTGATCAGTATCATCCCGAAAAATCCAGGTTCACTACATGGTTTTATTCGATAATAAAGAATGAATGTATCGACCGTATCAGATCAGACAAATCTAATCTCAATACTACTCTTGATAAGGCTGATCTTAAGGCTGTTGTAGAAGATGAACATGCAGGTGACACTATGGGTTTATATCAGACCATCATCTTAGAGGCAGAATACTTACCTGCTGCTCAGAAGGAGACCTTCATACTCAGAGACATAGAAGGCTATACCATCCGGGAGGTGAGAGAAATAACCGGACAAACACAAGGAAGCATTAAAACTAATTTATACCTGGCTCGGAAGAAAATCAGGGAAGGATTGTTAAAAAATAATTGCGATGCGAAGAATAAATAACACCTGCCAGCAAATCGAGCCATGGCTATTCCTGCTCAAAGAGGAACGAAGTCAGGATCAAAATGAACAATTGCAAATACATCTTGACGATTGTCAATCTTGTTCAGATTTATATGAAGAGATCCAGTCAAAACTGAGTTTTACTGAGCAAATAGCAAGCACTCCATCGGAGATGAGCCGCGAAATAATTAGTAATGTTAGTTTGCATATCAGAACTGATAAAGACGTTTCGGAGTCAGATTTCAACATTCTGAGATTTATTCAGCAAATGGTTGCAGTAGCCTGTGTTTTATTATTCTTGCTTTTCGGATATGAGCAATTCACTACCCTGAGGAAAATCAACCATCTTGAAAATCGCTTAGCCAATCAAAATTCAGAGCTGCCAGATTATCATCCAACTCTTAATAACCTACTTATTGTCAATGTATTTTTCAGCTGGTCGGATGTGAAAAACTGGATGGGAGCAAAAAACCTTGATATTAGTAAGCCTGATCAATATAGAAATCTAACACGCTTGTATGCTGCCGGACCAGAAAACCTGGATCAACTCTTACTTCTTGATAGTGCCCTTACCGAAGATTTTCTGAGTTCAGTTATCGAATCAAAAGCTATACGCCACAAAATGATCCGTGAGAAGATCAATAACTATTTAAATGAAGTTTCATTAGCAACTAAAATTTATATACCATGAATGCAATGATTAGCAACTTATTTAAAATCCTGGCTGTCATACTATTAGCAATGATGCTACAGGGATGCCTGGATATTTATTTTACAACTGAGGTCCACCAAAACGGGTCCATTACAAAAACCATTGTATTTGAAGGGGATTCAAGCGAAATTATATCACAGCATTTCCCTTTTCTTAATGATGAAACCTGGGATCGCCAATGGCTGGATGGAGATGATGACAAAAAGAAACTTGTACTGAGTAAAGATTTTAAATCTGCACGGAAAGCAGCAAAAGAATTGAATCCTGCTGATAGTATTCCTCAGATCAGGATTCAACCTGTTCTGAAGAAAAAATTCAGGTGGTTCTTCTCTTATCTTGAATACAAGGATATCCTACTGGCTACCAATCCTTTTCAGAAGATCGACTGGAGAGATTATTTGAGTAAAGAAGAGATCCTGTTGATTCCGATGGATGAAGATGACAGAGAGAATCATCCTCTTTATAAAGACCTTGAGTTTAATTCTACAGAGGATCGTTTCGAAAATTACCTGTATGATAGTGGCTATGAAGAGTTCTGGCAGTTATTCATATTGTCGGTGAATAATACAGATGGCTCCACCTTCAATCAAGAGTTACTACAGCAGGTGCGTTTACCGATTTTTGAAGAACTAAAAAATTCAGACAATGACATTAGCACATCCGAAGATCTTCTTCATGCATTTAAATTATTCCTCGATCCTGAAACAATAGACAGAGTATTTAAGCAAAATCTTGAAACTTTCGAGTATTTCACTACAAAAATGGACTATTTCAACGAGGCAATGGATGACAATTATCGCTTTGTGATCAGGATGCCAGGTTTGTTAGTCAATACCAACAGCAACGAAATAGAAGGGAATAGTCTATCATGGGAAATTGATTATTTTGAAGCATTCTTTGAAGATTATGAGATGATTGCAGAAAGCAGGATTGTAAATATCTGGGCCTTCATTGTCACTGGTTTGGCTATTGCATTCTTGTTGTTTGGAATGATCTGGAAGTTATTCAGGAAAAAGAAAGCTTAATTGAGGATAAGTATCTCAGTTTTAGTACTGCCAGTACTGAAGACCTGCCTGAGCAGGTATGCGCCTGGATTCAGATCTTGATTCAGATATAAATCCGCTTGAATAGGAGAATGCCATTGCCGGATTTTCTTTCCATCCATTGTAAATAAGCTTACCGACTCAGGCAAGTTTCCGATGAAACGAATATGATCAGTGGCTGGATTAGGATAAAACCTGCTCTCGCTAACTCCATTTTTCCCTTGCTCAACACTCATTGGATCGAGTTGGTATAAGGCCGACTCTGATCGCATAGAGATGTACTGAAGCAATCCGATTGGCACATGACTCGCTGATAAGGAGTTGGTAAACGATTGTTCAAAGTCATTGAAATCCCATCCATATGACCCCGAGTAAAATGGGTCATCTGAGATATACTGACTTATCATCCCGCGCATTCGAAGTGCATTATTCTTTAAAAATCCGGAGTCAACATAGCTTTCTAAAAAACTTCTGAAAACCTCAGTATACTTCTGGCGATATTCCGGAACTTCCATAATTTTTTCATACAGGGGTCGTGATTCCCCTGATGGAGACCAGTTGTATACATCACGATGGGCCCAGCTGACCCCAAACCAATCGATACCGAAAGTATTATCCAAATCAAAGGGAATGTATTCAAACTTGCCCGTAGCTGTATTTTTATACAGATAAAAATTGTTCTTATTGTACAAAGGGCCGTCCCAGTTTCCTGTGAAAACATCCATCACAATGGCATAAATATAGCTGTCAATATTGAACACCTTCTCCAATTCAGCTGATCGTTCAGGTAAGGGGGTATTGTTTAGAACATCAATAAAAAAAGCCAGATCAGAATAATCATCTCTTTCCTGGTTTGTTCTCAAATCATAAGCCCTCCGGTCACCACTGGAAAATCTATAATCATCCGGATCTGTACCTCTGTACACGAGGTCGGCAGGCCACAAACATTTATATAAATTGCCATTCTTATTGCCATAACGTAAGTCAACAAACTCTTCATCCACCTGCTCAACATTTATATATACCCCCCAGAAAATATCATTGATGTACAGCAATACATGATTAGACCTGCTCGCCGGCACACCTAATTCTCTGCAAATATCCCAGGCCAATTTAGATCGCATTAACGATGGATCGTTATGTTCTCCATTCAAATTCATCTTCTCCAAACCAAAAAAATCCTGGCCAGGCTTGAACGTATTGAATGAAATTTTAAAAGACTTTTTTTGTGAATACCGTGATGTGTTACCTCTTAGTCTGAAACCTACTTCATCCAGAGAGATTTCAAAGTCGCCATTATTAAAAGTAAACCTGGCCTGGTGTTCTACATACGACCAGGGTTCTTCATAAATCGCATCCAATGATGTCGGATCAATGGAAATATCCACACGTGGCAAAACATCATCACGAAATACCGGTCCGGCATCAGGAAAAAGCATCTGCCCAAAAACAAAGGCAGAGCAAAAAGCAAATAGTAATATGAAAGATAGTTTCTTCAAGAAGTTTTCAGTTTTCAGAAAAAATTGTCATTGGTCGTTGGTCGATGGTCCTTAGTCATTGGTCCCCAGTCCCCGATTCCCAATTCCCGATTCCCGATTCCCGATTCCCGATTCCCGCCTCAATACCCTGCTGCTTGTCCGTCTTTTCGGCTTTCTGAAGCCCCAAAATAGACTTTATTTTTGGAATCCCATCTTATTGCCTGATATCCACCAAATCCTCCGATCGTGCCCTGAATCTTATGCCCTTTTCGAACCAGGGCCTTAATTGTTTCATCAGAGAAACCCGATTCCAAGTATACTATTCCACCATCCTTCATCACTGAACCTGTTGGCTGAGAGGAGCCTGAATGTCTTATTCTTGGCGCATCTCCGGCTTCCTGCAAGTTCATCTCAAAATCAACAAGGTTAACAACAATCTGGGCATGACCCTGCGGTTGCATAGCACCACCCATCAGGCCAAAACTAATGTACGGCTTACCATCCTTTGTGATAAATGCAGGAATAATTGTATGAAAAGGACGCTTACCCGGTGCATAGCAGTTTGCATGTTCAGCATCGAGACTAAACAATTCCCCTCTGTCTTGCAACACAAAACCCAAATCAGCAGGGGTCATTCCAGATCCCATTCCCCTGTAATTCGACTGTATCAGAGATACCATATTGCCATCAGCATCAGCAACAGTAAGATAAATTGTATTACCTTTTTCTATTTCACCTGCCGGATAAGACCTGGCTGCCCTGCTGTCTCTAATCAATTTTCGTTTTTGAGCAGCGTATTCCTTACTTAAAAGCATATCCAAAGGCACATCATAAAAATCCATATCAGTATAGAACCTGGCTCTATCTTCAAATGCCAGTTTTTTTGCTTCAATAAAAAGATGCATATACTCAACACTCCCAAATCCCATTCCAGCAATATCATATCCTTCAAGAATATTGAGCATCTGCAAAGCAGCGGTACCCTGACCGTTAGGTGGTAATTCCCACACATCATATCCCCGGTAATTTGCACGCAAGGGTTCTACCCATTCCCCATGATGAGAAGCAAGATCCTCATATGAAAGGAAGCCCCCGTTTTCCTTTATATAGGCTGCTATTCCTCTGGCCATATCACCTTTATAAAATACATCCCTGCCCTCCTTTCCCAGACGTTCATAGGTTTTTGCCAATCGGGGATTCTTAAATATCTCACCTTTTGCAGGTAAAGTACCATCAGGCATATACGTCTCCTTAAATCCCGGGAATCGTGCAAGATAACGACCCGATCGAAGATAATAAGCTATCACTTCTGAAACCGGAAAACCATGTTCTGCATAATCAACTGCCGGTTGAAGAATTTTTGCCATTGGTAGTTTCCCAAACTTATCGTGCAATTCAAACCAGGCATCTACTGCTCCTGGTACAGAAACCGGTAGCGGACCCGTCGAGGGAATGCTGGTATAGCCTTTTTCAAGAAAGTATTCCAATTCCAGTGATTTTGGTGATCGGCCACTTCCATTAAAGCCAAATAATTGTTCGCTTTCAGCACTCCAGACAATGGCAAACAGATCACCACCGATACCCGATCCGGTAGGCTCAACCAATCCCAGCATTGCATTGGCTGCAATTGCTGCATCAACAGCCGAACCACCCATTTTCAATATATCCAGTGCAACCTGTGTTGCCAGTGGTTGTGAAGTACAAGCCATCCCATTTTGAGCAATTACTTCAGAACGGGTAGCAAAATTCAATCCGGTAATTCTGTCCTGTGCATAAATAAAGGCTGGCAAAGCCCAAATAAAGAGGAAAATTGTACGTAATTTAGACATAATAAATGCATTTTATTAGCATAAAAGTATGAAAACCAAGCGGATTATTTACCTGATATTGTTGTGTAGCATATTGCCCGTATTAGCAATGGCCCAATCTCCTGTTCTGCACCTTTCATTTGACAATCATCTGAATGGCAGCTATGGTGAAGAGCCCAGTTATCACAATGAAAACCAAGCCATAAGTTTTGAAGCGGGAGTATCAGGAAATGCTGCATATTTTCCTTCACAAGGGGTTCTCAGATATCTCGCAGCCGGCAATATTTCATCTTTGCGCGGAACTTTAGCCTATTGGATAAAACCTGACTGGAAGGGGACTAATGACCATAAGGTCTTCACTTATGGCGGCACTGGCGGAATGCAATTTGGGACTGATGGTAATGGTTATTATGCCTCATTAATCAATCGGGCGACTGGTGCCGGTGAGATTTATGCAAATTTTTCTACCAATGACTGGACAGATGGAGTATGGTATCATATTGCTCATGTATGGGATAATCAGGCTGCTGATAATCGTGATGCCTTAAGGGTATATGTTAACGGAGTTATGCTTGCACGCAATGATGCCTCTCGTGATGCCAGTAATATTCATGAAATTGATGCTAATGATTTTCAATTGGGTGGTTACGGACAGGATTTTTCTCTTCAGGGATCGCTTGATGAATTATTTATTTATGATTTCCCGCTCAACGATACTGAGATCATTGCTCTGTACGAACAGAAAGATTTGCCTGTTTCTCTCGTTTTGCCATTCGATGGTGTTGTAACAGGATTAGCAGGTGAACAACCGAGCATGTACAATTACACGATACCTGTAGATTTCCGTGAGGGTGTAATTGACCAGGCCGCCTTCTTCCCTGAAGGCAGCCGCTTACAATTTCTTGCAGATGAAAACATTAATGATCTGGAAGGAACTATCCACTATTGGATAAATACAGCTTGGTTTGAACCTGCAGAACACACGCTGTTTAATTACGGTACCCCAAACGACTATATGAAAATTTATCTTTCTGATGATAATACATATACCTTCACAATAAGTCATAATCATAGCAAACTTGAAACCAGCCTGTCTGCTGCAAACTGGGAACCTGACACATGGCATCACATTGCCCACACATGGAACAGCGCTGCAATCTCTCCAGGTGATGCAATGAAATTGTATTTCGATGGAGAGCTTTCCGGAATTAATGAATCAGAAGGTACTGGAGAACTCATACAGGGGATAGGAGGAGAATTCCAAATAGGGGGAGAGGGCACACAAAACCCCCTTGAAGCCAGCCTCGACCAGTTCATAATTGTTGATCATGAGCTTAGCAAAGCTGAGATAAAAACTCTTTTTGATGCACATATTCCTGCCAGAGAAAGCTATAGCCTTTTATTGGATTTTGAGAATAATTTGCTGGGAAACGGTGGTGAAGAGCCCAGCGACAATAATGCTACAGCCTTTGTACAAGGCAAATATGGACAGGCTCTTCGCTTTAATCCTCAAAACACTTTGATCTATCCTTTTGAAGGAAACATACATCCCAAAAGAGGAATGATATCATGCTGGGTATCCCCCAACTGGACAGTAAATACAAACCATACTTTATTTCAGATCGACGATGGATCAGAGTTTTTTATTGGCTCAGATGAGAATGCAGATTTCATTTTCAGAATTGGAGATCCTGCTAATCAGGATGCTTTTTTTATTGCTCAGTTTGATTGCAGCCAGCTAAGCCAACAGAGCTGGACTCATCTCACTTTTACCTGGGATTATCGTGCTAGTGCTTCTGAAGACGCCATGTCTATCTATCTAAATGGCAATCTTTTGGCCAGAAACAGTACCGGAGCTGCTGCATGGAATTTACCATCTATCGAAGGAGAAAGCATTCAGATATGCGGATCGGGATTGCAAAATACTTTTTCAGGAGTTATTGATCGCTTCTTCATTCTGGATCAGATTCCAAGCCTCGAAAACATACAGAAATACATGAACGGATATTATCCGGTAATAGAGAATATGCAATTCTTTTCAGATACTGACATCCTCCTTCTTCCAGGCTCATACACCCTGCCGGATAAAAACGAACCAGGAGTGATACGATTGCATAATATTGAGAATCTCAGTCTGGATGGCACCGCCCTGAATACCATTGGTGATAATGGAAATGGAATATGCCTGCACCTGGAGAACTGCAGCTATATTGACCTGAAGAACTTTGAAAGCATCAGCGGCTATTTTTACGGCATCAAAATGATTAATTGTCACCACATCCTGGTTGATAATTGCAATGTATCAGATAACAAGAAAGATATGGATGGTTGGATTCATATATGGGGAGGTCCGGATATGGCTCACGGAGGGGGAGTATTTCTTGATCACTGCAATGACATTACCTTAACAAACAACATACTAACTGGTCAGAACGACGGAATTGCTGCCTATACCTGCTCTCAAATGACTTTAAGGGCAAATAAGTGCTCAAATAACACAGGCTATGGAATCAGGTTATTCCATTCTGATGATAATCTGCTTGAAGACAACAACTGCTCTGAAGTAAACCGCAATACCGACCCCAGTGATTGTGCTTCTGTTCTTCTGTATTTTTGTAGTGATAACAGAGTAATCAATAACGACTTCAGCTATGGCGGAGACGGGATATTTATCAACGACAACAAAACCCTGGGGAATGCCCGGCAGAATTTTAAGGGAGGAAATAATTATTTCGCAAATAACAACTGCTCCTACTCTCCGCATAATGCTATTGAATCAGTATTCTCCTCAGGAAATGTTTTTGAAAATAATACATGCTCTTTCAGCCATTATGGTTTCTGGCTGGGGTATTCACAAAACACAAGTGTTATAAACAACACCATTAATCACAACAGGAGTGCTGGAATTGCCATTGACAGGGGATCATCAAATCTTATCGATGGCAATATCATAAGAGAGAATTACATTGGAAGTATGATTTGGCAGGATGATTCACCAATAAGTGGATACACGGATTTTGAATCACGCGATTACGATCTTTTGAGAAACTATTTTATTGGAAATAGTAATGGCCTTTTATTAGCCAATACCGAGAACGCATATGTGCATCAGAACCTGTTTATCACAAATCTTATTGCAGTTTGGTTAAGTGAGAAGGCCATCAATGATACCATTACAAACAACAGATTTTCGAATACAATTACGTATAATTTTTTAAATCACAGCTCCGATCAGATAGTAGCCATAAACAACTCATACGGAACGAATGACGAAACTATTATACAGTGCAAGATCAAAGAGCAGGGAGACCCTCCCGGATCTGTTATTTGGCAACCATTTGCTCCTGTAACTGATCCTGATGAACAAACAGAACCTCCTGAGGATCTTGCCGAACAAGATGCTGAATGGATATCCTCATCTGATGATGGAGCTCTGTCTGTTGTGAGCTGGGACAGCGAGGATAAAATTACAGGGAATGAATCGTTAAAGCTGAGCACTGAGAGTGGAGCATTATGTCATCTTATTTATACACCTGGTAATCTTGTTCAGGCTAATTGGGATCTGAGTAATGTATCGGAGATTGTTTTTCATGTTAAAATCAATAAAACATCGGGGCAGCGACTTCAACACTCTAGTATCATACTTGCAGATGAATGTCAGAATCTTTTAATATACACCAACACAGCAGCTGCAGTATTCAATGCGGCTACACAATGGACGGAGATTAGGATTCCGATTGCAGGAGACAATGTATGGCGACGGCAGGGAGCAGAAGAAACCCTTGAACACATCAGTCTCATTCAATTTACTCTTGACACATGGGGTAATGGCTTTGAACTATGGATAGATAACCTTCATTTTGAATACAGTACCGGCATAAAACCCCATTATGGATCAGGCTTCAGTCTGGGTGATGTATTTCCAAACCCCACCCGACAATCGATTTCGCTTCCAATAAGTCTTGAATTTCAGGACGACCTGACAATTATAATCAGAGATAAGCTGGGCAGGGAAATTCAGGAAACAAATCTGCCCACGAAAAAAGCAGGGAAGCACATTTGCACCGTGCCTCTCAGTGAGCTGGCTGCAGGATTTTATATAATGGAGGTCAGAGGATCATTCGGAAAGAGAACGAAACAATTTATCATTGAGTAAAACGGTAAGTAGGTGATTATTGACCATAAACATCTATTAACAGCTTTGCCATAATTGAATCCCAAATATAATTACTCGGACTGTTAAGCACCGAATAATCAGGGCTGTATGATTCCCAGAAATTATGATTCTTTCTAAGCTGCACTTCAACTGCTTTAATCATTTTCTCAGCCAGCTGCTCTGCCACTTCCTCATATCCGTAATTAATGAGACCATCATATACCATGTAATTCCAAAGCAACCAAACCGGACCATTCCATTTACAGCAATAGTCTACATGTGGGCTATACCACTCATCGTCTGCTGCGAGTGTAGGAATTCCATATTTTCTCCAGAATTTTGTGCTGTCAGTTAATACATCAACCAGCTGCTCAGCCCTCTCCGCTGTGCAGGCACCAGCCCATAGAGGAAGGAAACCAATGATTTCCTGCCGACGTAAATCACGTGTCATAAACTGGAAACTGTGGTCTTTCATGTTAATTGAGTAATAAAATCCACTATCCTCATCCCACATTCGCTCATTGATCAGATCTGCAAGTTTCTCAGCTTCCTTTTGCCAACGCCTGGCTTCTTTCTTTTTATCAAGATACTCAGCCATCTTCGACAAAGACCGCATTTCTTTACAAACCATCAGGCTCAGATCAAGACACTCTAGCTCATCAGATATATCTTCCTTATCAACATCAAGAAAACGATCTTCAGAAACCTGGAAAACAGCATTATACCAATCTCTTACATTTTCTATTATACCATATGGCCCCCACTCAAAGGTTCCATCCTGATCCAAATCCCTCTCCTTTTTCAGCCAGTTCATATACTGAACTCCGCTAGAGTATGCATCCGACAGGAAAGAATAATCCTTACTTACCTGATAAACTTCCAGATTAATCCAGCTGTAAAATGGGGCTGAAGTTGTAGGACGATCTTTATGCGGATAAGTTTGTGCACCTCTCGGACCATGCCGGTACGCAATCAAACCATCATTGGCTTGCTGATCCATATAAATTCTTTGAGAACCCTGGGCAGAAACAGGATCGAGATATACATATGCCAGCATACTAAGAGATTCGTGCAAAACCTGATGCCCGTGCCCCCATCCCCAGGTTGGCTCTCGTGAAAAAACATAATAATCATGTTTGGCTTCTCCTGAAGGAGGCAGCATACATCCTCTGGCAAGATTAAAAGCACTCAGATAAATCATTTTTAGTTTCTCGTCAGGAAAATCAATTTCAGGAATACTGCTAAATAAATCGAGATTAAAATTGATCCCTTCAGTAATACTGTTCTCGTTAACTGACTTTATTTCATCCCACAATACCGCAGGTTTGTCATCAATATTCTGTATTCCTCGTGTAAACTGTATGGTCTCTGTTTGTCCGGGAGCAAGTTTTAGCTGAGCATGTAAAGAAACAAAATCAGCTTCTCCTTCCATTAATCCATTTAATTTATCATTCTTGTAGTCTTCAGCATAGAAATCTGTTTTCATGTAATTATAGAAATCATTTATTCCACCTGTATAGCTTCCGTAAGAATAATTTTTACTATCAGAAATTGAGAAAACATCTCTCACTTCCTCCGGATAGCCTTTATCTGCATACATACTTGATATCAACCTCTTTAGCGATTCATTACGTTCAATAACAAAGCCCTTATTTACTTGATCATACTCCTTAACATCAAGACCTGATTGTTGACTTTCAAGAATAGGATACAGCTCAATCAAATGCTCAGTATCGCTTGTATTTCTTATTGTTTGTCTAACAACACATACTCCGCTTGAATAAACCCAGAATAATTCTTCCACTTCTATTCCTTCAAACGGGCTGTAAGAAATTATGACCATATCAGAAAAGCTGGCAATTATTGAGGGTTGTTTTGCATATTCACCCATGCTCCTGACAACAACTTTATCGATTTTCCAAACAGTAAATAACCGTCCGGCCTGATCATTAACATAGTGTAGTGGCTCATTATCTGAATAGTAGTCCATTTTATATCCCTTGTCACCATATAGTTGTGATCTGGCAATTGCTGCTGTATAGGTAGTATAAACAGGATCGTCAGGGGAAGCATTAATTTTCAGATAGGAATCATCAGGTAGTAAATTCTGGGCTGGTACTAAGATTGGAATCAATACAATTATGAGCCAAATAAACATTTTCGTACTAAATTCTCTCATTTTTACTTTTTTACACAATATTTTCGCCATTTCATCAAATAATTCATCAAAAATATGTAATTCTCAGATTATTTTGCGTTTTTTATTATATACTTAATAAATATCATCACTTTTTAGTTTGATTAAATAGTTAAGCAACAGCATAAAATACAGAATAATGGCAATATCAATTTATTTTACAGAATCGAAAGACTTTAAATTAATAAAGAGTCGGATTTTAAATATACAGGATGACTACCAGGTATATGTTTATGCTGACACAGCAAATGCTAAAATTCCAAAGGATCTGATAAGGGAACTACCCGTATATGGAAACAACTTATTCTGGGTAAATACTTTAGGATTTGATAGCTCTCAGCTCACCAACCACATTGTATTAACAGTGGGACGATTCTTAGATTCTGACGAACCCATTGAATTCTATATTGCCACAAAAACACAAAGATATGCCAAGGCAGTTGAGCTTCTTAAATCTCAGGGAGTATTAATTGATGTGATATCTCCTGGGGAGGATGTAGAAACTACGAAGCCACGCCGCAGAGGCAGGCCAAGGAAAGTGAAGACAGAAGAACCAACAGTAGAAGCCCCTAAGAAGAGAGGTCGTCCGCCAAAAAACAAAGCAGCTGTTGAAGATAAGGCTCCAGGCAAATCAAAGAAAGAGGACAAACCTAAAAAAGCAGCTAAAAGAGGACGCCCCAGAAAAGAGGTGAAAATCAGAAAGCAACGAACCGAAAAAGTTATTTCAATCGAAGAAGTTAATACCAAACTCGCAAAATACTCATCTAAAGATGGTAATGTCGAGCAGATACAAAAAAAATTATTCGGATTAGGCAAAGTAAGTCGTCCGAAATTTGATCATAAATTGATTGACATGATCAAAAATGATCTTGGTATAGGAGATGGAGAGTCTGCGTCATTACTAGAGAAGCTAAAGGCTATCGGGATGATGGACAATACTGGAAAAGGAGGCAGACTCCATTACAAAGACTAAATTAATCTTTTACTTCAGCATCTTTAATACATCTGAAACCCACAGTTGCGTTCCGTTCGAAACCACGTGAAACCCGTAGTAACATCTGGCGATAATGTAATGGCCTGGGACCACCTTGTACGTACCACCAGCTTGAGCCTGGGTTAAAATAGCTACCCCCCTTCAAGATTACAAAATGATTCGAGCCATTATCGTACATGTCATTTGTTAATTGCCACACCGAACCAACAAGATCCTCTATTCCCAATGGATTTGATCCTTTAGGATATTTACCTACCGGATCTAAAATCCCGTTACCCGCATTGCAGAATATACTCCCTACCCCTTTCAATCTTGAAACTGTAAGTGTATTGGTAACATATTCCACTTCTCTCTGAATTGTATCCTCGGATGACCATGGCCATGGTCGCAAATCTTCAGTTTGGGCCGCATACTGCCATTCCAGCTCCGTGGGCAAACGCTTGCCAGCCCATTTCGCATAAGCTCTTGCATCTTCATATGAGATGTATACAACTGGTTTAAAGGCATCTTCACGTGAAGGCTTGCCATTAATCCAATGCTTTAGATAATTGACATCATCAGCAGGATAATATGCAGAATTAACAACAAACTTATGATATGCACGGTTAGTCACAGGATGCTGGTCAATAAAATACCCTGACATTTGAATCTGATCATTATAAGGATTCACCGGGTAAGCGATAAACTCATCTCCATTTGACGTACTCCAGGTAAAAATACCTGCAGGCACCTCCACCATTCCTTTTGGCTTTTTTCCAGCTCTGGCAGTTTTATCTGATACGCTGACTAATCGGGGAGTGCCAGCCTTGATTGTGTAAACTACCTCATCAATTAATAATTCCTTTGAGTAAGCCTGAATAACAATATCTCCTTCAAAGCGTCCAAACAATTCATACATGTTCAGTATATGTTTTCCAGGCCCTAATTCGACAGGCTTTTCTTCATAATCGGGTTGCCCCTTCCAAATTTTTATAAGATCACCACTATGAAACTCCAGGCTCATCTGATCACCAAATAGGGTGTAATTAATAAGCTTAGGAAAATGTCCTATTGCTGAAACAGCTCCCTCATTATTGGTCCCAAGCCATTTTTTATGAAATGCCGCAGTGCTAACCCTGATGTATGGCTTACCATCAATTGTATCTGGAAACAGTTCTTTATGATTCCACAAATCGACCCAGTGATAGTCACTCTTTTCAGGAACTTCAAACAATGGCGCCTCAAAACCCTCAGGAATAACACTATAGACTGTATAAATTGTCTTGCTATCTCTAGGCCAACGATTTACCCATATATTATCACATAAAGTTGGTATTAGGGGTTCATAGTCATATTGAACAAAGCAATCAGTATGCTCCCTGAGTATTCTTGTTGTTTGCCCAAGAAAACGATAATCTGCCTCAATCCAGTCAGGTCGGCCCGGACGAAAAATATTCAGTTCGGTGCCATATCCATTAAAAAAAGAAGTTGAATACTCTCTCCGGATTGGCTCAAAGGCCAACTCTGCTACTCTGAATATCGCAAAGTCAGGTTTGATCAGTTTGTTAAGATTTAGCATTGGCGGATAATAAAGTGCATTATGAACACGTCCTGAAACAATTCCGGGCATATCTTTGGGAACAGCCATACCTTCACTATACATAATTACACCCGCCCTAACACTATCAGCAGCATGCTGCAATTCAATTGATGAACTCCCTTTTGTATCGAGCACCACACCATCTGCTCCAATCTTGTCGATCAGATCAGCCATTCCAAGAGTATGAATTTCGCTACGTGTATCTTCATCCCATGGATTATAACAAATAAAAAAACGGACCCCCAACGAGCGGCTCATTTCAGCAATATCACTTAACCTTTCCAAACCTCCCGGCAGGTCTCTGAACAAATCCCATTGGTTACGCTGATCAAGACCAAGTGATGGCCAGGTAGGCCATATTCCAATGAAGTCATCCCCCCCATACCATTTTTTTCCTCGCTCAATAAACTCTTTCAGGCGAAACTCCAATTTTTCACTCTCATAGAACTGATGATCCCAGCCATACAGCAAATGAGAAATGTAAGTATGCCTGGCCCATTCAAGATCCTTTCTTTTATACAGAGTATTATCGAAAGAAGGTAAATCATACAAGTATCTGGTTTGAAATGCTTTTCTCAATCCTTCCTGCCAAAGACCCGAATAGCTCTCACAAAATAAATTGTAGCTCACCCATCCTCCCGGATTAAGATAATTCTCAAATCTGGCAATTCTGGCATTACCAGAAGATGCACGTCTTAATAATCCATATACCTGAGTATTATCAGCGATTAATTCAGAAAAACCAAGATTCCATGCATTATCCGGCACTATCACATTAACCGGTACCATTCCGGGTCTGAACAAATGCGTCCGGGACAAATAATGCCGTCCCATGCCGGTGATATAAACCTTATCTGGCGTTTCTGCAAAAGGCACAAGATTGTGTATCTCAAGTGTATCCGTACTCAGGTTTCGTATAGTAATCAAAGCTTTAACACCCGAAGTAAAGTCTGTATCATTTTCCCAGAGAACCTCAATTCGATTTTTGTAATGATAAAAAATGCTGTCATTTCTCGAGATCTTTTCCATATCAGCAGAAAAGACCAAATCCTCTCCTAATCTGAATGAAAATACTGAACTTGAAACCACAGAATATTGCTGATTATCAAGAATCAATTTTTCAATACTTAGACCCCTCTCGTCATTTAGTTCCAATTCCAACAATTCCTGTCCGCGGCAAGCTTCAATAGTAATTATCAACAATAGAATGGATACAATAAGTCGCATCATAAGAAAACTTTTACTTGTTTGAGCTGTAAATTTAGTGATAAAAGAATTACTACCTTTACGATAATCAATGATAAAGAACACCGACCTCAAAACTCTGTTAGTCTTGACATTACTGATAACTCCAACATTAGTTAATGCTCAAATACAGGATTTATTACCTTTCAGAATAAGTGAGAATTTATCTATTTTACCCTCACCAAGCCTGTCATACCAGCCTGAAACTTCCTGGAGTCTGGGAGCTGCCCTCATAAGCACGTATAATCCCAAACCTGGACAAGCAATTAATATTTCAACTACTCATTTTGATATTATTTATACTCTGCAGGAGCAGTTTATTGCCGACCTCGACCACTCTTTATATTTATTTGATGGGAACCTTATTGCATCCGGCAGTAATTCATATTACAAATATCCTGAGTATTATTTTGGAAACGGGGTATCCAGTTCTGATACAGCCAGCGAAATTATTAATTCAAACCGATTGGAAACAGACAACCGGCTTTTCTACCGCATACATGAAAACTGGTATGGTGGTTTGGTCCATCGACTTCAATATATCACTGATCTTCAGACTGTGAAAAATGGCCTTTTTGAAACAGATTGGGATTTCCAGGATCAGAGTGGCTCAGAGCATGGGATTGGTATTGGAATCCTTCACGACAGCAGGAAGAATCAACTAAATCCTGTACCCGAATCAACATATCTGTCATTGACTAGTACACTGTTCAGCCATTTTCTCTCAAGCAAAAGTCAGTTCACTCGTTTCGAGATTGATTATCGTCATTACTTTAAACTCGGAACTCAGCAAATTCTGGCTATACAGGCATATGGAATTGCTAACACAGGAACACCTTCTTATCGCTTAACAGGTATGCTGGGTGGAAGCCGTCAGATGAGAGCTTATTATTATGGCCGATATCGCAACCGTCAGTATCTTTCAATTCAGGCTGAACTACGAATCCAGGTTTACAAACGATTTGGAATAGTAGTCTTCTCAGGGCTTGGAAATGTAGCCAACAATTTAAACGAACTATTTACTTCAAATCCGAAGCCTAGCTATGGAGCAGGTTTAAGAATAATGTTGGATCAGAAAAACCGAGCTAACCTTAGAATTGACTATGCTATGGGTAAAAATAGCTCGGGATGGTATATTAGTTACGGTGAGGCCTTCTAGTGTTGATCTCAAAAATCAGGGCACACAATTACTGGAAATAGCTTTCTGATTTATTTTTGAAAGCTAAGACCATTTCAAGCCGCATGGAAACTGCTAACTATTTCCCCCCATCAAGATCCTCAAATTCAACATTACTGAATGAAGAATTGGATTCGGTCTTCACCTCATCTTTCACATCTTCCTCAAATGATCCTTTGACCTTTCTGATGTATTCAATTGCATCATAAAGTCCATCTTCAAACTTTTGAAAATCCTCTTTATACAAGAACAACTTGTGTTTTTCAAAATGGAAACGACCATCCTTATCGAAAATCTTCTTACTCTCTGTAATAGTCAGATAGTAGTCATCTTTTCTGGTAGCTTTCACATCAAAAAAATAGGTTCGTTTTCCAGCCCTCACAACCTTCGAGAAGATCTCCTCACGATCTTGTTGTTCAATTCCTTCTTTTTTATCAAATTCCGCCATACGTTGCATGGTCTCACGTTTAGGTTATACGTTGCCAAAAATAGAAAAAAAACAACAATCTGCTTAAAACAAGATTAAAAATTTAAGTTTTTTCAAGTGATTAAATTTATTGTGTTTTACCAAAAAAGATATACCTTTGCGACTCTTCATTAACATTTGAATTAGTTCTTTAAAAGCATGATTAGTAGAAGATTACTAAGGATAAAAACACTGCAGGTTCTATATGCCTACTACCTTTCTGACAATCCAAGCCTGGAAAAATCAAAAAAAGAGCTCCTTTTTTCTGTCGAAAAAACTTACGAATTGTATCACTATCTCATCCTCCTTATACTCGATATTACTGATTATTCAGAAACACGTAATGATATAGCACGTTCAAAATACTTTCCAACTGAAGAAGAAGCAAACCCAAATGTTCGTTTCCTTACTAATCCGGTCATCTCTACACTTCGGAACAATCCGGAACTGAAGAGGTATATTGGAACCAAAAGAATAAGTTGGGTGAATTATCCTGAGCTTATCAAGAATTTATATAATGAGTTTATCAATCATGAAGCTTATAAAGATTATATGGATTCTCCACAAGCTGACTTTGGACAGCATAAAGACATTGTCAGCTTCTTATTGACCGATATTATTATTCAGAGTGATCTGCTTCAACAAATACTTGAGGAACAAAGTATTTATTGGAATGACGACCTTGACTTCGCAGGATTGATGGCCCAAAAAACCGTCGCAAGCTGCAAGGAATCAGGAAAGATTAAGGTATTTCCAAAGTTCAAAAATGATGATGATCGTCAGTTTTTACTTGAACTCTTTCAAAAATCAGTCAACAAATCTTCTGAAAACCGGGATCTGATAAAAAGATTTGCAGATAATTGGGAATTCGAGCGCATAGCTTTGATGGATATCTTTATTATGCAGATCGCTATTACTGAAGCCATTGAGTTTCCATCAATTCCAACAAAGGTTACTTTCAACGAATTTATTGAGATTTCAAAATACTATAGCACCGAAAAAAGCAGCCAGTTTATTAATGGTATTCTTGACAAAGCCTTCCATACATTAAAGGCTGAAAACAAAATACAAAAAACCGGCAGAGGGCTGATTGGGGAGGTATAACAATTATCAGCTTGTCAGGGAATCCAGAGTTTTTAACTTTGTACCCTAATTATAAAAATTAAACAGTATTACAATTATGCGTAACCTGATAGCAAAACTCCTGATCCCTGTCTTTTTTCTTGGGCTTATGCTTAGTTGCAATAGCAGTAAAAAAACGGATAATACTGACCAAGGAGTATCACCTGATCTGGTAACCAACCCTATAACAGCATCTGGAGAAAAAACCAAAAGTAGTTTACCTGTTATGGAATTTGAAACAGAAAAACATGATTTTGGTTTGATTATGGATGGTGAAAAAGTATCACACACTTTTAAATATAAAAACATCGGAGGGAGTGATCTGGTTATTTCATCTGTATCAGCAACCTGTGGTTGTACAACTCCAAGATTCAGCAAAAAACCTATTAAGGCCGGTGAAAGCGGAAGTATTGAGGTTGTTTTTAACTCTACCAATCGACCAGGGCCTAACCACAAAGGAATTAAAGTACTCACTAATGCTCAGCCTAATACAATTGAACTTACTATTACGGCTGAAGTATTTTCACCTGAAAAATAATTATTAATAAGTAACAAAAGGAAATATTATGCCAGCAATCATTCTATTGCAAGCTGCAAGTCCAGCTGCCGGGGGAAACCCAATGTCGTCTCTAATTTTCTTTGGTGCTATCATATTGATCTTCTACTTCTTTATGATTCGCCCTCAAATGAAAAAACAAAAAGAGTTAAAACAATACCGTTCAGCCTTGGCGAAAGGCGATAAAGTAATCACTTCGGGTGGAATTTATGGTAAAATTTCAGAGATTAAAGACACCACAGTATTGGTTGAGATTAGTCCTGATATCAGAGTTAAAGTAGACAAAGGCTCCATTGTGCGTAATGCACAGGATGCAGCTGAGACACAACAACAAAATAAAAAATAACAAAACGGTTCCTTAGGGAGCCGTTTTTTTTATCTCATGAATGAACAGAAAGAGAAAGATCAAGGCACAAAAGGTACGTGGTTAATAAAACTCTACAATATTAAGCTGGATAAGCCTCTGCTTGTATTTCTGGTGTTTTTTGGGATCGCTACATTCCTTTGGTTTCTTGCTGCCCTTGAAAAAGATTACACTACAACTATTGAGCACCCGGTTCTGTTCACCGACCTTCCTGAAGATAAAGTTGTGGTAAGTGAGCTACCTTCCAAATTGAAACTTGAGGTGGAAGCTGCTGGGCTCACCTTGTTGCGCCATAACTGGGATATATCAAAAAATCCAGTCGAAATAAAATTTAGTCAGCTGCTAAGAGGTAAAAAGAATAATCAGGAAAATTTTAAGCTCAGTATCCCATCCAGTCAAATAAAATCGAGGATTGCTAACCAGCTAGATAATATAGCTGTGATTGAGGTTTTGCCCGATAGCTTGCACTTTCTTTTATCCGGTTCGGATAGAAGGAAAGTCCCGGTAATCTCTAATATTTCTTTTGTACTGGAAAAACAGTTTATGATACGCGACAAAATAGAGATCAGCCCCGATTCTGTAGTAGTTATTGGCCCTTCTGTTATGCTGGATACATTGTCAGGTATATACACATCATCACTGCGATTTCGAAAACTTAATCATTCACTCACACGAAATCTTAATCTTGAGATACCCAATGATCAGCTCAGGATAGAAACAACGAAAGTAATTGTAGACATTCCTGTGGAGCAGTTCACAGAAAAAAAACTTACCATTCCTGTCGATCCAATTAACCTGCCAGATTCATTAAACTTAAAAACTTTCCCCGCATCTGTTGAAGCTATATTCAGGGTGGTTATTTCTGCTTTCGACAATATCCAACCAGAGGGATTCAAAATCGTTGTTGATTATTTTGATATTGAAGCTGGAAATATTTTAAAAATAAAACCAAAGGTTCTGATGGCACCAAGTTTGATAGAAAACCTTCGAATTGAACCAGAATTGGTAGATTATTTGCTCGAACAGAAATGATTAAAATTGGTCTCACCGGAGGTATCGGAAGCGGGAAAACTCATATTGCTAATATCTTTATTGAATTAGGAATACCCGTATTTAATGCTGATCAAGTAGCTAAAAGTCTGTACGATCAGCCGGAGGTAAAACATGAGGTATGCTCAATATTAGGTTCCGGAGTATACCAATCATATGGATTAGACCGAAATCTGGTGGCAAAAATTATCTTCAATAATCCTGAAAAACTTGAATCATTGAACAAGGTGATTCATCCGGCAGTAGAAAAAAAATTCCTATACTGGGCAGACAGTCTGTCAGGTAAATCATTAGTAATCAAAGAAGCTGCTATCCTTTTTGAAACAGGAAATTACAGGAGCCTCGACTACAATATTTTAGTTGTAGCTCCACAGAAATTACGTCTTAAAAGAGTGCTTGAAAGAGATAGGCTAAGCAAATCTGAAGTTCAGCGCAGAATGAAAAATCAGTGGTCAGATGAAAAGAAGAAAGGCCTTGCAGATTTTATAATTAATAATAATGAAACAGAATTATTACTTCCGGTAGTATTAGAAATATATGATAAAGTGCTTGTAGCAGTTTGAGTATCGGAGCCAATAATAAAACAAAGAAGATATGGCAAAATTTGGTAAATGGATAGGTGGAGGCCTGGGTTGGGCCTTTCTAGGTCCCCTGGGTGGACTTCTTGGATTCGCCTTAGGTTCTATGCTTGACGGAGGAAGCAGTGTAGTTGGTGCTGATGGCCAACGGAAGGCAGGACCAACGACGCAAGGAGATTTTTTAAATAGTTTAGTCGTTCTGGTGGCAGCTGTTATGAAGGCAGATGGTAAAATACTCCGCTCAGAACTTGACTATGTTAAGGCTAATTTCCAGCGAAGCTTTGGACCGGCTGCAGCACAACAGGCCACTCAGCTTCTCAAAGAAGTTTTGAAGCAAGACATCCCAGTTGAATCCATCAGCCGGCAGATAGGCAGACATATGGATTATAGCAGCAAGTTGCAATTACTTCACTTTGTTTTTGGTATCTCAAAAGCAGATGGCCATGTAAGTGAAAGTGAATTAAAGCTTATTGAAAGGATTTCATACTATATGGATATCAGTTCATCAGATTACAATTCTGTTAAGGCTACATTCTATGATAATCTGGATTCTGCATATGCCATTCTTGAGGTGAATGAGAATTCGACTGAAGATGAGTTGAAAAAAGCTTATCGGAAAATGGCGATAAAACATCACCCTGATAAGGTTGCTTATCTTGGTGATGATATCAAAAAGAAAGCAAAAGAAAAATTTCAGAAATTGACTGAGGCCTATGAGAAAATTAAAAAGGCCCGTGGAATTGCATAAATAATTATATTTGCCTCAAGTTTAATAGTACAATGGATTTAAAAGAATATTTAACCATATCTGGTCAACCTGGTCTGTTCAAGATGATATCACAGGGTAAGAATGCCGTAATTGTAGAGAACCTTCAAACAGGGAAACGCATGCCGGCATACGCAAGTCACCGTATCAGTGGACTGGAAGACATTGCTTTATTTACTGATGGAGAAGACCTCCCTCTGAAAGATGTATTCATCAGGCTCTTTGAACACCTGGATGGTAAGAAAGTCGAGAATCCCAAAAAAATGTCGGGTGAGGAATTAAAAACTTTCTTTGGTGATATAATTCCTGAATATGACCGTGAGCGGGTGTACGTCTCCGACATTAAAAAGGCAGTTCTCTGGTACAATGAATTAAGCGAATTGGGACTAATTGAACTGCCTGAAGAGGAATCTGAAGAGAAATCTGAAGAAGAATCAGATGAGAAGTCTGATGAGAAATCAGTTGAAAGTCCAGAGGAGAAAGCGGCTGAAGAAGAGGCGGATGAACCTTCTGATAAATAGGAAAAACAATTATGTATTGAGGTCTTTGGCCTCGTTCCAATACACATCCATTTCTTCAACTGTCATTTCCCTGAGATTCATACCCTGCTGTAATGTTTTCTCTTCCAGGTAATTGAAACGGGAGATAAACTTTAGATTAGTTTTTTCCAGAGCATTCTCAGGATTGATTCCATATAAACGTGCGGCATTGATTAGTGAAAAAAACACATCGCCAAATTCAGCCTCTATTGCAGCCTGATTCTCTTGTTGCATCATTTCATCCTCTAATTCAGCAAGCTCTTCTTTTACCTTATCCCACACTTGCTCTTTATGGTCCCAGTCAAAACCAATACCCCGTGCCTTATCCTGAATTCGGTAAGCTTTGATAAGGGCTGGTAAACTATCAGGTATACCTCCTAATACAGTTTTCTTTTTACCTTCCTTCAGCTTAAGTTTTTCCCAATTATGCTCAACCTCCCTTGCATCAGTAACTTTCACATCCCCAAAAATATGAGGATGCCTGAACTTCAGTTTGTGATTTATCTTCTCCAGCACCTCAAGTAGTGTAAAGGCCTTTTGTTCATCCCCAATTTTGGCATAAAATACAATATGCAACATTAAATCGCCAAGCTCCTCTCGTATACCGTCAGCGTTTTGAGACACAATAGCATCAGCCAGTTCATACGTTTCCTCAATAGTCAGAGTACGAAGACTTTCCCATGTTTGCTCTTTATCCCATGGACACTTTGTCCGCAATTCATCCATAATCTCCAATAGACGGCCAAATTCAGCCAGTGTCTTTTCTCGTAGTAATTCAGTCATTAAATTTCACTTTGATAGTTGAACCTGCTTCCAATCCCAACATTTCTGATATGCTGCCATGTACCATTCCAAGCTCTAAAAAGTTCAATACATTAAAGAGTGCCATAATCTCACCAGGCTCTGTTTCAAGGTATCCAGTATTTATTTTGTCAATCCGATAATGGTTACTCACCAGTATAATTTCATACTTACGCCCCTGCCGGATTTTCTCAAAAAGCTCCTTAGTAATGTTGCTGATTGCATTTCCGTATGAGTCAATGTATATAACACGCCCGGTAAGGTTTTGTTCCTGAATCACCGGCAACCATGGTGAAGAACTAATACGCTCCGGCTCATTCGGTCCAAACTCCATTAAATCCAGTTCTTTATCAATAAACAAAGATAAAACAGGAAAGAGTCCCAGCTCAGGAAAACTAGGCGCAACTGAAGAGTTTTTAAGGCCCAGCTTTTGCTTGATCCCACTAAAAACCCCGGGAGTAATTCTCAAACAATATTCCGGCTCATCATCCATTACCAATCCCAGAACAGAGTCCTCCCAAGCAATAATGTAGCTACCCTTTCTTTTGATAATCAGGGGAAATACATCCGGCAGGTTACCCTGGTTCACCATAAAAAGATGAATACTTCCTACCGGAAATTCCTCAATAATCTGCCTCAGAACGAAGGCTCCTTCGAGGGAATGAAAGGGATCAATATCATGAGTCACCTCTTGTACTGAAGCCTCAGGTAATAAACTGAGAATCCGCCCTTTTATCATACCAGCATAATAATCGTGCCGGTTCCAATCGGTGGTTAATGTTATAATGATCATTAGCTTTCATTCAGCCCGTATCTTTCGTCAAGTTTGTTTATTTTTGCTCTCAGACTAGTCGGGGGCTCTACTAAATTTCCGGCCAAAATTAACGATTCTGACCCATTATTAATGACAGAAAAGATTATATATTTAAAGGCAATCGATCCATTAGTGCTGTATGGCCCGAATAATTTGCTGCTTAACATCCTTCAGCGCCATTTCCCAAAGTTAAAGATTATAGCAAGGGGGGATGAACTTAAGCTCATAGGCACACAGAATGATATACAGAGACTTGAGATCAAAATTAAAGATATTTTTGATCACATTGAGCAATATAACAGTCTGACCGCAGACCAGTTGGAGGAGATTCTTTTTGTTCAAGTCAGTGTGAATGGTGATAAAAACACTACTGTTTCAGAAATGAAAGAGGTACTTGTTTTCGGCCAAAATGGTAAAGCAATACGTGCTCGCACACCGCATCAAAAAGAATTACTAAGTCAATATCGCAAACATGACCTTTTAATTGCGACTGGTCCTGCCGGATCAGGAAAAACATATATTGCAGTTGCACTTGCAGTGAGAGCATTGAAAAATCGTGAAGTCAAACGAATTATCCTGAGTCGGCCAGCAGTAGAATCAGGTGAGCAACTTGGTTTCCTCCCAGGAGATCTGAAAGAAAAACTGGACCCGTATCTTCAGCCTTTATATGATGCTTTGCTCGATATGATGCCCGGACGAAAACTGGATGAATTAATGGAAGAAAACATTATTCAGATTGCTCCGCTGGCTTTTATGCGCGGACGAACACTGGAAAATTGTTTTGTAATTCTTGACGAAGCTCAGAATGCTACAGTCAATCAGCTTAAAATGTTTCTCACAAGGATGGGAGAACATGCAAAATTTATTGTTACCGGAGATATTACCCAGGTTGATTTACCAAAATCAGTAACATCAGGATTGATACATGCTCGTGAAATTTTACAGGGTATCAGTGGTATAGCAATGATAGATTTCGACCATAATGATATAATCCGACATAAACTAGTACGAAAAATAGTAAAAGCTTACGACAAGTAAAGACATCCAAATGTAAAACCTTGTCCCTGCAAAAGCAGGGATCGATAAACTGATAACTATCATATAACAGAATCCACAATCATTTACAAATAAGCTAGTTGCAATTCTGTCTTTTCTATGGACTTTTTAAGTTTTTCCAGTTTTTTAGTCAGATGTTCTTTGGACTTTTT
>JABHCC010000007.1 GCA_018669475.1 Bacteroidota bacterium | reverse complement strand
ATTGCATCAATTGTCATTTGAACGCTGGTCATTATGATCCGAATTATACCCATGAGGCAAATACCGGATTTGGCAGCGTCTCATCCGATCCATCTGAGATTTATCAGGCTCCCGCTGAGGTTTCTGAATTCGAAAATTTCATTGAAACTATTCCTGGATCAGCAGTGAGTTTTGAAATGAAAGCCATTGCAGGAGGCAGCTTCAAAATTGGAAGTCCCGAAACAGAATTATTCAGAGGTGAGGATGAGGGTCCTGTCAAATCAATTGCAGTAAGCGATTTCTTTATGGCAGAAATTGAAGCAAGCTGGGACGAATACATGGCTTTTTATGCGCAAACCGGCAAAGCTGGTAGGGATCGTGAAGATGCAGGATCAATAGAAACAAACGATGATATAGATGCCATTGTTGGAGCCACTCCACCTTATGGCCAACCAGACCAGGGATGGGGTCGGGGCCAACGTCCCGCTATATCAATTAGCTATCATGCCGCTGAAACATATTGCAGATGGTTGTCTAAAACAACTGGGAAAAATTATCGTTTACCCACAGAGGCTGAATGGGAATATGCAGCACGAGGTGGATCGGAAGGTCCATATTTTTTCGATGTTAATCCAAAAAAAGTAGTCAAGAAAGGTTTATTCTCTTCTAAACCTGACACCACAATTATTAATACTTATGCTGTTTACAAAGAAAACAGTTCGCTTAAAACTCAGGAACCAGATTTCACTCAAGCTAATCCATTTGGCTTGAAAAATATGCTTGGTAATGTGGCCGAATTCTGCAAGGATTGGTATGCTGATGATGCCTATTCATTACTAAGCACAGGAATGCTTGATCCATCCGGACCAAAAAACGGACAAGAACACGTCATACGAGGTGGTACCTATAGAAGTAGTGCTGATGATCTACGCTGTGCAAACCGAGATTATACACGATCAGTTCAATGGCTTAAAACTGATCCTCAAATCCCGAAATCGGAATGGTGGTACAGCGATTGCTTTTTTGTTGGATTTAGAGTCGTATGTGAATTTGACCAGAACACAGGCAATACCAGCCAATGAGCCTGAGGAGGCACAATGCAGTGAAGCTCTGTAGCCTATTATTTGGCTATAATAACTATCTTTAAGATTCGAAAAACTAAAACGCATACTATTAAAACTTATACCATGAAGAACAAATCCTCTCTTTCACGTAGAAAATTTTTAGGACAAGCTGCTACAGCAGGTGCTGTTGGTGTGATGAGTCCTGCATTGATCCATTCATGTACTCCATCGGTACAAGAAGTTGATTATGATTTATGTTCTTTCCTTGATCAGGCACCTGATGGACCTGTTTTAAAAGCTGGTTTAATTGGTTGTGGTAATCGGGGGACTGGAGCAGCTCATAATTTCCTGGAGGCAGGCCCCAATCTTCAAATTGTAGCCCTCGCAGATGTATTACCTGACAGACTCGCTGATAGCAAAAAGAAACTAAAGGAAAACAAGAATAATGAAGTGCCAGATGAAAACTGTTTTGTCGGTTTTGATGCCTATGAAAAGCTTCTGGCTCTCGACATTGATATCGTTCTGATCGCAACACCTCCTCATTTCCGTCCAATTCATTTCGAAGCAGCAGTGCAGGCACGCAAACATGTTTTTATGGAAAAACCAGTTGCAGTTGATCCTCAGGGAGCTGTTTCAATCATGGGTACTGCTAAAAAAGCTGAAGGCCTGGGTCTATCTGTTGTTGCCGGAACACAAAGACGTCATAAGAGGAATTATGTTGAAACTTACAAGAAGATAGCTGGCGGAATGATTGGTGAGCTTACAGGCGGAAATGTATATTGGAATGGAGGAAAACTCTGGCATAAAGATCCTAATCCAAACTGGAATGAAATGGAATATATGATCCGCGACTGGGTTAACTGGATATGGTTAAGCGGTGATCATATTGTTGAGCAACATGTTCACAATCTTGATGTAGCTAACTGGTTCTTTGGTGCACATCCTGTGAAAGCTCTTGGATTTGGATCACGCCATCACAGAGTGACCGGTGATCAATTCGATAATTTCAGCGTTGATTTTGTTTTTGAAGATGGCAAACATCTTCACAGTATGTGTCGTCAATTTAATGGCTGTGACGGAGGTGTTTATGAAAGGCTCCAGGGCCAAAACGGATCTACAAATGCAGAAGATATAATCAACGGTCTTGACGGTTCAACTCTTTGGGAATATCCATATGAATTAGATGAAGAAGGTAAGCGTAAAGGATTCCTGAGTGCATACGTACAGGAGCATGTCGACCTTGTAAATGCTATCAGAACCGATACGCCGATTAACGAAGGTGAAAACGTAGCGACTTCAACTATGGTTGCCATCATGGGTAGGATATCTGCTTACACAGGTAAGGAAACTACCTGGGATGAGATGATGAATACAGACCTCAAACTCGCACCTAAGGTTTATGCTATGGGCGATGTGGATGTTGTTAAGGAAGTTCCTGTTCCGGGTGAAGCCTGGAAACCGAAGGCCTAAAGATAATATTAAGGAAAAAGTTTTTTTAAGTAATATGGTTTTTTGAATTATGAAAGATTCACGTCGTAGTTTTCTTCGGAAATCTGCTTTTGCTACTGCGGCTGCTATTGCTGCACCTGGTATTGCGAGAGCTGGTGTTAAAAAAGATGATGATGATATCCAGACCGGGCAGTTTAAGTTGAAATATGCTCCATCGATTGGTATGTTTCGGGCCTCTGCCGGTGATGATCCTATTGATAATATTAAGTTCTGTCATGACCAGGGCTTCAGGGCTGTGTTTGACAATGGTCTGATGGGTCGATCGGTTGATGTTCAGGAGCGAATAGCTTATGAGTTAGATCTGCTTGACATGGACTTTGGCCCTTTTGTTTTATATGCTGATTTCAGTATAACCTCATTTGTTACTGACGATCCTGAAAAGCGAAAGATGCTTATCAACAGAATGAAAGAGGGAGTTGATGTGGCAAAACGTACCAATTCAAAATGGGCATTAGTGGTTCCGGGCAGATATGACGAGAAGCTGCATTGGGATTACCAAACGGCCAATGTGATTGAAAACATCAAATTCTGTGCTGAGATACTGGAGCCAGCTGGTTTGACTATGGTTTTAGAACCACTCAATACTTTGAAAAACCATCCGGGTTTGTTTTTGACTGGTATTCCGCAATCCTATATGATTTGCCGGGCTGTGAACAATCCTTACGTTAAGATTGTTAACGATCTTTATCATCAGCAGATCACTGAAGGAAATTTAATTCCAAATATTGAAGCAGCCTGGGATGAGATCGGTGCTTTTCATTTGGGTGACAATCCTGGTAGAAAAGAACCTACCTCAGGGGAAATCAACTACAAAAATATCTTCAAATACATCCACGAAAGAGGATTCAAGGGAGTATTATGCATGGAACATGGTAAAACCGAGGGAGGCAAGGAGGGTGACCAAAAAGTAATTAATGCCTACAGGCATTGTGACAGTTTTTAAACAATAAACCTGGCGGGTTCTATGGCCCGCCAGGTTTATAATTCTTTTCTCATCTCACCAGGGCTTTTTCCAAAATAATCTTTGAAAACTTTACAGAAATATTGCTGGGTGCTGTATCCGCATCTGTAGGCTATTTCGGTAAAACGCTGATCAGGATCTTTTAATAGCTCGAAGGCCATTTGCATGCGAAGTTTATGCTTATACTCAACAATCTGCATACCTGTCTGACCAAAAAACATTTTTCGTAAATAGCGGTCTGATATCCCACAATAAGCCGCAATATCTTCAACCGAAGGATCTTCCAGGAAATTATTATGAATAAATTGCAGGGCCTTTACAACATACTGATCGGGCTTGGTTAGAATCAGGTCCTTCTCTATTTTCAGGTTCCTGCTCAAATGAATAAACAACTCGAAAAAGTAAAGCTTCACCAACGAACTAGCCGGATCCCCTGAAGCTTCAAGCTCCTTTACCAGACGTACCATATTGTCACTAATATCCTTATTACCTGGCACTTTAAGAAAGCGATGGGTGTTTTGTAAAAGGCTGAAAAGAAACAAGAGGTTGTCGTCTGAATTCTCCCTGAACTCCAAAACCGAGAGATTTTCAATTCTGAATTCTACCTGAACCAATTGACAACCCATCCTGTCATCGACATAGAAATAATGACGTGCCCCCGGATAAACAACCATTGTATCACCCTCGCAATACCTGACTTCATGAGTATCAAACTTCATATAGCAAGATCCTTTTCTTATGTAATTGATCTCTATGTGGTCATGCTCATGGTCACCATATCGGTATCCCGATTGGCATTCCAGATTTCTATAATTAAAAACCGAGAATCCCAGCTCCTGTTTGAAAATTGTATTAATGAGATCTTGTGCCATTATAAAAATCCAATGTACGAAATTACAAAAATCGGAATAGTTTTTCAACAAGACAATGAATCATAGATAGCAATTACGTACAATTGCCCTTAATTACCATTCGGCCATTAAAAAGAATGGGGCATTCAGGGTGACAATCAAATATATAGCTAGCTTTGTCAGGACACTGCGGATTAATAAGTTTTTTTTTGCAAAATCATCATATGATTTTACTCGGAAATCAATTGGTTCATGGATTGATGGTATGAATAGTTGTGGTTTTCTTTCTCAAACATCTTTGGCCACTTATAAGGATTTCCGGATTTTGAGACTAATTATTGGTTGATGACAAATTTTATGACTTGTCTACTTTGTATTTTTGGGTAGTAAATATTTAGTAGATATAAGCCATTGGCTATATTGCTAGTTTCACAAGTAATTTGACTTGTGAAACCACTTGTTTTTTTCTTTTGCATAACTCTACCATAAACATCCAGGATGGTAATCTCAGCAGGTTGAACTATTCCGCTAACAACAACTCCGGTTTCGGATGAATAGAATACATTAGGTAATTGGATGTCGAAGTTCCACTCCGTAATACTTGAACTTCTTGTTCCAAGAGTCCCATCTGCCCAAAAATTCTGTAAAAATAATCGAGGTCCATGATGGTCATCTTTCTCTTCACCAAATACCGCAATACATTGTCCATCTAAGATTGGGGATAGTGTGTGTAAGATCTTAAAACTTCTCTCATTGTTTAATGTTACTGGCTCCTGTAAGCATGGATTACCATCAGTATCAAATAAAACAGCCCCAATATTTCTATAATTATGCACATTATAAACAGGATCGCCATAAATTAGGGCAAGGGTGTCGTTTGAAAATGAAGCCTGGTACTGTACGTAGTCATCCAACAATTCCAAACCACTATTATCCCAAGTAAATTCACCTTCTGGGGATATTGCCTGACCTAATAATCTGTATCCATTTTCATTGTCTTTGTTAGATTCCCAGGTAACAATCAAATTGTTGTCTGACGAGATCCCCAGTACTTTCGGATTGGAATGAATTGACTCAAAATCACTTGACAAAGCCAGCCCGGGCGATTCCCATTTTAAACTACCATTGCTGTATATACCTTGAACGTAGGCCATGGATCTTATTGGATAACATGCATTTGCGTGCCATGATATGTAAAGCACACCATCCCTTCCATGAAAATACCTCGGCCATGTACTCATCCAGATACACTCTGACATGACGATTACATCCCTGTCCCAATGATACTTCCCCTCTTGATCAATTTTCGTAACCCTAAGCTGTCCAGAGGTCGTTTGAGATATACAAAGATATGCAACAAGTGCAGTTCCATCATTATTCACTGAAATATGTGGCTGTAATAAATCAAAGTTTGTGTCAGCAATAATTACTGGATCTCTATTCCATAGTATTTCGCCATCAGGAGAAACTGAATGAATCAGAATTCGTGACTTTTGATCATTTTCATTAGGACCATCAAATTGTGTAATAGCAATAAGTATAGCCTCTTCTCCTCCCTGAATAATCATCTTTGCAACTTCAGAGGTATACGGATATATAAAATGGATTGGTTTTTCTTCCCACAAAGATTCACCCGATAGAGCATACTTATATAAAAAAACATCTCTATTCTGAGGGGTGACATACTCTCTCGTTGCAAAATAGATGGCATCATCCTTGAATCCAGCAGAATAATAATCAGTTATATTTTTAGATATCTGTATACCTTCAGGAGGACTCAACAAAGTACCATTGAAATCATACATCTTTAGAAATAGCTTTCGCTCCCCGTTATAGAATTTTAAGTAAGTTACATAGTAGATATCGTTATAATGATACAGTTTAGCGAAAATTGGCGATCCATAATCACTTACCATGGTGTTTACAGTTGGATTGTTTGACCACTGAGCATGGCAATAACATACTTCAAGAATCAAGAATAAGGAAAAAGCAATTGATTTGATCACGACTTTTATGTTAAATGTAATAAGAACCAGGAATAATTACATTAATACTATTTCAAAATTATAAAACCTTTAGAATCCTTTTGAAGGAAAATTTCATTACTAAAAGCCTTAATATGTGCATGATAATTTCCATTCTCAAGGTTAGAGATATCAATTCGATTCTTCTTTTCTTTAGTTCCTTTTTTCCTGACAAAGACCGTAAGCAAACAAAAGACTAAGCGATATAATGCAACTTGAGCCATTCCTCATAGTTCAGAATTAGAGACTTCTATGAATTCCCTGAATTAACCAGCGACCGAAAGGAGCAAGAACTAAGGCCAAAGGCCGAGCTCAGCGAAGCTATTCATAGAGTCAACAAGTCTCCAATATTTCATATTATGCTACTAAAACATTATGTTTGTGAAACATAATCCGATTTTTATGATATTTTTGGATAGAGAAAATGAAAAACAAAGACTAGATGCCTCTCTTAGTAGCGATGATGCTCAGCTTGTTGTGATTTATGGGCGACGTAGGATTGGTAAATCTACTCTGATCAGACAGGTATTAAAAGAGAGTGATATTTACTTTTTGGCTCACCTTTCTAATGCTATTTTACAAAGAGAACAATTTGCAGAAGCTATTGCTGAGCAAATAACGGGCTTCAATGATGTGATTTATCCGAGCTGGGAATCACTATTCTCAAATCTCAGAAACTCATTGAGAAAGCCTCTTACAATTTGTATTGATGAGTTCCCATATCTGGTAAAAAAATCTCCTGAACTGCCATCCTTAATCCAAAAGATTTTTGATGAACCGGCTGACCGTTCATATCATCTGGTTTTATGCGGATCATCGCAGCAAATGATGCAAGGACTGGTTCTTGACAGCAGCGCTCCTCTTTATGGCCGTGCAAATCAAATTTTAAAGATCAATCCTCTGCATCAAGGATGGATTCAGGAAGCTATTCATTGTTATCCGGTTGAAGCTGTACAAGAATTCTCCGTTTGGGGAGGGATCCCCAGGTATTGGGAGCTCAGGGCTCAGGAAGATTCATTCGAAAGTGCCATAAAGAATCAGGTTCTTGACCGACTGGGGGTGCTCCATGAAGAACCTTTAAGGCTGCTGGCAGACGATATGCGAGAATCTGTTCAGGCCTTTTCAATTTTGACTTTAGTAGGAAGAGGGATCCAAAAATTATCAGAAATTGCTGCACGATTAGGCAAACCTGCCACTCATATTTCCCGTCCGCTTGACAAGCTAATTCAATTGGGATATCTGAAACGAGAAACTCCTTATGGCACTTCCCCAAGATCCGGAAAGAAAAGTCTGTACAAAATCTCCGATCCTTTCATCAACTTTTACTTCACTTTCGTAGAGTCAAACTTATCGCGGCTTGAGTTAGGACTTATAGATCAGGTTTATCGATCAATTACACCCAAATTGAGCCATTATGTTGCAAATGAATGGGAAAATATGTGTCGTACCTGCATCCCATTTGAACCTTTAAATGGGATTGAATTTAATGCAGCAGCCAGATGGTGGGGGACAAATATCAACGGTGATAAAATGGAATTGGACCTGGTCTGTGAATCCCTGGACAAGAAATATCTTCTCGTTGGTGAATGCAAATGGAGCACAATTAACAATCCCGAACGCCTTCTATATGAATTACGAGCCAAGGCTGAACTGTTACCTGGCAAAAAACCGGTCAAGATTCTCACAATGCTTTTTGTTAGAGAGCTTAAGCAGAAATCCAAACCTCACAAACAAACAGAAAATATTTTCACCCCGATTGATGTACTCAAGCGATTGAGAAACTGAATCCCCACAACTATTTCAATTGAGCCCTTACCATTCCAAATTCGCCGCCGAGTCTACTTCGAAGATCTCCTGTAAACTACTCAGAGGTGGAGGAGTTTATCAATAACCCGCAATATGGAGCTGTGGGAGTTTGATCCGCTTACCTCACTACTTTTACGATCTCCTCACCAATACCGATTTTATATCCTGATGAGAGGTAAATAACCTCTCCTTTTAGATTGGTGATGATAAAAACCGGAAGCTGGCTGGCCAGGTCACGATCGAGTTTTGCTGAGAGGGCTTGCAAATTATTCAATTCTTTTGCAAACACAAAGAGATGATTATCAGGCAAACCTGAGTAATCATTATTTCTGAACGAATCAGTGAGTTTGTTTTCGGGAATGATAAATGTGAATGGTAAATCCAGCTCGTCGAGTTCATCTTTCAATACTCCCAAATCCTGGAAAGTATGCTTAGTGGGCTCCTTGTCAGGATCAATCCAGGCAAGAACCATCCATTGATCCCCTACCCGAACAGCAAGATGGAGCTCCTGGCTGTTGGTGCCCTGGTAAGTAGCTGATAAATCAACTTGTGCGAGCACCTCGGGTTCCTGATCATTGGTTCGCAGACCGATTATCTTAGTGAGAGATTGTCCTTCTTCAAGAAAAAAGAATTCCTGCTCATGCAACACTATTCCACCTGGCTGGCGGTTCCCAACAACCAGCATATAGAACCCGGCATCCAGTTCCACTCCATCGGCAAAATCCGACAGGGGCTTTTCCCATTCATAATGAAGTGTATGGTATTTACCCTCTTCGAACTTAGCCAAACTGAAGTGTATATGATATTTGGGGGCAATGGAGTTATCAGAATCATTAAGTAAAACCAATTTGCCTCTTGCTGAATTTCCCTTTTCAGCCTGAGCGAAATATACAGTCACCCAGTTATCTGTCTGCCAGTACTGAACATATTCAGTACCCGGCTCCAGACGGGCGGGATAGCCGAGTGTACGAAGGGCGGCAACTGCAAAGATTTTCGTGCTGAATTCATCAGCTACTTTCAGTTCAAAAACACCTACCGGAGTAATTGGGGTTTCATAATAATTCTCCTCATTGGCTATGGAAATTGTATTCTTTATCCACCCAACAATCTCAGCCGGATTCTCCCTGAACAAGATTAGATCCTCATTGCTAAATGCATTCAGCAGGTAATCACGATAGGCAATTAACATTTCTGTAGCCACCCTTGGATTAAGCAGATAATTTTCAAACAGTTCCTGATCAGATGTATAAAGCTCAAGATATTTTGATGCCTCTGCCAGATGATCTCTCAGGATATTTGCTTTGCTGTCTCTTAAGTCTTTTAATGAAACCCTATCGAGCAAAGTCATACCCAGTGCTCTTTGACTATCTGGAATCGCCCGCAGAAACTTTTCTATCTCCGTATAATTCCCCCGACTCAGCTCAATGAACCTGCTAAGCTCATCCTCATCGAGATTCAGTTGAACAGCAAGGTTTTTTGCTTCTGTCAGAGTCATAAAAGTGGCTTCATATGCTCCCCTGATGGCATCTTCTTCTTTCAGACGTATGGCATTCTGCTCTTTGCCTTCTTTGTTCACCTCCAAGGGTTTGCGTTCAATGGGAGGCATCAGATCGTACACATCTGTTTTCTGTATGTAAGGATCCTGATCGAGTACCAGGACCAGAGTATCAGTCTCAGCTACAGCTACTTTTTGATAGTTAAACAATTCTTTGTTGTGTGCCCAGATTAGCAAATCACCCAATCCGGTAAGGAAGTTACACATACCGTTCTCGTCGGTTCTTTTGATGGAAATAGGATAAAACTCAGCATAGTTATACAACTGAAATTCCACCTCTGCCTGATTTACAGGATTTCCTTCCTTATCAACAACTTTAACAAAAAGCTCTTTGGTCTGAGCATAAACTGAAAGGGTATTCAGCAATGCATATTGTCTTTCATGATTTCCTACTCTTTCTGTGCCCTGATAATCGCCAAATGCTTTTGTGTGAACAAGCATAGCCCTTCGTGATGTTTCGGTAAACCATCCCAGATTGGGTACAGCTTCAGGCTCGCAGGCTCCCAGGTATTGCCACTCACCATTGGCCCAGAATTCTACCCAGGCATGATTATCGTCAGAGTGTGCCCACCGTGGGGTATAAACCTGACGGGCTGGAATTGCAACTGAGCGCAAAGCGGCAACGACGAAGGTAGACTCTTCACCGCATCGTCCGTAGGCAGTTTTCACAGCGGCTAATGGGGAAGAGGTTCGAATATCGGTTCCTTTATAAGTAACTTTTTCATGGCACCAATGGTTCACTTCCATAGCAGCATCCAGCATATCCATTTCCCTGATCCGGTTCTTAAGCTCTTCGAAAAAGACCTGACGGGCTGTATCCAGGTTCTCATTATTTATCCGGTAGGGTAAAACAAAGTGACGAAATTCCGCTTCAGGAATGCTTGATCCCCAGTGGAAAGTATCGCGTGCAGCTAAACTGCTTCTTACTTGCTTCAGGAAAAAGTCGCCATCATAATCGGCCAAATCATTCAGGGGCATAAAAGCATAAAGAAATTTCATACCCTGTTCTTCATTTTCTGTCAGCTCATCTTGCAGAACAGCAAATAGCTCATCAGCCCGATTATTGGCCAGGTTTTGTATTCTCTCGAATTCATCCTCTACTAATTGTGTATAGGCCTCATCTGAATATATTTGGAACCCGGGGTTTGAACAAGCAGAAAGAATAAGTACAAACACCAGTAAAACAAGCCATTGTGATCTTTTCATGACAGAAATATTTAGACTGTAAGTTTACTGAAATTGAAGGGATTGTCAAAGCGGCTTTAATAGGTAAATCGGGAGACACATTCTCCTACAATCTGTCAAAATAATCTTATTAAAGATAGGGAATGATCACAAAAACTATAAAAATGAGCTGTAAGAATTTGCTTTTAAAGATTTCCTGTTTACTTTTGACGCCAACAAAAACAAAGAAATGGTCTGGAAAAGCGCATATCAGTTTTACTTTTATTTTATGGAGACATAAAAAAGGGATCTGTTATACGCCATGTTAAATACAGCCAGATCCCGCCAGAAGCGGGATTTTTTTTTGAATAGACACTGAATAAACATTATGAGATCGATGGTATACTTTTATTTCTGGTTCTTTTTCGGCTTTTATTATAAAGCACGACCGGAAAGCCTATGATCTGAAAAGATAAAACAACAAAAAGGTAAAATCCCGGTCAGAAATGGTCGGGATTTTTTTTGCTTATGAACAAAGAGAACAGCAATATTTTAAAGGTCGCCATACAAGGTTATGGTGGTTCATTTCATGATCTGGCGGCGCGCCATTTCTTCAAAAAGCAGGAAATAGATTTTGTGTGTTGCGACAGCTTTGACGAACTATTTGATTCTGTACAGGATCACTCTGCGGATGTGGCCATTATGGCTATTGAAAATACAGTAGCAGGATCACTCCTCCCTAACTATTCTCTATTGAACGAAGCTGGATTTCAAATATTCGGAGAGATATATCTGAGGATTAATCAGCACCTGATGGCCCTGCCCGGACAAAGCATTGAAGATATCACTGAGGTATATTCTCATCATATGGCCATTGCTCAGACCCGTGTTTTCTTCAAGCAGTATCCCCACATCAAACTTATTGAATCTGAGGATACGGCCTTAAGCGCAAAACACATTTTTGACAATCAAATCAAAGGGGCAGCAGCTATAGCTGGTCAGGCTGCAGCTGATTTATACGAGCTGGATGTGATATCCGGAAGTATTGAGACGAATAAGAAGAATTACACACGCTTCCTGGCCTTGTACAAGCCAAATGGCTCTTTACGTTTTAAGGAGAAGTCTCCTGAGAAAGCTTCATTATCTTTCTCTTTGCCACATACCACAGGTAGCTTATCACAGGTATTGTCAATCTTTTCATTTTACGGAATCAATCTTTCAAAAATACAATCCATTCCCATGCTGGGTCAGGAGTTTCAGTATCACTTTCTGGTTGATCTTCGATTTGAAGATGCTGATCGCTATCAGCAATCATTAGAGGCCATTCGTCCGCTCACCAGTGAGTTAACAGTTCTGGGAGAATACAAAAGGGGGGAATTAATCAAATGAGTACCATTAACATCGAACCCGCCCAACGAATACAGGATGTTCAGGAGTATTACTTCTCTACCAAGCTGAGAGAGATTCGGGAAATGAATCTATCGGGTGAGGAAGTGATAAATCTGGGTATAGGAAACCCCGACGGAATACCTGATCAGAGGGTGATTGACACTCTTGCCAAGGCCAGTTCTCACTCTGGTAATCATGGTTACCAGCCTTATACCGGCATTCCGGAGTTGCGCATGGCCTTTGCCTCATGGTATAATAAGCATTATGGGGTCGTATTGAATCCTGAAAATCAAATTCTTCCCCTAATCGGATCTAAAGAAGGGATCATGCATATATCCATGGCCTTTTTAAATCCGGGGGATGGTGTATTGGTTCCAAATCCCGGATATCCGGCTTATGCAGCTGTCTCAAAACTTGTTGGAGCAAAGATTATCACTTATGATCTTGAAGAGAGTAAAAACTGGCAGCCTGATCTGGAGAAACTTGAAAAGAGTGGATTGGATGGGGTAAAAATGATGTGGGTAAATTACCCGAATATGCCAACCGGACAAGCAGCCGATGCAGATTTCTTTGTTGAACTTATCTCTTTTGCAAAAAGGAATAATATTCTGATAATCAATGATAATCCCTATAGCTTCATTTTGAACAGCTCACCCATGAGTCTCTTATCCACTCCGGGAGCATTTGACTGTGCCATGGAGCTCAATAGCCTGAGTAAATCTCAGAATATGGCTGGCTGGAGAGTTGGAATGTTGGCAGGCAAAGCAGAATTTATTCAGTATGTCCTCCGGATAAAATCGAATATGGATTCGGGTCAGTTCAAGCCAATGCAACTGGCAGCGGTGAAAGCTCTTGAACTGGAAAATACCTGGTATGACAAGATCAATAAAGAATATAACAAACGACGTGAGCTCATTTGGGAGCTATTTGATATGATTAACTGTACCTACTCAAAAAAACAAAACGGGATGTTTGTTTGGGCATCCATTCCTGATGAAGCCGGTTCTGGAAAAGATTTTGCTGAGAATATTCTTCAGCAGGCGCGTGTATTCATTACCCCTGGTTTCATTTTCGGATCGAGGGGAGAAAAATATGTAAGAGCAAGCTTATGCCAATCGACAGAGCTTATCCGGGAGGCTATAAATAGAATTAGGATGAATAAAAGTATAAGAATAATATTATGACTGTTACAATTATCGGACTTGGTTTAATTGGTGGATCAATAGCATTAGATCTGAAAGCCAGACGTTTCGCTGAAAGAATTATTGGGGTAGATAAAAACCCTCGTCACCGCGACACTGCCCTTGAAAGAGGACTGGTGGATGAAATCATGAAATTACACTCCGGGATACAGGAAGCTGACCTTATCATTCTCGCTGTACCTGTTGATGGGATTAAAGAATTGCTTCCATTGATTCTTGATTATGTAACTCACCAGACCGTCACTGATATGGGATCATCAAAGGTGGAAATCATAGATAGCATTAAAGATCATCCCAAAAGAGGGAATTTTGTTCCATCTCATCCTATGGCCGGAACAGAATTCTCGGGTCCGGAAGCTGCAATAAATGGACTTTTTGCTAAAAAAGTAGGAATTATTTGCGACATGGCTGATTCAAATCCCAAGGCTTTAGAGACGGTAACGAACTTTTACATGGCGCTTAATATGCGATTGGTATTTATGACAGCCCGTGAACATGATTCACACGCAGCATATGTATCCCACATTTCGCATCTCACTTCGTTCGCCCTGGCCCTCACGGTGTTGGATAAAGAGAAAAATGAAAAAAACATTTTCAACCTGGCCAGTGGTGGATTTGACAGTACTGTTCGTCTGGCAGCCTCCTCAGCAGCTATGTGGGTTCCTGTTTTTTCGCAGAACAAGAACAATGTGATTGAGGTAATTGAGACTTACATTCAAAAAATGACTGATTTTAAAGATTCTATTGCTTCAGGAGACGATCAGAAAGTTGAAGAATTGATTCAGGAAGCCAATATTATTCAAAAAACGCTAACACAAGAAGCATGACAGATATACAATTTGCACCCCTTGAAGATTGGGGACTCAATGCGGAAAGACCCGTAATTATTGCCGGCCCCTGCTCAGCTGAATCAGAAGAGCAGTTGATGGAAACAGCCCTTCGTCTGAAAGACACCCAAACACAGGTTTTCAGGGCAGGTATATGGAAACCCAGAACTCGTCCGGGAAGTTTCGAGGGAGTAGGAGTTGAAGGACTAAAATGGTTAAGAAAAATCAAGGCGGAAACTGGTTTCAAAACAACAACTGAAGTGGCCAATGGCAAGCATGTGTTTGAAGCAATCAAATATGGCATTGACATTCTATGGATTGGAGCCAGAACTACTGTGAATCCTTTTGCTGTGCAGGAGATTGCGGATGCTTTGGAAGGAGTGGATATTCCCGTCATGATAAAAAATCCAATTAATCCTGATGTTGAATTATGGTGTGGAGCTATTGAACGAATAGCCAAAGCAGGTATCACTCGCATTGCTGCAATTCATCGTGGTTTCTCCAGTTATGCTGAAACCAAATACCGCAATGCACCTAATTGGCAGCTTCCTATCGAACTAAAAAGAAGGCGGATGGATTTGCCAGTCTTCTGCGATCCCAGTCATATAGCGGGCAAGTCTGAATTACTGACTGAAGTTTCACAACGGGCCATGGACCTTAACTTTGATGGTTTGATGATTGAATCACATATCACACCTGAGAAAGCCTGGTCGGATGCACGACAGCAAATTACCCCGGTCGAACTCAATACTATGGTGCGCAATCTTGTTCTTCGCCATATGGATCCGGGCAGCAATGGATTCCTTCAGCAACTTGAAGGTTATCGCTCAGAGATTGACCGATTGGATGATGAACTCATGCGTGTATTAGAAGAGCGAATGAAGGTTGCCAGCCATATCGGGGAGTGTAAAAAGGAAAATAATGTGACGATTTTGCAATCAGGCAGATGGGATTCTATTTTGTCGAAAAGTATCGAGGCAGGATTAGAAATAGGCCTTTCATCTGAATTTATTAAGAAGATCTTTTCAGCCATCCATCAGGAGTCAATTAACAAACAAACAAAGATCATGAATCAGTAAATGCTATTGCCAAATTGAAAGTGATTCATTAGAAATTGCGACTATTAATTAACTTTAAGCTGTACATGCTGAATCAAGGAATTATAAACGGATGAGAGTAACTATTCACCCATCCGAGTTGTACGGAACCATTCAGGCACCGGCCTCAAAGAGTTACGCACAAAGAGCTCTTGCTGCTGCTTTATTAGCAAACGGTTTTACGGTATTACGCAATCCGAGCAGATGTGATGATGCTGTATCAGCGATGAAAGTCATTCAGGCTCTGGGGGCAGATATTTCTGATCACGGAGACCAACTAAAAATCCGGGGAGGGTTTTCTCCTGTATCAACGAATCTGAATTTTGGAGAAGCAGGTTTAGGGATTCGCTTATTCGCATCGATTGCCGCCCTGCATACGGGGGAAATCACCCTGAGTGGATCGGGTTCTCTTACGAAGCGTCCCATGGGGCTTATTCATGAAGCTCTAAGCACATTGGGTGTGAATTGTAAAACAAATAATGGCTTTCTTCCGATCAAGGTGAACGGACCGCTTAATGGAGGAAATATTAAAATTGATGGAAGCTTATCATCTCAGGTTTTAACAGGTCTGCTTATGGCTTTGCCTCTGGCTAAGAATGATTCTGTAATAGAGGTACACAACTTACAAAGTATACCTTATATTGACATGACCTTGCAGCTAATGAAGGATTTTGGCATTATCGTCAGCCACAATAATTATCAGGAGTTCTGTATTCCAGGTCAACAGAGATATATAGCTACCGACTATCTTATCGAAGGCGATTGGTCGGGCGGCGCCTTCCTTCTTGTGGCGGGGGCCATATCCGGCAGGGTAAAAATAGAGCATTTAAAAACTGAATCTCTTCAGGCCGATCGGGAGATCATGAGGGCTCTAAAAGAAGCAGGTGCACAAATTGAAGTACATAATGGAGTGATTCAGAGCTCAAAAAGCGAGCTAAAAGCCTTCTCCTTTGATGCCACCCACTGCCCCGACCTCTTCCCTCCACTCGTTGCCCTGGCGGCTCATTGCAAAGGACGAAGTCAGATTAAAGGGGTTGGCCGACTAATTCATAAGGAGAGTAATCGCGCTGATGCCCTGCTTAATGAGATGGGAAAATTAGGCGTCAGGATCAGCATCACCGATGATTATATGTATATTGAGGGATCTGCGAAGATCAAGGCTGCCAGTATCCATTCACACCATGATCACAGGATTGCCATGGCGGCAGCAACAGTGGTGATGGGTGGAAATGAAGCGGTAAGTATTGAAGCTGCAGAATGTATCAATAAGTCATATCCTGATTTTTATAATGATTTGACAAAGCTCGGAGGAAAAGCGGATGAACCGAGCATGACAAAAGGAAAAATACTTTAACACACACGCGGATGATTGTTTTTGTTGTGCGAGCTCCATCCGACAAATAAAATAAAATATCAAGGGATGAATAATTACGGTACTTTGTTCAGAATCAGCATATTTGGAGAATCCCATGGTTTTGGGGTGGGTATCACAATTGATGGTTGTCCGCCAGGTATTGCTCTTGAAGAAAATGATTTCCTCCCGGATCTGGCCCGCCGACAGGCAGGTGCAAAAGGAACTACACCCAGAGTGGAGAAAGACCTGCCTGAACTCATTAGCGGATGGTACAAAGGATACACGACAGGTGCACCCCTGACTGTCTTGTTCAGAAATGAGAACACAAAATCTAAAGATTATGATCACCTGCTCATCCAACCCCGACCCGGTCATGCCGATTGGGTTGCAGGTAAAAAATATGCCGGGTATCAGGATCACCGGGGCGGGGGCCATTTTTCAGGCAGACTCACACTTGGATTGGTTGCAGCCGGGGTTGTTGCTAAAAAGCTGATTAATCCCATCTCTGTTTCTGCCAGACTTATTGAGGCAGGAGGGAATTCGAATATTGAAGCAGCTGTAGAAGAAGCTATTGCGGGGCATGATTCAATAGGAGGAATGGTTGAATGTATCGCTTCTCCAATGCCTGTCGGTCTGGGTGAGCCCTTTTTTGATTCACTGGAATCGAAAATTGCCCATCTGGTATTTGCTATTCCGGCTACAAAAGGAATTGAGTTTGGTAGCGGATTTTCTGCAGCCCATATGAATGGATCAGAACACAATGATGAGATTCTCACGACAGGGGGTAAAACAAAAACCAATCATGCAGGTGGTATTAATGGAGGGATTTCAAATGGAAATGATTTAGTATTCAGGGTAGCAATCAAACCTACCTCTTCTATTGGGAAATCACAGCAAAGTATAAATCTGGCAAGTGGTAAAACTGAGGAACTCACTATTGGTGGCCGGCATGACACCTGTATTGCTTTGCGTGTACCTGTTGTTGTGGAAGCTGTAACAGCTCTTGCCCTGGCTGATCTGAGTCTGCAAAACAATGCTTTAAAAGGAGTAAAGCCTCACGGGTAGGCTCTTTACCCTTTGAAACACAAATACTGCCAGGAACTAATTCACCAGCGATCTACCAAGCTTCTTATTAAACAGTACAAATATTGTCAGCATGATACCCCATTGGGCCAAACAAGTCATGATGCTAAATGAGTTGAACGGATTATACCATTCTCCCGGAGCAAATACTGTTGCGGCTAAGTAGAACCACCATACCAGAAGGGCTATTGCAGCAAATGGAATGAAATAGCTTATTACTATTTGCCACCATGGTTTCAGTTTCCAATCATGTTCATCCAGATGGAGCTCCATCCGGATTTTCTTTGCTCCCGATTTTATTATCACGAAGGCCATGAGGGCGCCTGAAATCATTAGACCGATACCCCACACATGATCCTGATTACTCAGCCAGTTCAGGTTTGTTGCTGCCGGAATACCCAGAACATAAATCAGAGCAACCACCATTATTACTGCCATTTTACGGGTCATACCCGTATCAATAAAGATCCTTGCACACAATTCTATTTGCGCAATGAGCGATGAGAAGCCGGCAAATGTCAATCCAAGGAAGAACAAGATAGCCAGTGGATGTCCCATGACCATTCTTGCAAATAACTGCGGCATCCAGATGAATGTTAATCCTGTACTGGCAGGCCCCGATGTTTTCATTACATCAAGTATTTCGGCCCGGTTCATGCTCATCTCTGCGCCGAGAATAGCAAACACAGTTCCGAAAATCATTATGCCTGAGAGAAGAGAAACAGTGTTATTTCCAATACCTGTAATAAAAGCATTTTTAACTGCCCCATGTTCCTTTTTCATGTAGGCCGCATAAGTTAAAAACAGGCCCCATCCGGCACCTGTATCCCAGGCATTCTGTGTAAGAGCTGCCAACCACACTTTGGGGTCTCCCAATTGTGAAAAATCAGCCCTGAATAAATAGGCGATTCCTTCTCCTGCTCCAGGCAAGGTTACTGCCCGTATAACTGACAACAAAACAATAACCAGCAAAGTTGGGATCAGAATCTTATTGATTTTCTCAATTCGCCCCACTCCTTTCCAAATGGCCATCCCGGCAAAGGCAATAGCCAGAAAATGGAAAAGATATATCGAATTCCCTGACTGGTAGGTATTCCAGGTTTCCATTGCTGCTTCAGTGGTGGTTGGCAGGTCATTGGTGAGTGTCTGGAAAAAATAAAAGATGCACCAGCCTACCACAACCGTATAGAAAAATGTAATTGCAGCGGTAACAAAAGCAACAAAAGCCCCCATCCATGCAAATTTCTTGCCTAAGGCCTTCACAAACACCCCAACAACACCAGATCGGTGTTTTCTTCCAAGCCAATATTCAGCAATAATCAAGGGTATACTCCACAGGAAGAGAAATATCACCCAGGCAATAATGAATGCCCCTGCTCCATTCTCACTGCCTTCCTGAGCCACAATTCTCGGAAAACGCCAGATATTTCCGGTCCCAACAGCAATTCCCAAAGCACTCAGCAGCAATCCCCATCGTGAGGTGAAGCGCATGTTGGTTGAAGCATCCAGTTTTTTTCCCATGGACTCAATTATTACAGGTTAGCAGACCGACTAATTTAGTAAATTTAGGCATAAGCTCATTCTGCTCTTCAGCACAATTATGAATGTAAAAGATAGAATCTATGAGATTTACTCTCAAATATTGAGCTTTTTACACAAAGTCCAGGTCCGCTTATTTAGGATAAGTCAATTATTATTCTTATATTGATGATTGCCCAAACAACTATCAGGTATTGATAAGTGTCTGAGGTACACTATTAAATACGCTAAGAAATATGATAAGAACAATTGAAATAACAGTAAAAAGTCACACTGTAATTGAAGGGGCCGGGGTAAAGCTACAAAGGGTATTTGGACATCCCCGTATGGGATTGCTTGATCCTTTTTTATTGTTGGATCATTTTGGATCTGACAATCCGGTTGATTACATGGCTGGTTTCCCCTGGCACCCGCATCGGGGGATTGAGACTGTCACCTACATGATTAATGGAGAGCTTGAACACAGTGATAGTCTCGGAAACAATGGAGTGATTCAATCAGGCGATGTACAATGGATGACTGCAGGTAGCGGAATCGTTCATCAGGAGATGCCCAAAGAGAACAAAGGCAAGCTAAGTGGATTCCAACTCTGGGTTAATCTTCCGGCCAGTCATAAGATGATGAATCCAAGATATCAGGATATTCAGTCCAAAGATATTCCGGAAGTAGAGTGGAAAGGGATACCAGTTCGTGTAATTGCAGGATCCTTTGAGAAAGTTGAAGGACCGGTGAAAGGCATCGTTACCAAACCAAGATTTTTAGATTTCAGTGTTCCTCCAAAAATTGAGCAGACAATTCGCGTTCGTACAGGTCATACAGTATTTGTGTACGTATACGAAGGATCAGGATATTTTGGCATTGCTAAAGAACGCAGAGTGCGGGCTGGTACTGTGGCAAAGCTAGTAGATGGAGACCAGATATTTTTCGCAACTGAAAACACAGGAATGAAATTCATAATGGTTTCAGGTAAACCATTGAATGAAGCCATAGAATGGCGTGGTCCGATTGTGATGAATACTAAAGAGGAGCTATATACTGCTTTTGAGGAATACCACCATGGCAGTTTTACAAAGAAAAAAGAAAAATAATCCAGATTACAGCTCACCCACAGTCCTTGCATTTGTCGAATGATGGGTGATTTATGCCAATTTGTGTTTTATTGCCTTTGTCTAATTGTGCCAAGTCCGTTAACTGACTTTCTCACTTCAGGATTACCATAGTATTCAATGGCACCTACACCGTCTACCATAGCGTCGAGCGACTTTGTTACCCATACAGTTGCTTTACCAACTCCTCTTAATTTAAGGTTTGTACTCTCGGTTTGCAATCTTGAGGCACCATAGCTACCAGCTCCTTTCAGATAGACATTCTGCTCTTTGGCATTACCTGAGATTGTTATTAATCCGGCTCCAGGCAATTCAACATCCAGTTTATTCGCCTCAATATTTGACATAACAATTTCACCTGCACCTTTAAGAATCAAATGGAACTCATCCAGTTTAAAGCCATTTGATTTCACTCTTGCAGCACCGGAGACATGAAGACCTTCAAGTTTTTTCAGAGTAAGATGATACTTAACTGGTTTACCTTCGATAGCAGATGAAATTGCTTTCCATGTACGATCCCACCATCCGCCGTCAATATCGAGGTGAAGTTCATTATTTCGAACTTCGCTGCGCACCATTTTTGTTACACTTTCATCCCCTTCTATACTAAGGCTTTCTACCTCTCCCTGACTAATGAATAATTGTCCGTATTCGCGCAATATCACCTTTGTAACGCCTGATATAGATTTTGATTCTGAAACAACTTGCATAGTATTATAATTTTAACCCAAAGGTAGTGAGAAAGTGGGCTTCAACCAGAATGAATCGGCAGGAAGTCTGAAAGGAGTGGGTGAAAGGCAGAAATTGGCCGGTAGGAGGCTTAAAATAAACCTGCGAGTGTAGTCCTGGTGGGGCTACCAGCAACCCAGCAAATGCCCTGTAAGCTAAACAATTGCAGGGTTTTGTTTTTACTGGGGGAATAATAGTCACTCCAAACTTTTAGAATTTTGGTTCTCATAGCTCATTCCTGTCAACTTTTAAATCGCAGTTTGTTTTCACAATTATAGTGCTATATATCAGAGGTTAGGTCAATGAATATTTGCACATTGGCCTAAACCGCTTTACCTTTAATACATGAAGAAGAATCAATTAGAAATATATGGTGGCTAAACGAAAATTGTCGTTTAGCGACTCATTATACGCAATACTAGGAGATCAGCCACACCATAATGTTTCTTCTGATGCATTCAAATAAATGGAGAAACTAAAAATTCATCGTTGAGACCTTATCCGTTTCTTACATCAGAGATATTAATTGAATAGACAGTCCTTTGTGAGACTTTTTGTGACCAATCCTACCCCATGAGTACCAGTGATCCCCCAAGTTGTGACCATAACTGTATTAACACCCTTTCTGGTTCCTGTATCAGTCTTAAACTGAGTCTCCTTATTTCTGAGTTTGTCAGCATAATCAGAGTCAATAATGCACTTATCATTATAAAACTTGATCTCACACAAATTAACAATATTATCGTTTCTATCAATAACAAGATCAATCTGTGCTTTATTATTACTCCAGCTGTAATTAGTTGAATCAATTTGATCACATTTCAACTCCCTCTTGATACTCTCAACATGCTTGTAGCAAATCATCTCAAAAGCGTACCCACTCCAGGAAACATACTCTTTCTTAGTATACAACTGAGTCCAACGATTTCCCTTATTTGGTGCAATAAATTGAAGATGGAAAAGACAGAACTCATCAAAAATTCGAAAGAGTGTTTTCTTTCTATTGGATCGAAAAGACTGATACTGCTCTACAAATCCAGACTCGATCAGCTCAAATAATGACTTTGAAAATTGTCCTCCTGATGACAGTCCCTTATCTTCCAATATTTCATCTCTGGTCATTCCCTTCTTAGGACCTTTAGACAGTGCATTTATGATCTGTTCATGATATGATCCTTCTTCAAAGAGTGATTTAAATACCTCATCGAATTCATGCTCCAGATGAGCCCTCTTTTGAAAGCATATCCGATCAATAGCTGTAACAGATGAATCTCCAGTCTGGATATGTTCCAGATATTCAGCAACACCACCAAGGGCCATATATATCTTTACAATCTCGATCTCAGGAAGATCAATACCCTTGTATAATAAGAACTCTTGCACCTCCTCTAATTTAAAGGGCTCTAATTTGATTTTTCTTGTGATCCTGTTATGAAGTCCTCCCCTATTTCGAATGACCTTCTTAATCATATATGATGCAGCTGATCCGCATACCACTATGATCAGATCACTTCGTGTTGTGCAGTAAGCATTCCAAAAGTTTTCAAATGCAGGAAGGAATCCCGATCTCATTGTATCCACCCAGGGAAACTCATCAATGAAAATCACTTTCTTTTTCCTGGTCTCTCTGATCCCCTTAAGGTATTGCTTAAGAATATTGAATGCCTGCAACCAATTTTGGGGCCTCTCGCCTTGGAACTTATTCGTGGCTTCTCTTAGCTCAATCATGAAGTTCTCAATCTGATCTTGTCGAATGCCATTTCTTAGACCTGAAAAACCAAATGTGATGTTTTTTGAGTAGAATTCTCTTATAAGATAAGTCTTTCCAATCCTTCTGCGTCCATAGATGGCGATCAATTCTGATCTGTGACTATTCAATGCTTCTTCAAGCTTCTCCTTTTCTAAGTTTCTTCCAACGATTTTTCTTGACATAAATTAATTATTGAAGCACAGCCAAATTTACGATATTTATTAGATTCTGGCTGCATATCGAATTTTTTAAATCACTTGAATAGCAGCCAAAATTGCATCATTTTAGCCAAATTGGCTGCACCTAAAAGCATTCGAAAGATAAATACAGCATTGCAATAATTAAAAATTAGCAAGTCTTACATGGTTATATTCAATACATTAAAGTAATACGGCACCTGATTTATAATGATAAACATAATGCGTATAACAAGAACTAAACCGCCTCCCGGCGGTGACTTTTTATAATTCTCTAACTTCCATGTTATTAATCATAATACACTCTAACATGGAAGAACAAAGTACATTACGAGAGGAAATGTTCAGGGAGATGCAAATTCGCAATTGCAGTCCCCGAACTATTCGCAATTATCTGAGCTCCGTTTCGAGGATTTCTCAGCATTACAAAATCACACCAGATAAGCTTACCCGTAATGAGATTAAAACCTACATTCAGGCAAGGATTAATGCCGGCAGTTTTTCTGCATCAGCTGTGAATCAACTCATAAGTGCCCTGAAAATACTATTTGTTGATGTTGTTGGAATCCTCTCTGAAAGTGTTAATCCTAATGCCTATTGGAGGAAACTAAAACAAAGACTCAAAAATGAAGGCAATGAAACCGTGACGAATTGTCACGCCTTGAAAATGCAAGCAGCAGACGGGAAAATGACGTAAACGGATGTGGCTGATACCGAACAATTATTTCGTCTTATTCAGAGCATACCCTCGCCCAAAGCCGAACCCTTTAAGTTATGGCTTGCTCAGGTTGGACGCGAGCGGATTGACGAAATAGAAGATCCTGAGCAGGGTATTGATCGTTTAATGGAAACCTATTTGCGTAAGGGATATAGTAAGGAGTGGATAAACCAACGACTCAAGAGTATCGAAGTTCGAAAAGAGCTTACCGATGAATGGGAAACTCGGTGTGTACAAAAAGGGCCTGGATTTGCTATTTTGACCGATGAGATAACCAGAGCCTTGAGTGGCTATAACACAAAGCAATATAAAGGTCTGAAAGATCTAAAGAAAGAAAACCAAAATCTTTTCGTGACAGCAAGAAAATTGCTAAACAGGGAGGGACCATCGCAGGCAACACAAGAAGAGAAATCGAAGAAAAGACTGGAAAAAGTGTAGTAACAAGCCACAATGCAAAACAATTAGGGAAAAGAGACAAGGAAATTGGTGACAAATAGTACCCGATCTGCGAACATTGGATGAGAGTTATTAAAGAACCTATGGATGAAAATAACATAAAACTAAAAATGGCCAGCTGGTAATAAATGTAGATAAAAAATAAGCGAGATAGTAGTTGTATCAATGTTTGTAGCCCGTTTCCTGTTTCCCGAGCTGGACACCCATTTTAGAAAATATCATTAACTCTTCCTACCCTGTTAAGAATTCCCAGCTGAACCAAACTATAAATTCTCCAATTTACAGTTGCTTCCTTTACATTTGAATCAAGGGACTTATAAAAGAATACAACCTGTTTACTGCTGAAAACTTGTTCGTGATTGAACCAATCTTTCAACTTATCGATATGTAATTTATTTTTAGTGATTTCTTTTTTTACAAAAGCACAAAACTATATTTCGGCAGCAAAAGCAAAATACTGCCAATTATTTAAAATTTGTCCATCCGGTAGTAAAGGCAAAAAAACTGCGAGTCCAGAAACGAAAACAAAATTAACTTCCCTGTCTGGGTCTAGAATACCAGTACAGTATCTCTGATCCTGCTCGAGGACCCAATTCCATCTTTTCTGCCGGGATAGCCGATTTCATCAGGACTCGGACCTTTCCAATCGCTTTCCTTCCCTGTGATTCTGATCTCTCCCTTTGAGCTAATTTCTATAAGAGCCCACAAGGCTTGCTCATAGGGAGCTGTATAAGAAATATATGGGTAATCATTATGTACTTCTTTGGAATAGCTCTCATGCTGATATTCTCCTCCCAACCACTCGTACGATGATGAATTAATCTCAATATAAAAAATATCATTAATCCTGAATACAGTATCTGCATGGCTATGCCCGTTAAGACTTGCAATGACTTTTTGCTTTCCGAATGAATCATTAATTTCCTCCAAAAGAGCACGTATTTCATTGGCATTTTCAATTCCAAATTCACCTCGCAGGGGCTGATGAGAAAACAGGAAAGCAGGATATTCAGTTGACTCCAAATCCTCTTTAAGCCAATTCAACTGATCCTGACCGATAAACCTTGCATAACCTGAAGCCCGATTTGGATCGGGATTTTTATCATTCCCATCCAAAACCACAAAGTGGAATCCATTCTGATTAAAAGAATAATAATTGCTCTCCATACCCCAGTACTTTATCACAGAGTCTCTGGAAAAGCCTCCGTCCATATCATGATTACCAATCACATGGTATCCCTTTCCGCCAAAATCATTGTAAATATTCAAGAAGTCTTTGTTATGGTCATAGGGCCGGCAAAAATCACCCAACTGGATAATAAAATCTGTCTGAATCGTATTCATTTCCTCAACAAATCTGCTCAGACGCTCTTCAGCATCATGCATAATATCCTGATGCACATCCGTGATTACCCCAAAGGATACCACTTTCTCTGATTCACAACTGCTTATCAAACCACAAAATGCCAAAAGCAATGGAAATAAACTCCCTTGTGTAAAATTTTTCATGTCAAAAATCTTTGAATGGCATCAAGATAATCATTCCTCAGGGATGTTCTGCGATGGTAAGCATCCGAGATATACCCTACCCCCTATGCCTTAAGCCTTAACCCTTTACTTTCATAATAAAGCCCACTCCATGTCGGTTTTCCAGCTTTATTGTAGAATCTGCTTTGAGCATTTTTCTGATTTTCGAGATAAAAACATCCAGACTTCTGCCGAAGAAATAGTCATTTTCACCCCATATTGCCTCCAGAATGGCCTCACGGGTCAGAAGTTCGTTTTTGTGGCGTATAAAAAAGGCCAGGAGGTCGGCCTCACGGGGAGTGAGCTTTTGTTCACCATCCGGCAGGCTCAAAATCAAGTTTTGCATGTCGAGTTGAATGTCTGCAACTGACAGCTTCTGAGTTACAATATTGGAGTTTGAGACTTTTGATCGACGTAGAAAAACTTCGATTCTGAGAATCAATTCTTCCACACTGAAGGGTTTTATCATGTAATCATCAGCCCCCAATACCAGGCCTTCGATCCGATCTTCTTTCATGGTTTTGGCGGTGAGAAAGATAATGGGTACATCCTGATTTCCGGATCGAATTTCT
>JABHCC010000053.1 GCA_018669475.1 Bacteroidota bacterium | reverse complement strand
TTGCTGAGTTTGATCGGTATCAGCAATTGCCTTTTTTACTGAGTCTTGGATTAGATCTCCTAACCTAGTCAGTGTCATTTGTGTAAAAATTACTTCATCCATTTTCATTTCATTTATATTTCTGTATGTTAAAAGTAAGTGTATAACACGCAGAAAATGAATGAAAAACGTTCGTTGTTTTCACATGAGAAGTGCGAAAAGACCGAAAGTAATTCTAATTAAGATTAATGTAAAAAGAAGTCAGTATTGATACCATTTAAAGCGCTCTGAGTAGTTCTAAGGGACATTGAAATATTAAAGGTGTTTTGTAGTACAGACTTGACCAATTTTGGTGTAAGCTCGATTCCTTCAATCAAATACTTTGGAGGGATACCAAGAAAAATTCTTGAAGCATTACATTGATATCCCTTACGTTTGTCTATCCAGACTTGTGCTGCTCTATTAAACAATTTTTTCTCTTCTAATTTATCATAAACTCTGCTGATAAATTCTGGTTTGATGATTTGGTCAAGTGTAGCGTTGGGGATATCCAAATTATTCATTGTTCCTTGCTCATATTGCACAATTAGTTTCTGAATGGTTTGATAGATTTCTGATAATTTATTAGTTTCTATTACGCCTTTTCTACCATATGCTTCAAGATTGATTCCTTGGTCTTGGTATTGCTTGTTCCCTGCCATATCAATTGTAAAGAAGGTAGTGTTTTTTAAAGTTGCAATGTCGTTTAATCTACCATAGGCGTTAATTATTACCTGTAAAAAATCGATAAAAGGATAATTCAGCTTTTTCCTTTGTGCATCTATATAGGCACTTCTTATTGGCTTGTCTTGAAATAAGCAATCAATGATTAATCTTTCTGCCTCAAATGGTGTCATATTTTAGGTTCTGCTTTGGTTATTAAAGGTAAGCATTTTCGAATATTTCAATCGTTCTTCTTTTTTAAATGAATCCAAATATGCAGTCGTTGTCTTCTGATCTGAATGCCCAATGCTTTCCGAAATAAATCCAATCGGAGATCCACTAAAATACAGTATGGTTGCAAAACTATGTCTGGCAGTGTAAGTAGATATATTCCCAAACCCTAATCCAATACCAATAGCCTTGATCTTGCGATTTATTATCCTGGTAACATTCTTAATGTTTTTCTTTTCCTCCACAGGTGTTATTCCCTTATAGAAGTATGGAAAAACATAATTGTCTGATCGTTTTGAGGAGGATCCCCATTTGTCAATGATTGATTGCATCTCAGGAAGTAGAACGGCCACAATCATTTTTTTGGTTCTTGAACTGTCCTTGGTCTTTTGCCTATAGAAACATACTTCCCCATTTTCGATATTTGAAAATTTAAGTCTTAATATGTCGCTGATGTTTGCACCATTACATAAGAATGAAAAATACCATAGATCCCGACATTCCGTTTCCTTATCGGTTGTCAGCGGATATGTCATAACCTTATTGATCTGATCTAAAGATAGAGCTAGTTTCCTGCCCTCACCCTTTGGAATTTTGTAATCTTTGAATGGGTATTGTGCATCTGAAATTATTCCTAGTTCCTTGCCTTGGTTCATTATGTGTCTGATGTTTCGCAGATAAATACCAATAGTAGTGTATGCTTTCCCATCCTTCAATAGAAATTTCTCAAAACTCTTGAGCCAGGTTGGTGTAATATCGGCAAAGCTAAGTTCTTTGGATTGGTACTCGCTTACCTTCTTCAATGTACTAGTATATGATTCAGCAGATCCAAGCTGATCATTTAATTCTAGAGTCTTGATCTTTGATTTAATCGCAGTCTTGAAGTTGGTTGTAATGCCTTTTTTAAGCCTAAGGTTGAGGTTTTCAAAGGTGAAAGTATCTCTGTCAATCAGGTAGTCAATATGTTTTCTGATGCCTAAAAAACCTGTTTGGATTTTGCTCCTTGCCGATTTGGTTGCCTCCCTTGTTTTCTTTGGATCGGTAACGTTTTTCCATTCCTGCTCCATGAGATCAATTCCAGAAGTGTAATACCTCTGCTTTCTCAGGAATGTAATTCTGTATTTTATGGGATATGTGCCTTTGGCTTTTTCCCTTCTGGTGTCCTGTATGCTCGCAAGGTGAATCCCTGCCCTTGAATAAGTAAACATTGTATGCAAAATTATTGATTAGAAATACTATTTGCATACAAATATAGGAAAAGTAGGAAAAGGTAGGAACAGAAATGAAAATATGTTTATAACTTAGGTGTTGAAATTCAGGAAATTAATGTGGATAGTGAATATCGGTGAAAAAGTAAGAAACACTATCGCTTATGATTCATAATCATGAGGTCGGGCGTTCAAGTCGCCCTCTCGCTACATAAAGGGGTGAAGATTTATCTTTACCCCTTTTTTCATGGTTTTAAAAGCCCAAATCTTTTGTGACCACTATGGATTCTTATTACCTCTATATCCTTTATTCAGAGAAGCTTGATCGATATTATACTGGCAGTGCTGCCGATCCTCATAAGCGTTTATTACGCCATAATGAAGGAGCAACAAAGTCGACCAAGCCAGGTCGCCCATGGAAGATTGTCTATCATGAGGAATATCCCTCACGAAGTGAAGCTGTAAAACGTGAAAACTATATAAAGCGGATGAAGAGTAGAAAATTCATCATGAGCCTTATTGCAAAAGATACAGAGGCCTAGAGCGTCCCGATGAAATCGGGAAGGTCGGGCGTTCAAGTCGCCCTCTCGCTACATAAAGGGGTGAAGATTTATCTTTACCCCTTTTTTCATGGTTTAAAAAGCCAATTCTTTGCGACCACTATGGATTCTTATTACCTCTATATCCTTTATTCAGAGAAGCTTGATCTCTTAAGATAGAAAATTGTAATTTATATTTCTAATTCGAAAAACAATAGTACAGGGTTGCTGTTCTCATTAAATTCAAATTTTGTCCTAACCAGTTCTTTGTAAACAAAAGATTTATGGTCTAAGTCCAACAGTTCAAAGGCATGAACCACAATGAGAAGAGAGTTATTATGCAGGTAGCATGAATGATATTCCAACGGGACATTAAGAATAGTGGTGGATTCTAAGGTAAAATCTACAGACGATCCCGTTTTTCTGTCAAATAAGAAGTGGTTGTTTGGTGAACCATCAATAAGCCGATAGTTGATTAGGAGAAATTCCTCAGATATGCTTGTACTCAGCCAGTGAGCATAGTTCTTAATAGACTTGCGCTTACCAAATGGTGTATTCCAATATTCAGCAGTAGATGTTTGTTTAGTGAAATTAACGATATAACAGGGATCAAATCTTCCATTGTTGAATTGATAAATGGTATCTGAATCTGCAACATTTACATAAAGTTTTCCTCCCACACTATTGAAGGGTTTCCATGGAAACATTCTTGTAGAGCCAGACAGAAATTGTTTAGCTATTTTACCGTTTAAGTAATCTGCCTGGTAAATTTGATGGTGAGAATCAAATCCATCGATAGGCCAGTCCTCATTAAGTCCGCGGGAGAAATAAAAATAATGTTTTCCAGCATAGATACAGAAATCATAAGTCAAAGTTGGCAAATCCACACTTCCCAAATAATCTCCACTTGCAATATCATATCTAAATATTTTATGATTGCCCTGACTTAGGACTTCAATCTCGGTTGCTGCGTGATTGATCGCTGTGGAAGTGATGGAAAGATATTCACCCGGGCCTTTCCCAATATTAGATATCCTGGAAACAAACTCCCCCTCATTATCAAAGCAAAATATTGTCTTTGTATCATAAAGAATAATGTATTTCTCTGATACTATCGGTGGGTGAAATTTTCCTATTATAAAATCAGGTGAAGATTCAAGAGCAACAATTTTTATCTTCTTAATATGATCAAAGATATCAGGTATCTTGTCCTTAACAGGTTCAATACTAATAATCACAGGTTTAGCCTGAGGGAGGGCGCTCTGCTGAGAAATGCAGAACGCAAGTAAACTCAGACAGAAAACAATTGACTTCATAGGTTTGGGTTACCTTAATGAACAAGATGTTCTAAATAACGGACAAGCACATTATCTTATTGCTAAATAGCTCTATTTATCTTTAGGATACAATCCTAATAGTGCAATAATTATCTTCGTTCAGGACACGGGCTTTTCTTTTCAGATTATATGTCGTTGAAATGCTCCAGCAGCTTAGATAATTTCAATCTCCCTACTGCACGAAATCGACAAAGTCAAATGATTACTTCACCGATAATCTCCGTTGCTTTACCGATTTGCTGTTTTATTTGTTGGGGTGGGCCAATACTTTTGAACCAAACAATTAATAAAAGTAATTATGGATCCAATGAATTCTCAAATTAGAAGACGTAGTGGTTCCCGTACTATATGGGGATTGTTACTGATCTTATTAGGTGCAGCTCTATTGGCACGTGTCTTTGATATCTTTCCCTACCGGGTCTGGAATGTTATCTGGAGCTGGCAAACCATATTAATAGTAGTAGGCTTGATTTCTCTGGTTAACAATCAGAGCAAAGTAATGGGGATCGTGTTGATTTCTCTTGGAGCATTTTTTATGATAGATGAATATTGGCTTTTCCCGGAGATTCTGAGAAAAGCATTTTGGCCTGCGGTATTGATCCTGTTTGGAGGATATTTGATTATCAGCCCTCCCAAAATTTTCAGAAAGGGGCACCATAGAGGTGTTGAGGAGGATAAGCGGGATTTTATAGATGAGGTGTCTGTCTTTGGTGGCGGAGAAAAGAAAGTCACCTCGAATAATTTTAAAGGTGGCCGAATAACCAGTATCTTCGGAGGTTCTAATATTAACCTCATGAATTCTTCTCTGGCAGATGGTGATAATATACTGGATACTTTTTGCTTGTTTGGTGGAACAACACTAGTAGTACCTGCCGGATGGACAATAAAGCTTGAAGTAGTTTCCATTTTTGGGGGATTCTCTGATAAGAGAGAAAGAATGCCAAACCTGGTTTTTAATCAGGATAAGACCCTGGTTATTAAAGGGGTTGCTTTGTTTGGTGGAGGAGAAGTAAAATCATTTGGAATGTAATTATGCCGAATCCATTTCTGGCAAAAAAAGAATATATTATTCCATATGCTGCAGTTTGGATCCTGATTGCCGGGATCCATGCTGCAGTTTTGTATTTCTTTAGTGAGCGCTTGTTGTTAGAGGCTTCTGTGGATGCACTGATCTTTAATATAATATTAGCCGGATTGGGATTATCTGTTTGGTATGCAATACGCTATTATGATAGCTCCAATTCCACAGCGCTGGATACTTTACTTTATCATCTGGTAACTGGTACAGTGGCCCTGACTGTTTGGCTGGCATCTGGTTATTTTCTTGTCAGGATTAGCCTGCCGGATTTTGAATCGTACAGAGAGTTCTTAAATGAATCTATGCCATGGCGTGGTATTAGCGGATTGCTGGTGTATTCCCTGATGGTTTTAGTATACTATTTATATATTAATTTAGAGAATGCCAAGGAGCAAAGAAAGAAGCAAGATGAGTTACAGCTGCAGGTACGTGAAGCTGAAATCGACCGTATCAAAGCGCAAATTAATCCTCATTTCCTGTTCAATTCATTGAATTCGGTTTCCTCATTAACATTGACTAGTCCTGAAGGAGCTCGGGAGATGCTTGTTAAGTTGAGTAGTTTTTTGCGTTATTCCTTAGAATTTAAAGAAAATGAGCTGACAAATCTATCTGATGAGCTGGATCATATTGAGCAGTATCTCGCTATAGAGAAAGTCAGATTTGGCAAGCGGATGCAACCTGATATTCAGTATGGTGATGATTGTAAAGATTGTAGGTTGCCAAATATGATTCTGCAGCCTCTATTCGAAAATGCAATTAAACACGGTGTGTACGAGAGTACCGATCCTGTCGAAATCAAAACTCATATTAGGAAAGAAGGGGATATTCTTAGAATTTCGCTTTTTAATACCTTTGATCCGGAAGCACCACCCAGAAAAGGTAAGGGCATAGGTCTAAGGCATGTGGCTAATAGACTTTCACTTGTGTATCAGCTTGATAATCTGATGCATGTTGATAAAGCAGACAACACGTTTACTGTTACACTAATTATACCGCAAATAACTATTTCATGACAAAGTATTCGGTTATTATAATTGATGATGAGGAACCTGCAAGACTTTTGATTAAAAACTATTTGTCAAAGCATGCTGAGTTTGAACTGGTGGCTGAATGTGAAAATGGTTTTGAAGGTCTCAAGGCGATTCAGGAATTAAAGCCCGATCTGCTGTTTCTTGATGTGCAGATGCCCAAAATATCAGGTTTTGAATTATTGGAATTACTTGATGAGTATCCGGCAATCATCTTTTCAACTGCATATGATGAATACGCTATAAAAGCTTTTGATCTTAATGCCGTCGATTATCTGTTAAAACCATACGGACAAGATCGCTTTGACAAATCCATATACAAGGCTGCCCAGCTGCTGGCTGATAAGGTGAAGTTTGAAGAGCCGATAAAAGCACTAATAGAAACCCGACCTGAACAGCAACCGGTGATCGATCGGATAGTTGTTAAAACAGGTTCTAAAATTACGGTTGTCCCAACAGCAAAGATACAGTACCTGGAGGCAGATGATGATTATGTTGAAGTGCATACATTGGATGAGAGATATCTCAAACAACAAACAATGAAATACTTTGAAGCCCACCTCGATGATTCAGAATTCATAAGGGTGCATCGTTCTTATATTGTTAGAATCTCTGAGATTATTCAACTTGAACAATACGAAAAAGATTCAAAAATCCTTATCCTGAAATCTGGCAAGAAAATTAAAGTCTCAAAAACCAGACTGAAAAACTTAAAAGAGAAACTAGGTATTTAACTCAGGTATTTGTGCATACTAAACTTAAGCTCTGTTAACGATTGTTAAGGGACAGTTCCAAAAGGCTGAAAATCCTTTACTTTTGATGCATGAAAAGGAATCTCAGATATATTCTATTAACGATGACAGTAGCCATTGTTGGGATTCTAATTTTCCAAATCTATTGGATATCAAGCACATATGATGTTGAGCGACACTCTTTTGAGCAGGATATTAATGATGCCCTTGAAACGGTTTTAAATAAGGATATTACTGATAAGACACTTGAAAGTCTTTTTGGTGTTACTTCAATACAAAAGAATTCATATATTCAATCGAGAAATGAAAGCAATCCTGATGCTGTTTATTATAAAAATTCACCAGATAAATCTCAATCTGATACCTTGTATATGAAACAAGGGGATTATGGGATTGAATGGAAATATGAATCATATAGTCATGAAGAGCACTGGGTCCTCGAAGAAAATATTTTAGTTGATAGTACTTTTGTTGCCGAACCATCAAGACAGGAAGGCTTTTTTGAAATTAAACCCGATCCGAATTCAGATCAGGTTATTTCATTTCGTTCTGATGAAGCTTATAAAGTATTTGGAAATGTTGTAGTAAGTATTTCTCGACATCAGCCAGACTTAAAGGATTTAGCTGAGAAATACAGAAAAGAACTGGAGTCTCGTAACATTGAACTGCCTTTCTCAATGGCATATGTTGACGGAAGTATGATACTTCAGATGACTGGGGAAGATCCGGATGTTTTTGAGGACTCTCAGGCAGTTCAGATCTTACCAGGCAGGTTGAATGAGGGAGCCAGAATTATGGCATTTTTTCCGAAAACCAGCTCCTATGTATTGAAAAGAATGTGGCTGACATTATTAGGATCCTTTTTGTTAGTGAGTTTGATTGCCGGTAGTTTTTTGCTAATGCTGCAAACGATCATCAGACAGAAAAAGATATCAGAAGTTAAAAATGACTTTATCAATAATATGACTCATGAGTTTAAGACTCCAATTGCTACAGTCTCGGCTGCAATGGAGGCTTTAGTGAGTTTTGATGGTTTGTCAGATCGTGATAAAAGTTTGCGTTATATTGATATCTCCAGAGGAGAAATGAACAGACTTTCGGGTCTGGTTGAAAAAGTTCTGAGTATTAGTGCTTTTGAGCAGAAAGATCTTATTCTGAGCAAAGAAACTTTTGATGTTTGTAAATTATTGCATGAAGCTTCCCAGCAATATATTTTGAAGGGAGCAGGTGAGGTGACAATAAATTATGATCCAAAGGGGCCTGCATTTATCAATGCTGATAAGATGCATTTTGAGAATGTTCTGAATAATCTGCTTGACAATGCAGTGAAATATTCTACTGAAGAAGTGATAATAAATGTTGACTGCAGAAGGGAAGGGGAGTTTGTTCTGGTTGTCGTAAGTGATGTCGGCATTGGGATCTCGAAAGAACAGCAGAAGCACATTTTTGAGAAGTTTTACCGTGTACCAACTGGCGACCTTCACAGTGTTAAAGGATTTGGTCTGGGCTTAAGCTATGTAAAACATATTGTTGAATTGCATGGTGGTAGTATTGGCGTCCAGAGCCATCTTGGCCAGGGATCTGAGTTTACAATAGCAATACCTGATATCCATGAATAAAAGAAAAATTCTATTTGTTGAAGACGAGCAATCTCTGGGTCTGATTGTGAAAGAGAGCCTTGAAACAAGAGGTTTTCAGGTGCATTATTGTCAGGATGGTAAAATTGGACTTAAAGCATTTAAAGAATTTAAACCTGATATTTGCCTTTTGGATATCATGATGCCTATCAAGGATGGATTTACCCTTGCTCAGGAAATCCGTAAGATCGATCAGGAAACTCCTATTATCTTTCTTACCGCACGCTCACAAACAAGTGATGTTGTTAAGGGATTTGAAATAGGAGGGAATGATTATCTCAAGAAGCCTTTCAGTATGGAAGAATTGATAATCAGGGTAAAGGCCAGGTTAAATGAAGCAGCTGGAGCAAATTCTGAATCAGATCAGAAAGACTTTATCATCGGCAGCTATAAATTTGAATACGATAAGCAAACCCTGGAATTCCAGGAGCAAATAAAAAAACTTACCCATAGAGAAGCTGAAATATTACGTCTCTTGTGCCTCAATAAGAACAAAGTTCTGGAGCGGTCAAAAGTTCTTGATAAGGTATGGGGAGATGATAATTTCTTCAACGCCAGAAGTATGGATGTTTTCATTACCAAACTAAGGAAATACCTTGCAGAAGATCCAAATGTTGAGATTATTAATGTACGAGGTATTGGGTATAAATTAATATATTAAGTTGGTCGTTGGTCCCTGGTCGTTGGTCCCTTGTCATTTGGGTCCGGGGTCCGAAGTTCGAAGTCTGGCCTTTACGACGGCGTCACTATGGCGTCACCTTTCCCGTCCCATCGTCCATTATAGTGATTACTATTTCTCTTATATCTCTGGGGCCATCGAACTCACAAAGAAATATATTTTGCCATGTTGAAAGACCAATATTTCCGTCGATAATCGGAATACTTTCACTTGGGCCGATAAGGCCGGCTTTCAAATGAGAATCACCGTTACCATCCTGTGCATCATGCTCCCAAATGCCCGATGGGATAAGTTTTCTTAGCAATGTGATTACATCATTCTGAACACTATCGTCCCAATTCTCCTGAATCATAATGGCTGCTGTAGCTCCACGCACATAAACGTTGAGAATACCTGTTGATACTCCACTCTTACTTGCAATTCGTTTAATGGGCACTGTAATATCATACAATCCCTCTCTGGCTGTGGTGGTAATAGTGATAATTTCCTGCATGTTGGAAGCTTTTATGCAAAATTAACACTTTTCAAAGCAGTAAATACAACTCCCTCCTTCTAAAACAGTATTTTTGTAAGTGAAGTCGAATTATAACCGTATAATAGTCAATATGAAGAATGCAATATTAGTACTGCTCCTTACTCTTTGTTCTCAGCTTATGCAAAGTCAGAATCAGGAGATATTACCCGATCTAAGTCAAGATAAAGAGGTGCTTTTTAAAGACTTATTGATAGCATATGATCGATATGAGAATTTGGATGCAGTGGACAAGGAGAAAGGCTCGAAGGCTTATGCCCGTTGGATCGAGTATAATCGTGAGAGGCTGAATCCAGGAGGTGTAATGGCTGATCCTTCCATCTTTTTAAAGGAATCAATTGAGATAAGTCGCAAAAAGGAATCACTTTCACGAGCAAAAACAGGCCTGGCATGGTCTCCCGTCGGCCCTTTTGACAAGCCCGGTACTTTCAGCTCATCTCCTTCATATGGCATGGGACGGATTAATTGTATAAGTTTTCATCCTACGGAGCCTGACATATACTGGATTGGAGTTGCTCAGGGCGGTGTGTGGAAAACCATAAACGGCGGTGAGTCATATATGCCATTGACAGATGATTTACCCCTAATGCGTGTTTCAGATATAGCTGTTGATCCCGGTAATCCTGATGTAATATATATATCTGTCTGTGATTATGCATATATGGGTGTGGCACTTAATACAGATGGGCGAAAAAGACATACCCATTATGGTTTGGGGGTTTATAAAACCGTAGATGGTGGACAAAACTGGAATCCTACCGGATTGGGATTTGAGCAGAGTACTCTTGATGCAACAATGATCAGGAGAGTATTAATATCACCTGAAAATTCAGATTACCTTTTGGCTGCCGGAGTATCAGGGATATGGAAATCTTCTAATGGAGGAAGCGATTGGGAATTGATACGAGAAGAAATGATCTGGGATATTGAACAGGATTTTACTGATGGAAATGTTATTTATGCTACTCCCGGATATGTTCAGACCCTGGGATTGGGTCAGGCAGGACTCCTCAAGAGTACAGATTTTGGTCAAAGCTGGACTGAGTTGAATCCTGGGTTTCCGGGTGACCGAAGCATATCACGTGTGGAAATTGGATTGACACCTGAATCACCTGATTATGTGTACCTGGTAGCAGCCGACCTGAAAGGTGGATTTTATGGATTCTACCGAAGCACTGATGGAGGAGAAAATTGGGAAACCAGGTATAGTCATACCAGCCAAATGAATATTCTGGCCTGGTCAGTTCAGGGGAGCGGCACAGGAGGACAAGGATGGTATGATTTAGCAATTCTGGTTGATCCCAAGAATAAAGATCGTGTTTTTGTGGGTGGGATAAATATGTGGGGAACCGAAGATGGGGGTGTCACATGGAAGCCGTGCTCATACTGGGTTATGTACAATGGCTTTACTTTGCACGCCGATCATCACCAATATAAATACAATCCTGTAGATCAAAAGTATTATGCTTGTCAGGATGGTGGAGTAGCCCGTACGTCTGAGATAATTCTTGGATCAGCTAGTAGTAACTATAACTGGCCAACTGTTTGGGAGGAAAGATCTAATGGTATGGCTATTACCTCTTTCTACCGATTGGGTTTGTCTGAAATGAATCCTGGATATTTAATTGCCGGAGCCCAGGATAACTCAACTTTCTTCAAGCAAAATGGAGAGTGGGTAAATATTATTGGTGGAGATGGAATGGAAGCAATGATCGATCCGGATAACCATAATATTATTTATGGTTCATCACAATATGGATCATGGAGCAAGTCAGTTGATGGAGGTAAGTCATTCAGAGGTATCCGACCAACAAATCAGGAAAATGGAGGTTGGACAACTCCTATGGTGATGGATCCAAATAACCCGGCAACTATATTTGCTGGCTACGGTAATGTGTGGAAATCAACTAATCGGGGGGACAATTGGACAAGAATTTCTAACTTCCCTGAAATCCAGGGCTATGGTAAACCTGCTATTATTTCAGCCCTGAGTATCTGTCCGTCTGATCCGGGTACAATATATGTCGGGAAAAGGATTCACCATGAGTATAGCAGCCCCTCAACTCTTTGGAAAACTCATGATGGGGAGCATTGGGTGAATGTAACTGCAGGATTGCCTGATGAACTATACTTTACATATTTAGCAATTGATGATGATGATCCAATGAAGGTATGGGTCACCTGCAGTGGATTTCTAGGGGCCAACAAAGTTTTTCATTCTTCAGATGGTGGTGAAAACTGGGAGAATATCTCATGGAACCTGCCAAATATTCCTGTAAATACCATAGTGCATCAAAATAGAACAGACAACAATATCCTTTACATTGGAACAGATGCAGGAGTTTATTATACATGGGATAATTGGGATCATTGGGAGCTTCATTCAACTGATCTGCCAAATGTTATAGTGAGTGAATTAGAGATTCATTACCCATCGCAGAAATTATATGCTGCAACTTTCGGAAGGGGGATCTGGATGGCAGACCTCGCCTCAGCTACCAATGGTATAGATGCTATAGGAAGTATTGAAACTCGTCTCTCGGTATATCCTAATCCGATTGTTGACGGACAGGTAAATATTGATATTTCCGGTATGCCTGCCGGATTGATGACAATAGATATCATTGATATTCAAGGGAAGATTGTTTTTCAGGAGCAGGTTCCCGCCAGTGAAGGACGTTTCAATGGAATTCTGAATCCTGATATAAGTCCTGGGGTTTATTTTATTAGATCCTGGGTTGGCACAACTATGCGTACTACAAAGCTTCTATTTAAATAAAATTGCAACTTACTAACCATATATAATTCTTCCAATATGAAAAAATTTGTCTTTCCGTTTTTGATGATTACCATTTTGGCTTCTTGCAATTCAGAAGATGTTGGAACGTCTCTGAGTGGAATGGCCGACAATGTTAAAAATGCTATGTTTATTCTGGGTGGTCCTGGTGGATCACGAGATACCGTTCAGCTCGATGAAAGCAATGCCTTTTCTTATGATTTCACCGAGCTGGAAAATGCAGCAAATTATTACATCATGAGCAATAAGGAAACGTTCACCCTATACATAGCTCCGGATATGAAGCTGGATGTGTTTTTTAACCAGACAAACTTTCTTGAATCTCTTAATTTTGCTGGTGAAGGCTCCGATATTAATAATTACCTGGCGGATAAAGCCCGTGCGGTTAATTTAAGGCTGGATTCGGCCGACTGGGTACAGGATGCTGAGTCTTTTATCGAATGGGGGCTCGGGATCTTAAAGAAACAGCAAGATCTAATTGCTGCTCAGATAAAAGATAATGCTGAAGATGCTTTCTGGTCTCGCGAAGAGGGTGAAATACTCTATACATGGGTTGGCTGGATGGGCTCTTATGCTATGATGTATAAATATTATTCTGGCGGTGAGAAACCTGAATTACCAGAGGATTTTAACAGCTATAGAGATAATCTTGATCTGAATAAACCTGACTATCTCGATTCAAGAGCATTTGCAAATTACCTTACTAAAGCGGTCAGGGAAGAATCGAATAATAAGTTCACCAAACTAACAGAAGAAAATCCTGAAGTTGCAGTGAATAAAAGTCTGCTCAATCTTGAAACCGGGGTATCTATGCTCACCAATGAAAAAGTTAGAAATCATTTCTTATTGACAACAATAACAGGAAAAATGTCATGGCAAGCCTTGACAGAACTGGACGAAGAGATTGCTTTCTTTAAAGAAAACTGTAAGGATGAAGAATCTATTGCGAAATTTGAGGAGCAGTATGCAGCATGGGAAAAGCTTGCTCAGGGGGCTCAGGCAATTGAGTTCAAAGGAGAAGACCTCAAAGGAAACGTGGTGAATTTCTCCGATTTCAAAGGGAAATATGTATATGTCGATGTTTGGGCAACATGGTGTGGACCCTGTAAATATGAGATTCCCTTCCTGAAAAAGCTGGAAGCAGATTATCACGACAGAAACATAGTTTTCTTATCATACTCAATTGATGATGATAAAGAAGCTTGGCTCAATTTTGTACCTGAGAAGGAACTTGGCGGGGTTCAGATTATTGGTGAGAAGGGATGGAAATCCGCTTTATGCCTGGATTATAAAGTACGGGGTGTACCAACCTTTATGTTTTTTGATCCGGAAGGGAAAATTATTGATGTGAAAATGTCACGACCATCAAGTCAGGATACCAGAGATGCATTTGATAGTTATGATGATTTATAATCTTCTTTATCAATAATTCAACACTGTTTCGTACATGGCGACAATGTTTTCAGGAGGAACATCCGGCAGGATATTGTGAACGGTATTGAACACAAAACCACCTCCTGGAGCAAAAATATCAAGTCTTTCTTTAACCTGGTCACGAACTTGTTGTGCAGTGCCATGGTTGAGAACGCTTCGTGTATCAACACCACCGCCCCAAAAACAGACATCTTTTCCAAATTCCTTTTTTAATACATCAGGCTCCATTTGATATGAGTTGGTTTGCACCGGATTAATAACTTCAAATCCCGCTTCAATCAGATCCGGGAGGAGTTGATAAATCGAACCACAGGAGTGTAGAAATGGAATCATGCTACTGTGACTTTTTGCATAATCGCAGAGTTGTTTGTGACGCGGCTTAAACAATTGTCTGTAAAAATCAGGTGCCATAAACGGGCCTGTATCCATTCCTAAATCATCGCCGAATTTTACAAAATCCACTATGTCACCAACAGCTGTGCAGACTTTATCGAGGGTTATTAAATGCTTTTCCAGGAGGGCGTCGAGCAATCGTTCAACATTAATTGGATCGGCATATACATCCATAAGAAAGTTATCAAGTCTCCTCAGAAATGTTCCCCATTCGAAGAGATTGCATCCTACACCAATAATTAAGGCTTTATCGGTAGTTTCTCGGAGATGCAAAGCCTTCGTTCTCAGTTTATCCCAAAAGCCGGGGTCATTTGCTTCAGCCCAGGGTGATACAGGCATTGCTGCCCATAATATCTTTGACATATCCTGATCCAGAGAGCTGAAATCATCAGGATATCCATCAACATAAGGATAATATGTTCCGTCAAAAAAGTTAGCTCCCATGGGCTTTCTTGCTATCATCAACTCATCAATATACACTTCCCATGAACCATCAGGTTTTCTCAAAGGCTTGAACCATTTTGGATAGTAGGCTTTTACGCCTGCCGATAATTCAAAGGGATACCAATCTGCATCATCAGTGAGAAAGGCACGTCCAACATCCAGCACATCAACACCAAAACGATCAATTATGAATTGCTCCGGCTGTGCTAATTCCTGAACGGTATCATAGATTTGTGTTTTACTATTCTTGATACCTAAATGTTTAATAAGATTATGATAGGCGATTGCTGAAATACCAGAACTTGGAGTTGCACCCAGGTCAATGGGTACCCTGTCGGTTTGCTGATGTTTTACTGCGGCGAGAACCCGATCACGGCTGGTCATTCTATTCATTCTTATTATCCACAATTATTTCCTCCATTACCATAACTGCTTCGGCCAGATAAATGTCTTTCCCCAGGTTTTCAATCATCCTACTGGTGCGTTCTGATTTAGCAGTATCAGTTTTGAAGCTTTCGATGTCCGTTTGCATGGCTAACAGTTCAATTCCAGTCGGATTCTTCATGAGGTTCTCAAACTTCTTAACTTCATTTGTTTTCTCTTTCAGAGTGCTTCTGTATTTCTCGAGATTCAATGAATAGATGCTTCGGTCGGCTTCATGTTTGAGCCTTTTGGCATTTTCGATTATCAGGTCAAAATCAGTATTATCTTCAACACGAGCCTGGCTGTTTGCCTTAAGTTTTTCCAAATCAGCTTGCATGTTCCATTTAGAAAAACCGGCCTTCTGAGTTTCATCCCAAGGCAGTGCATATTGCTGTTCTTTTTCTCCAATATCAAGATACTGGTATGAATCGGGGAGAATTATGTCGGGGATTACTCCTTTAAGCTGGGTAGCTGTGCCGTTGATTCGGTAATACTTTTGAACCGTCAGACTCAAAGCTCCAAAGGGCTTAATATCATCCAGTTTTGAAGGAATATAATCATCAATATTCAGAACCCTTTGAACTGTTCCTTTTCCCCATGTTGAAGGGCTGCCAATTATGATCCCACGATCGTAATCCTGTATGGCAGCTGCAAATATTTCAGATGCGGAGGCACTTGAATAATTTGTCATAACTACCAGTGGTCCGTCATATTGCACTCTACTGTCCTTATCATCAAGTACTACCGGTTTGCCAACACGTGTTTTAACCTGAACTATTGGTCCCTTCTCAATAAACAATCCTGCCATCTTCACCACCTCAGGCAAGGAGCCTCCTCCGTTATTTCTTAAATCAAGAACAATGCCTTCAGCGCCTTCCGAAGTGAGTTTTTGAATCTCCTGTCGGATATCATCAGAGCATTTTCGGCCGTTACGATCCTGAAAATCAAGATAGAATTTTGGAAGGTAGATATACCCGATAGTTGGAGATTTGTCATCTTCTTTTACAAGTAATGAAGAAGCGTATGTTTCCTCCATTATAACAATGTCCCTGATCAATATAAGTTCTTCAACTGATCCATCGCGTTTACGTAATGAAAGTCTAACTTTTGTTCCTTTGGCTCCTTTGATTAGTGCAACAGCTGACTCCATTTTCATATCAAGGATATCAACAAATTCTTCCTCACCCTGAGCCACTCTAATAATCAGATCTCCAATTTCAACTTTTTTGCTTCTCCATGAGGGACTACCCGGAAACATGTCAACTACAGTAAGATAGCCCTGTTTCTGTTGGAGAGTCGCTCCAATGCCTTCATATTTTCCAGCCATATAAACATCAAACCGCTCCTTATCTCTTGGTGGCATGAAAGAAGAGTGAGGGTCATATGCTGATATAATTGAATTCAGGTAGATAGCCTGTCGATCATCTCTGTCGATCTGCTTAATTCGATCATACCAGTCATTATAGTTCTCAAGAATGGCCTTTCTTGCCTCTTCTTCAAATTGCTCCGATGATTTAATTTTAATTGTGTCTGATTTCTCAGCAGCTTTTTCCTGTAATTCAAGATTCCCAACTACTCGTGTTAAAACCTGGAATTTCAATGCCTTTCTCCATTTGTCCTCCATCTTCTTCTTACTACTGGCAAATGAGGTACGATCAGGTTCGAGATCCAGGGATTCTTCTTTATCAAAATTGAAAGGTTTTGACAGAAACTTGGTGAAATAATCCTTTGACTCCAGCAATCTTTTCTCTATCAACTCAGAACTGAGATCAAAAAACTCAAAACTGCGTGCAGTGTACTCGTCGTCAATTTGATGTTTGTACTTCTCCATTTTCTCAATATCCGATGCATAAAAGTATCGTTTATTAAAATCAAGACGATCCAGATATATGTCAAACACTTTCTCTGAAAACTGATCATTGATATCGACTGGTTCATAATGCCTCAGCGACAGAAACTGGGTGATAGCTTCGGTTAATACAACTTCTTTAGTCGATAGCCGGTTTAATGTAAATGACAATCCGGCAGACAACACTGCCAGAATCATTACTATATAAAGTATTCTCTTCTTCATATTGAATGTTCTTCTTTCCTTAATCAGAGTCAAAAATAGTGCCTTTATTACAGATATGGAATTATTTCTCGAAAGGTAAAAAGCCATTCTTGTCAAGACGGGCAACAATTAACTTAACAAGATACTTGTTTCTTAAATTTACAGCATACTTCCTGGAGTTGTCTTCAAGATTGATTATCAGTTCCTTATCTTTAAGCCATCTCAGCATCTTAGATATCTCAGTAGGGTGTTTTTGAGGGAAGAAAGTGCGAATGTCTGCAGCTTGAAAAACTTGCTTATCAACAGCGATGCCCATGATAAGACGATCCTGATCGGTAAACAAACGGTCGAATAAGGGATGTTTTAATGCGGGATTGATTATTTCATCTTTGAGATAAGTGTAATCATATAATTGATCCATTCTGACCAGGTTATCTCTAAGTCCTTTCAGGGAGAAAGCTAACCAATCCATGATTGCTTTATCATTGTTGGAATCAGCTTTCTTTAAATAAAATAAATATTGCTGAATATCCGGACAGATACCCATTGCAGAATTAATAATGCGTCCATGAGAGCCATCAAAGCCGTATCTCTTTAACATCGTGTAGCTCAATAAGCGGCTTATATGACCATTTGCCTCTCTGAAAGGATGTATCCAAAGAAATTTCTGATGCACAAGCATGGTTTTTATTGCATCAAATTTATTTGAATACTCCTTATTTATCAGTGTGATAAGGCTATCAATATATATGTCAATCTGATGTGACTCAGGAGCTAATTCAGGAGGCTGGCTCTCATCATCAGTTCCGCGTCTGAATTTGCCTGCATTACGACTACTTTCTTTAGTCAAATCCTCCCGGATGAGTTTGTGTAACTCAGTCAGAAAGCCCGAATAGAAGACAATAGTATTTAAATTGTCATCAATAAATTGTAAAGCCTGGGCAATTTTATCAATCTCAATTGTTTTTCTTCCTTTAATTTCAGGATCTTCTTCTTTTGCCTCTAAAAATTTGGATAAACCAGTTTTGTTGCCATCAATTCGTGCTGAGGCAACAGCATCAAGATCTTTGAAAACCCCGCTGAGTTGCCTATATAATATAGGATCAGTACTGGTCATGGGGCGATGACGTCGTAAATATTCCAGGTCCATCACATAATCAGTGACAGGACTACTGAAATCCGGTACGGGCAGTTTAAAACCCTTGCTTTTAACTCTTGGACTCATTTGTAGAATAAACGTGGAAAATATAAATATAGCGAAGACTAGCCTTCTTCACTTTGCTAAAGGTATAGCTTTTTGTTAGTTAAAAAAAGTTAATTAGCTGGCAGAGTAAATTGGTCATACCTTGAAGTTTGTAAATTGCAGTTAATATAGCCTAATTAAATACTAAGGAGGAAACAGTGAATCAACTATTAATTATCGGAGGCAAACGCCTTAGAAACCTTGTAACCGGAATTCTGGCAATTGGAATGTTAGCCTCATTTAC
>JABHCC010000006.1 GCA_018669475.1 Bacteroidota bacterium | reverse complement strand
TAACTCAGAAGGAGGACCAAATAGACAGGGATTTGATGAGTTTTATGGATACAACTGCCAAAGAATTGCACATAATTATTATCCATATTATCTATGGGATAATGAACAAAAAATCATTTTGGAAGGGAATGTGGATACTCTCGAGGGGCAGTATGCTCCCGATCTGATACATGCCAGGGCCCTGGAGTTTATCGAGAAGCATAAAGATGAACCTTTCTTTTTGTATTACCCATCAGTTATTCCACATGCTGAATTGAAAGTTCCTGAAGAATATATGGCTGCCTATCGTGGTAAATATTTACCTGAAAAGATTTATAAAGGTACTGACAGTGGGCCCAGTTATAAAATGGGAGGCTATGGAAGCCAATCAGAATCACACGCGGCATTTGTTGGCATGGTTGATTATCTGGATAAAACCGTTGGTGACATAATGAATAAGCTTGAAGAACTGGGATTAACTGATAATACAATTCTGTTTTTTAGTTCTGATAACGGCCCTCATATGGAAGGCGGAGCTGATCCACGTTATTTTAACAGTAATGGAATCTATAAAGGCTTTAAAAGAGATCTCTACGAAGGAGGTATTCGGGTTCCATTATTAGTGAGCTGGCCTGGACAAATAGAGCCCGGTTCTTTATCAGACCATATTTCATCTTTTTGGGATATGTTCCCAACTTTCGCTGATCTTGCTGGTGGTGAGCACTCAGCAGTTGTGGATGGAATAACAATGCTTCCAGAACTTCTGGGTAGAGACAAACAAAAAGTTCATGAGTACTTGTATTGGGAATTTCATGAAAGAGGCGGACGTGTGGCTGTTAGAATGGGTGACTGGAAAGGTGTGAGATACAAAGTTAATCAGAATCCTGATGCAGCTCTTGAACTATACGATCTGAAGACTGATCCGGGCGAAGAAAATAATATTGCTGAAAAGAATCCGGAGATTGTAAAACGAATGGAAGAGATTATTAGGAATAATCATGTTGCATCACCAGATTTCGCATTGCCTGGACTCGATTTGAAGTAATTCAGACAGATAAAGACCTCTAAAAAAGCAAAAACGGATACGCCTGTTATTACAGGTAGTATCCGCCGCTATGTTTTTGCTTAGCTTTAAAATCAGCTAGGCCTTGTAGTCAAAAAATTTAAACACCGCTTGTTACAATTTTTACAACTTTCCGTTTATCAGGATTAATCCTGATTGTACTGGCTTCATTGTCACGAATCAAATATCCTTTGTGACGTAACTCGATGATCTTTTTTAGTCCAAGTGTAGGTGAAATTCCCAAACTCCTCAGAACATCACCTGGATAGGTGCGTCCGCTTTGTAATACATTCTTCAGAATCCGTCTGTCTACCGGATTCATCAAAGACCGCGTGCTTGCGATCCACCAACTGTCTAGTTTTCTCAGAATCATAATGTGTCTCCTTCCATAAAATGTTAAAGTTGCAATAAAGTTGAGTTCGTACCAAGGTTATCCGGACCTGATACTAGTTATTCCAATGCAAATTCCGTACCAAAAATAGCAAGGTTGTGTAAGGGTTTAACCTGTATCAATATTATGAAGAAATTATGTTTTAACAAAGGGCTGGCACTATGGTTTTGACGAACGCTCACGTTCATTGATCAAAAAGTACTGATTTTTGTGTAAATGACGAAAAAAAACCTTATGGAAAGGTGAAAATTTAGCGAATAATGGTAAGGTCACCGCTTATTGGCTTAGCTAATTCATCATAAATGATTACATAATAGTATGTTCCCATTGGTAAAGATACACCTGAAACTATTCCATTCCATGGAACAGGATAACCCTTTGCGGATTCATAGATCATTTTTCCAGCCTTGTTGTAAACCCATATTTTGGTATTCGGATAATGCCGAAGAATTGGGATTTTCCAGCTATCATTAAAACCGTCGCCATTTGGAGTAAAGGCATTTGGAATATTGAACATCTGTTCCAGCAATATGGGAATTGTGCGTTTGCATTGACTGGAATCAGTAATGGTAACAGCATATAAACCCTCCGGCAGGTTATACCTTTCTCTTCCCTGCCCAAGATCAGACCATTGTATATCAAAGGGAGGATGTCCACCCTCTATCTCTTTTAACAAAATTATTCCGTCAGAACATTCGGGACATCCGGGAGGCTTGATCTGGTATTCAATAAAAATTGAATCAGCGTCCTTTAAATAAATTGATTCAGAGTACTCTTTGGCACAAATTGAGTCTTCAAGTATCCAGACAGAATAAGATCTGCCTCCGGATAGCTGTGAAAAGATTCCTTCATTATATTGATACTCCTCATTGCCAAATATAGAGTAAGCATACATTTCCCCGGGACCATGGGCATGGATTATGATTTCTGCATCATTACCACCAAAACATGTCACATCTTTTATTGAAATAGAGTCGACAATAATATGATCAGGATTAATAAGTCTTACCGATACTGAATCCTGACTCATGCATCCGGAAGTAGTTATTTCAATAGAAAAAATACCCGATTCAATGATCTCGATTTCCTGATCAGTAGATCCGTTATTCCAAAGGTATTCATCTCCAATACCTCCTGATAAAATAACTGGCTGATTAGAGCATATTGTCTGATCTTCACCAAGGTTTACATCCGGATAGGGGTGGAAATCAATTCGCACAGAATCACTCTGCAGGCAATTGTTCTGATCTATCACATTAATAATCAAAGGAGTATGTGAGGAGGTGATTTGAACGCTCTGACTTGTACTGTCGTTCGACCAACGATATAAATCATAACCAACACCGGCATCAATTAACAAAGTATCCCCTTCGCAAGCCGACAAATCAGGGCCAAGATCAGGGATGAAAACAGTATTTACATGGATAGTAATTTCTGCATATGTGCTACATTCATGCCCCTCATCATCCCGGCTGATTCCTCTAACAATGTAATTCGTTTCATCAGTAGGGTAAACTGTAATTTCAGCATTCGTTTCTCCTGCCGGATGTATCCATTCGAAATCTTCAGCATTAATAGCTGTTAATATTACGGGGCTACCGGGACAAACAAGTGTATCTTCGGGTTGGAGAATCCTGGTGTCAGGGCCTCCTAACTCTTCCACGAGAATTTCTATTATTGATGAACAAGAGGTGTTCAGGGAAATTACTTCGACTTTATAAATTCCCGCCCCCAGAGCAGTTAAAGTATTGGATTTTTCTTCAGGATCGGCTTCCCAGATGTAAAGGAACTCTTCAGTAATCCCATCAGGAATAACAGTGGCAGAGCCATTTAATTCACCGCATAAGGCTTTCGTTGAGGAGCTGGTCAATTGAGGAGGTGCAAAAAAGAGCACATTCAATGTGTCTGATGTTATACAAGCGTTAAAGTCGGTAACTTCCAGAACAAGATTCTGAAAAGATTCAGTGAATACTTGTGATGGACCGCTTAAGCCGTTATTCCAGTTCCAATGCTCAAATTCTCCGGCTATGTCAAGTTTTATGCTGTCTCCTGAGCAGGCCGTGCGGTCTGACCCAAGCTCCGGATATGATAGTGGATGTACCTTCAGGTGAAAATCGGCAAATGTGATACACTCATTGCCCTGATCATCCTGACTGAAGGCCCGCACAGTGAAAACCGTATCAGAGAACGGCGTGACTGTGATTTGCTCAGAAGTGGCACCTGGAGGATTGATCCATTCATATGCATCTGCGTTTAAAGCCGTGAGTGTGACCGGGGTACCCGGACAAACAATTGAGTCAGCTGAGCCAATGATCTGTACATCAGCTCCCCCTAACTCGGGAACCGTTATTTCGGTGATCCTTGCGCAACTTGTTTTTGGATTAATAACATGAACATGGTATTGACCCCCTCCGATATTGGAAAGGGTGTTAGATGTTTCCGTTGAATCCTCCTCCCAGAAGTATTCAAAGTCGTCGATATTACCTACAGGGATAACTGTTGCGCTACCATTCTTAGCACCACAAAGAGCCTTCACTGTTTCTGTTCTGACAATCTCCGGAGAGAATTTTTTCAATACATGAATAGTATCCCAGGCAATACAACCATGGTAATCTTTGACTTTTACCCGATATTCCTGGAGTAGATATTCCTGCTCGCTAACCACTCTGATACGATCGCGTTCATCAGTATCATCCCATTCGTAAAATGCCCCGTATCCAGCGTCCAGAACAAGGTCATTACCTGAACAAAAGAGAGTTGTATCAACCCAGTCAATCGCCTGAATCCCATGTATTTTAATCATTCTTTCATGAGCCAGGTCTTCACCACTGTAATTAGCATGCATAACAACTCTGAAGTTTCCTGTATCCGGAAAATTATACCAGGCATCAAATGTCCCTGTAGACTCCACTGCATCAATTGGTATTTGAGATCCTGCCGTATAAATGGTCCAGTAGGGATTACCTGTAAGTCCAACAGTGTCAGTCAGGTAAAAAAGTGTTGGTTTGCCAAAGCAGGTATAGGTGATGTAAAATGGTGGAGCTTGCCAGTTAAATGAAAGATCTGTTGGTAATCCCAATCCACTGAGGGCAGATTCACCAGTATTGTTGTCAACCAATCTCACTCCCTGATCTTCATAATTGGGAAATGCCTGATCGGGCGCATGAATTACACCCAAATGATCCTGGCCCGGTAAGGCCACATAGATTTTACCATCAGGAGCTAATTGTAAGGCTCCTGTCGGCTCCTCTGGCTTATGCCTTAAAAATTTTGCTGATTTACGTATATCACGGGTATTGGTACGGCTCATATCCTAACGGTATATCATTCCGCCATCCCTGCCTGTACAATATAAATACCTGCCGGATGGTGAAAATTCCAAGCCGTAAGTGTAGTATACATAACTATCTCTGTTAGAAGACTGATCTCCATATAAATGGTGACGATACGTGATTTCTCCGTTTCTGCGACTAAAGTCAAAAACCTGAACCCATTTCCAACGAGCTAATGCAAATCGATCACCTCTTAAATTGGCTTTCATATAGCCGGCAACCTGCGTTCCATGGCCACTTCCCTGTTCCTGGGTATTGAAAAATCGTAAGGTGCTATCAAGCTGAAAAACCGTGAACATATTGCTGTTTATCTGGTGGGTAATGATCCAGTACCCTTTTTTTCCATTGGCTCCTACAGTGAGGGCACCTTAAGGAATGGCCATGAATTTCTCAGTTGCCATTGGAGTCATTCCTTCATCTGGAGAATTAGATGATTCCTCCAGCCTGATTCTGCCAACTGAATTATTCTTGAAATCTACCATATAGAAGTGGCCACCGGTATAGGTGCTATCCGGACCAGGATATCGTCTGTTGGTAAAAATGTAGTACTTCAATGAATCCTCAGGATGCTGGAGAATATTGGCCGATTGTGTGGCGGTTGAATCTCC
>JABHCC010000052.1 GCA_018669475.1 Bacteroidota bacterium | reverse complement strand
TATCGATATTATTGGAGCCAGGAACCTGAAAGAAGTAGTTGATCATTTAAATCAACAGACAATAATCAAGCCTGCCTGTCTCGATGTGAGGAAGGAGTTTTCTGCACCATGGGATATCAATGGATTGGATTTTGCAGATGTCAAAGGCCAGGAAAGTGTTAAAAGAGCCCTCGAAGTGTCAGCAGCAGGAGGACATAATGCTCTGCTTGTTGGGCCGCCGGGAGCAGGTAAAACTATGCTAGCCAAACGATTGCCTGGAATATTGCCCCCTTTGGAGTTGTCAGAATCCCTTGAAACTACAAAAATCCATTCAGTAGCTGGTAAACTGGGGGAGCGAAAAGCTTTGGTTGTTCGTCGTCCATTCAGGTCACCACATCATTCTATTTCGGATGTTGCACTCGTGGGAGGTGGTTCTTATCCACAGCCAGGGGAGATTTCGCTGGCTCACAATGGTGTACTGTTTCTGGATGAACTACCCGAATTTAAGAGATCGGTTCTGGAGGTGTTGCGTCAGCCGCTTGAAGATCGTAGTATAAACATATCCAGAGCCCGGTTTTCTCTTGATTATCCAGCCAATTTTATGCTTCTGGCAAGCATGAATCCTTGTCCGTGTGGGTTTTATAACCACCCTGAGAAATCATGTACTTGTCAGAACGGTTCAGTGAGGAAATACCTGAACAAGATATCAGGACCACTTCTTGACAGAATAGATCTGCATGTTGAAGTGGTGCCGGTAAGTTTTGAGAAAATGTCGGCTTTGCCAGAGTCAGAAAATAGTGGCACTATCCGCCAACGTGTTATGAAAGCCAGATCTTTGCAAAATGAACGCTATGATAAATATCCCGGCATTTATTGTAATGCGCAAATGACACCCAAAATGGTCAGGCAAGAGGTTAAATTAGATTCAGCCGGATTGTTGCTTCTGAAGAAAGCCATGGAGAAATTGGGATTATCTGCACGGGCATATGATCGCATTCTGCGGGTTTCACGAACAATTGCTGATCTGGAGGCAAGTGAGAAGGTTGAAGCACGGCATGTTGCTGAAGCAGTTAATTACCGCACATTAGATCGTGAAATGTGGGGGGGCTGAAAACAGAAAGACCAGCCTTTCGGCCGGTCCCTCTTCTGTTTCGAAAAACAAACACTTACTCTTTGCAGCTATGGTATTTTTACTTTTCAGTGTTTACAAATGAAATGATAATTAGTTTATTATTGTTTTAATTAGTGTTAACAAGTCTTACTGTTTTGTTAATGAATCAGTGCTGTAATATTCAGTGTCAAGCATCCAGGCTTCGATTTGCATATCTTCCTGGTAATAATTGTCATCCATCATCCAGCTCTCAATATCACTTACTTCTGTAGTTTGATCCAACTCATTAAACATCCAGTCTTCAAATACAAGCGGAGTGTCATTGCTTTCGTAGAAATCATCTTCCAGCATCCATGTTTCAATTGTGGAGTTTTCGTAGTCGGTTGTGAAATAATCATCAGTCAGCATCCAATTTTCAATGCCTTCTTCTCCTTCTCCAACTAAATACTCATCACTGAACATCCATTCTTCCATAGCAGACTCTTCTTCTATAGGAGTAAGATCTTCAAACATCCATCCTTCAAGTTGATTGGCTACCCACGATTCAGTATTAAAATAAAAATCTGGTGAATCATCTTCTACTACTATTGCTACATTCTCACCAATAGAGAATTTTATAGTTCTCAGATCGCCTAGTTTCTCTTCCAAAATAGCAAGATCTGATTCATCAATAGTTAAAGTTTCAGTAAGGATTCTAATAATAGGAGCCTTTACGGTGAAGACCTTAGTGTCTTTTTCATCCTTATCGCTAAAAGGCTGATCAGCGAACACCTGAGTGGCAGAGATCAGGGCCAGAGCGAATATTGTGGTAATAATTTTTATGTTGCGTGTTTTCATTTTTTTATCCTCCAAAGCTTTTAAACTTCTTTCACATATATGACGCACCAACTGAGCAAACGTTACATGCCCTTTTTGTTAATTTGTGTGAAATAATAGGCTTCTTTGTTAATGCTGTGTTAATTGTTTCGTTTTTGGTAATTCGGATCGCTTTTCTAAATTTGGGGACTCGTTCCGGATTGCACACTATATTGCCGGGATTGCAGAAATTAGAATTAATGTTGACCATTAAAGTCATTACCTTATGAAAAAACGCTCTTTCTTTCTAATCGTGCTGGGTTTATTATTCCCTGTACTGGTTCGTGCTGGAGAAGCCGACCTGGAAGTTCCGGATTTAAGTCAAACCACCTTTTTTAATGGTTTGCTTACAGGTTGGGAGTTGCTGCTGTATGGATTGGTGATAACCCTGTTTGGCTTGTTGTTTGGATACTGGCAGTATACCAAAATCAAAAAACTTCCTGCCCACAATTCCATGCTTAAAGTTTCACGCACGATTTATGAAACATGCAAAACATACCTCTTGCAACAAGGTAAATTCTTAATAATCTTGTTTTTGATTATTGGTGTAGCAATCACATATTATTTTCTGGGTCTTAGCGGAATGAAAGTTCCCAGGGTCTTATTAGTTTTAGTATGGTCGGTATTAGGTATCCTTGGCTCATACGGAGTTGCCTGGTTTGGTATCAGGATAAACACTCTTGCCAATAGCCGTACATCTTTTGCTTCTCTTAGGGGACGACCATTCGATGTTGTTTCTATACCTCTTCAATCAGGTATGAGTATTGGTTTGCTCCTGGTTTGTGTGGAACTGATCATGATGATAGCCATTTTGCTATTTGTTCCTGGCGAAGCTGCAGGAGCATGTTTTATTGGTTTTGCTATTGGTGAGTCATTGGGAGCCAGTGCATTAAGAATTGCAGGTGGAATTTTCACAAAAATTGCAGATATAGGCGCTGACCTGATGAAGATTGTTTTTAAGCTTCCTGAAGATGACCCACGTAACCCTGGTGTAATTGCTGATTGTGTTGGTGATAATGCTGGTGATAGTGTAGGGCCTACTGCTGATGGTTTTGAAACTTATGGTGTTACAGGTGTAGCTCTGATATCCTTTATTGTATTAGGTGTTTTGAATGTAGAGTTTCAGGCAAATTTGATTGTTTGGATATTTGCAATGCGTTTGCTGATGGTATTGACATCTATGGTTGCATACTGGATAAACCAGGCTGTAAGCAAATCAAGATATGGTTTATCAAAAGAATTCAATTTTGAGAATCCTCTAACCTCTCTTATCTGGATTACATCGATTCTCTCAATTGCAATAACATATTTGGCAAGTTGGTTATTAATTGGTGATAGTTTTGCTGATGGTTTGTGGTGGAAATTAGCTTCAATTATAAGTTGTGGTACTTTTGCAGCAGCTCTTATCCCCGAGTTTACTAAAGCATTTACAAGCTCTAAATCGCGACATGTACAAGAGGTAGTCCAGGCAAGTCGTGAAGGTGGGGCATCGCTTACTATATTATCTGGGCTGGTGGCTGGTAATTTTTCCGCTTTCTGGAAAGGAATAGTAATTGTTGCTCTAATGTTCGCAGCCTTTATGATCTCTTCAATGGAGATGGATACGATTATGAATTACCCGACGATTTTTGCGTTTGGTCTGGTGGCTTTTGGATTTTTGGGGATGGGACCTGTAACAATTGCGGTTGATAGCTATGGCCCTGTTACTGATAATGCCCAATCTGTTTTTGAACTGTCGCAGATTGAGTCAATACCTAATATTAAAGATGAGATTAAGAATGAATATGGATTCGATCCCGATTTCAAGAGAGGTAAGCACTATCTGGAGGCTAATGATTCAGCAGGTAACACATTCAAAGCAACAGCCAAGCCTGTTTTGATTGGAACAGCCGTTATTGGTGCTACTACAATGATTTTTTCTATAATCCTGATTTTAGAAAAGGTTGGAATGCTATCCATTTCTTTAACTGATGCTCCTGTCATTCTCGGTTTTATTACAGGTGGTGCTGTTATATACTGGTTCACCGGAGCCTCATTACAGGCTGTAACAACCGGAGCATACAGAGCGGTTGAGTTTATTAAGAAGCAAATCAACCTGGATAAAGATGAAGCCGATATTGAAGATTCTAAAGCTGTAGTTAAGATCTGTACTATTTATGCTCAAAAAGGTATGTGGAATATTTTCTTTGTACTAATGTCATTAACTCTTGCTTTTGCCTTCTTCGATCCTAACTTCTTTGTTTCATACCTAATCTCAATTGCTGTTTTTGGACTGTTCCAGGCGATGTTCATGGCCAATGCAGGCGGTGCATGGGATAATGCTAAGAAAGTAGTGGAGGTTGATTTAAAAGAAAAAGATACTCCTTTGCACGAAGCTGCAGTTGTGGGTGATACAGTTGGTGATCCTTTTAAAGATACATCCTCAGTTGCTCTTAACCCAATTATAAAGTTTTCAACTTTATTTGGTTTACTGGCTGCCGAGATATCAATTGAAATGGCTTTGCATGCTAAAGAGAGCGGAGGAACTAGTCTGGCTCCTTATCTTGGCCTGGCTTTTCTGGTTATAGGACTAATTTTCGTCTACCGTTCTTTTTATGGGATGCGAATCAAGAAATAAACAAAAAAAGAGGCCGAATTTTCATTCGGCCTCTTTTTTTTACTTATAAGATTCGAGTTTGAAGTCTGTGCCGTCGAACACTCCGTAAGTGAATAGCGATAACCAGTCGCCAAGAATGATAAATTTGGTATGATCAGTTAATTGATAGACAACCGGACAATGTCTGTGACCCATTACCAAATAATCCAATCCAAGATCTGTTAGGTTTTTACGTGCGTATTTAACTACGGGCTCATCTTCTCCTTTAAATGCATCTGTTCCGTGCTTGATGCGGCTGTGCCTCGACCAGATTCCAGCCAGACCAATGGCTAAGTTCGGATGTAGCCGTGAAAAACACCACTGAAGTACACGGTTGGTGAAAATTCTTTTCAGAATTCTGAATTTTCGATCTGTTTCATCCAATCCATCCCCATGTGCCAAATAGAATGTCTTTCCCATAATTTCGGTTATCACAGGATGACGGTGGATAATAAGGCCTAATTCATCCGGCAGGTAATCCTTTACCCATATATCATGATTACCGGTAAAGAAATGTATTTCAATACCTGAGTCACTCAATGTTGCAACTTTGCCTAAAAAGCGAGTGAATCCTCTAGGGACAACTCTCTTATATTCATACCAGAAATCGAATATGTCACCGAGAAAATATATGGCTTCTGCATTATCCTTGATGCTATCAAGAAGGCTTACCAGCTTTTTTTCTCTAAGCAGGCTGCTCTCAGAATCAGGTGTTCCCAGATGGGCATCAGAGATGAAGTATATGTTTTTATTCTTCAATTTTAGTTGAAAATCTCGCTAAGTTTTTGGTCTAATAAAACCCCACGTAAATTGGTGGCAATAATTTTTCCTTCCGGATCGATTAGAAAATTAGCCGGAATGGAGGAAATGTAATACAATTTTGCAACAGGTGAGCCCCAATATTTCAAATCACTTACCTGTGTCCAGTTCAACTTATCAGCTTGAATAGCCTGCACCCAATCTGCACGCTTTCTATCGAGAGAAACCTGATAAATTTCAAATCCCTTTGAGTTGAATTTATTATAGGCTCTTACTAAATTGGGGTTTTCTCTACGACAGGGACTGCACCATGCGGCCCAGAAATCGAGGAGAACATATTTTCCACGGAGAGAGGAAAGACTGATTATTGCACCATCAGGATTCGGCAGCTTGATTTCAGGAGACTCTACACCTATGCCAATGCTTTGGTTTTGGGCTGACCTGAGAGATTGCTCTTGCCTATAGCTAACCACCCAATTATGTAAAGTGGTAACCATTAGAGACTCAGGGTATTGTTCGGAAAGTGATGAATCCACCTTTGCAAAATAAACAAAATCTCTCTGAGGATTCAATACAGTTTGACCATTAATCTGATGTGATAAGGCCATAAGACAAGCAGGAGACTGATGATTCTCATTGAGGAAATTAAGAATATAATCTCTTTGATCTGCAAGTAATTCATTGTACTTTCCCTGCAGCCAACTGTCTGCCTCACT
>JABHCC010000051.1 GCA_018669475.1 Bacteroidota bacterium | reverse complement strand
TATCGATATTATTGGAGCCAGGAACCTGAAAGAAGTAGTTGATCATTTAAATCAACAGACAATAATCAAGCCTGCCTGTCTCGATGTGAGGAAGGAGTTTTCTGCACCATGGGATATCAATGGATTGGATTTTGCAGATGTGAAGGGACAAGAAAGTGTAAAAGAGTGCTCGAAGTGTCGGCAGCAGGTGGACATAATGCTCTGCTTTTCAAAGAAGCAACCGCTCCAACAACTAGATAAGCGTGTTTGTCGAGTTTTTTTTGAATCTTGAAATCTGACATCATCACCTGGAAACCATCCATGTCACGTCCCATCACAGCAAATAGAATTAGAAGATTCCTTTTCGTAAAAGTTTGGTTTAATTACTTAATATTCTATACTATGACGCCACAACACTGTCATTTGTTATTTGTAAAAAGACTAACTACCATTTTGTATTGTCAAAAGGTTCAAAACAACCGACAAGTAGCTTTTCTATATGCTAGAAAACTTTTCAGGATGGTACCAATACGCTTGGTCGATATCTTATTGATGCGCCCAAATTTTTGAAGAAATTTGAGATACTAATTCGAATGCCAATCAACAAACCAAACTCATATGAAAAAGTTTCTGGGTTCTACTATTCCGGTATTCATCTGTTTAACCATGATATCCCAACAAGGACAGGCTCAAATTAGTTTCAATACGCAAACGATTGACAATGATTTCAATTCACCTGCAGGTATTTGCTCTGCAGATATTGATCTGGATGGTGATCTTGATGTTGTAGCTTGTTCAGCTGTTAATGGAATTGTATGGTGGAAAAACGAAGGGGGAAGTCCAGTTGCGTGGAGCCGTCAACTAGTTGATGATAATACTGGTGGGTGCCTAAATGTAAAAGTTGCCGATATCATTCTTGACGGTCAACCAGATATTGTTGCAATTTCACATGACAGGAACCAGTTAGTTTATTACAAAAATGAAGGAGGGGATCCGGTTACATGGTCAAAGCAAATAGTTTCCTCAATACCGGGAGAACCTCATGAGGTTAATGTCTGTGATTTTGATCTTGACGGGAACCAGGATATCTTCACTGCTAATATGGGTTCATCGGATATCACTTGGTGGCATAATGATGGAGGATACCCCGCTCAGTGGACCTATCAGCAAATTGATGACAATGTACCAGGAGCAAGATCGGTGGACATAGCCGATATTGATGGAGACGGTGATCAGGATATTGCTGGTTCAGCATTCGAATCAGATGAAATCATCTGGTGGCGAAATGATGGGGGCAATCCAATAACTTGGAGTAAGCATGTTGTTACAAATTCCTTCGATGGTTCACACAGTGTTCAGATAGCAGATATGGATAATGATGGAGATATGGACCTTCTTGGAACTGCCTATATGGCGGATGAAGTTTCCATCTGGCAAAATGATGGAGGAGATCCTATATCTTGGACAAAATTTGTAGTTGACGATGAATTTGATGGTGCTGTTCTAGCTTATGCTGAAGATATTGACGGAGATGGCTTCATGGATATTTACGGAACCGCCTATATTGCTAGCCAAGTGGTATTATATACCAACAAAGGTGGAGAAGAATTTAGCTTCAAAAGATCCATTCTCGATGATGATTTAGACGAAGTATGGCCCTGCACAGCCGGAGATTTTAATGGAGATAGTGTTATGGATATCATTGTTGGAGGTACAGCTGCCAATGAAATACGATGGTACGAAACCAGGCAAGTTGGACGGTTTACGAATAATGTAGAAATTAACGGAGATCAAACGTTTTTAGGTTATTTTGTTCCTGAAGATTATGATCCCCTTCAGAAATACAAGCTAATCATTGCCTTACATTTTTTTGGGGATGTCGGGGAGTATTCAAGATATCGTGATAATTTAATTGAAACTAGTGTTGAGCTAAATGCTCTTCTTGTAACTCCAGATTGCGGAAGTAATACGATGGATATTCCAGAACGAGAAGTTGCTTTAGGTGCTCTGAATCATGCAAATAATCGATTTAACATCGATCCTGAATATGTATACTTGACAGGAGGATCTTGTAACGGAAGAACCGTGCTTAAATACGGTCTGGAAAAAATATATGATTTCAGAGGGGTTATCCCTTTTAACCCTTATCTACCTGAATGGACTGAAGGTTTTTACGATTTTACATCTGATGTGCCTGTGTGTTTTGCTTGTGGAACTTTAGATCAGCCAAATTACGATTACGCCCAATATGCGTATAGTCAATTGATGAGTAATCATGGCAGAGCCGGATTCGTTTCAATGCCAGGAGTAGGTCATGACTTTTATATCCCAGAATTCACAAATGCAATGCTTGAATCTATTCGTATTATTGACTCTATTGCTGGTATCTCTAGTAGTGTAACTAGTTCTGAATACCCGTTTAATGAAACTAAAGTTTTCCCAAATCCTTTTACAGACCAGATCAATCTTCAATTGTCAGAAGACTTTCATGGTGATGTATCAATAAGGGTCAGCAATCTAATGGGTCAGGAATTATTCAGCCAAGTTATTCATACACAAGCGTATCCTGGGAGTCTGATACATTTAGATCTTAAGAGATGTTGTGCTTCCAACAATATCCTCATGCTACAGGTATCTAATAACGGTAATTATTTTTCCCAAAAAATCATAAAAACACTGAGATAATAGATATGCTTATTCGTTTACCATTCCTAATTCTTTTATTACTCTTGTAATAATAATCCTGATCAAGATAGCAATGAGGGTACTTCAAATGAGATGAATCCCCACCCTGAAATTATTGATAGCAAAAAAGAAATCTTTGTTGATTTTACTAAGCTAGTTGACACTAAACAGGATGTCTTCTTTTCTGATGTAGTAAAATAGATAAAGTACATTCCTCTTGAAACAACAAGCGAGTATTTATTAGGCAACAAAGCCTTAATATTAGAACCTGTCGAGAATAGATATTTACAAGCGAGCATGGGCAAGCCATTGGGATGTTTATTCTTGGTATTCTTTTTTGTTTTTAACGTTTGGGGACACTAGTGTAGTCAATCAACTATTAACAGGGAATCTGTAAAGCGCAGAAAATAAGAAGGATGAAGGAATTATTTTAAGAATATTAAGATGTCAATGGCCAGGAAAGTGTTAAAAGAGCGCTCGAAGTGTCAGCAGCAGAGGGACATAATGCTCTGCTATTATTTATTGTTAAAGAATTAGCATATAGATACAAAAATTTTAAAAATCTTGAATGAAAACGAAATTGTTCAATGTATTGAGCGATCGGTTGGACATATTATTATCGGTAGTTTTATTACAAAACTCTTTTCGAATCCTACTGCCAACCTAAAGATTTAGAGGGTTCGTGTATTCCAAAGTAAAGATAAAAAGGTAGGAAGTATTTTAATCAAATTAAGAATTTGAAAATCACTTTTTAACGGCAGTAATTTGCGTATTCAGCTATTTGTTTAGAATTACGATCTATCCAAACAATTTTCCCATTACTATACAATTGTTGTGTGAAGTAATCTCATCACATAATTTTCTTAACTCCTGATGAAAAAGCCATAACAATTTTCCATTCTCCATTCACTTTTTCAAAAATAATAGCAGACCATATATGAGTTTTTTTATCAGGATTGCCGTGATTTATTTCATGTTTTAAGTTTGTTAGGTGGTTGATTTCAAAGGTACAAATTCATTCTACGAAAGAAAAGTTCATCATATTTTTCCATTCCATCCTTCCAAATGCATCTATATCTATATAACATAAAGGAAACAGATGCTTGTAAAAACTTTAGCAAGTGCGGTTTTTGGAATTTCCGCAACAACAATACGTATTGAAGTGAGCATTACTAGTGGTATTGCTTATCATTTAGTTGGCCTGCCGGATGTAGCCGTTAAGGAAAGTCAGCAAAGAATTGCAGCTGCTTTTGAAAGTATCCGAACAAAATGGCCAGGTAAGAAAGTGGTTATTAATATGGCCCCTGCTGATATTCGAAAAGAAGGTGCAGCATATGATCTGCCATTAGCCATTGGGATACTTGCCGCAAACGGCATCATCCGGGAGGATAGTCTCTCTAAAATAATGTTCATGGGTGAATTATCTCTTGATGGAGAATTGCGCCCGGTAAAAGGTGTCTTGCCCATGGCAATCCAGGCCAAAAAGGAAGGCCTAAGGTTTTTGATCCTACCAGAAACAAATGCTCGGGAGGCTGCGGTAGTTCAGGATATCGATATTATTGGAGCCAGGAACCTGAAAGAAGTAGTTGATCATTTAAATCAACAGACAATAATCAAGCCTGCCTGTCTCGATGTGAGG
>JABHCC010000050.1 GCA_018669475.1 Bacteroidota bacterium | reverse complement strand
TCCGGTGACTGTGCCAAGCGATCCCCGGGTCAAGCCCGAGGATGACGGTGCAGGCCACCATGGTTTAACGATGTTACTACAGGCCATCATCCCCGAAGGCGGGGATCGCTTGGCATACTCGCGGAGAAACTTCAGGGCGAGCCATCGCAATACTCCATAGCAACTTCGGGCCAGTCCTGGCAATACTCCAGTGGCTGTCTCCACCGGTAAGACGTAACATTCCTGTTAAACAGTTAATCCACCCCAAGCCTTTGTTGATCAATCTCGTCATGACATCCCAACTTCACGATTTCACGACATCCCGACTTCCCCATTCCCTTTCAAATACCTGAGTATAGGCTTGTTCCATTTGCTCGATTTCATTATCACTCAATTCTTTGTAAAATTTGCGTTTACGACCTGCAAGCTTTCCTTTATTCTGGTGAAGGAACATAATCATGCGATCAACTTTATTGTCTGGCATATCTACTATACTCTGAATATCACCCTTAAGTTCATCATAACATTGAAGAAAAAGTAATTCTTCCGGAATATCTTTATTAATTGTAGATTGTAAAGCTTTTGCCAAAAATACGGTGTGATTGCTTAGGTCTGGAAATCGATATAAAGCTTCTATTTCGGATGAATTATTAACTGTCATTTCTCCAGAATCATTAATATCATATTTTACTTTTCGCTCGATCAATTTGGAAAATAACTCTAAAGTTGTATCATATTCATCTATGTGGGCAAGTATTTGAGCAGAAACAGGAATTATTGTACTGTTTGGTACAATGCCGTCACGTACCAGGATATCATGAATAAGAAAGCGATGAATCCTTCCATTGCCATCTTCAAATGGGTGTATATATACATAAGCAAATGAGACCATTGTGGTTTTTATAATCGTTTCGGTTGATGTGTGTTTTTTATTTAGGTCAACTATTCCTTGCATAAGAGATTTTACAAATTGTGGTGGAGGACATACATAATGTACTTTTTGTGTATAGTCTCTCATCGTTTGACCCACATAGTTTTGAAAGTCTCTAAAGCCATCATCTGCATATCTTGGGTCAACGATAACGTTTTGCAAACGAACTAATTCTTTTTCAGATAATGATTCTTCAAAGGGCTTTTGTCCTGCTTCTTCCAGTAAAGCTATGAACCTTTCCATTCTGTCTTGCGATGGTTCTTCTTTCTCTATTTCACTGGAGGATTTTGATTCTTTTTTATAAAGGTAATAGCTTGCTCGTTTAAAAATTTCAGGAGAATATTTGTGTTTTAGATTTTCAATTGCTTCTTTAATATTCCAATCAAGTAACTCGCTGAGTTCAGTAGTTTTTCTGATTACCGGGCAGAACTTTTTTGACCCTAGCAGATTATCGTTTACTTTCCATTTGGATATTTTTGTGATATTTCCGGTTATATATCGAGACGAGTCCAATATATCCTCATAATTAGTGGTAGTGATATCAACTTGTATTGATTTACCTACTGTAAACTCATACAGAAACCCAATGATTCTCGGATATTTTCTATTTGGATTTGCTTTGATGTAGTCTAATATTGTTTGATGCTTAACAGAGGTGAAAACTTCTCTAACGAAAGCCAGGTTTAGATCATCATATTTTAGAGCGAATTCTAAATGAGACATAGGGTTATCAATGCTGACATCATATTTCGATTTGAATGTTCGCACAACTGTATTTGTTGAACTTAATTCTGTTTTGTCCATTGTTCCGATGTATGACTCATGCGTTAATCGAAAACCTTGGATATTTAATTTTTCCTGAAGCCATGTAAACCCTACTTTTTTCATTTTCTTTCTACTTACTGGGGTAAATATAGTTTTGTAAGGGTAAATTTAGTTTATTTTACCTAATTAAGGGTAAACTAGGTTTATTTAACACAAAACTCTATTATTATTCATTTCTTGGGGTAAATATAGTTTTGCATCCACCAGCAACACTTCGATCAATGCAAACATACAAGACTCCATCAATCATGAATCCCGGCCTGTCCCGACTTCACGATTTCCCGACATCCCGATTTCCCAGTCACAACTTCCTGATTTCGTCAACAAATTGTGCAAATAGTTTGAGTTTACGGCTCGCAATACTATAAACAATTATTACCCCATTGAACTTCATATCCTCTGTATTGCAACTGTTTTTTCATCCAAAAAATCTGGTCTTCATATTCCGCACAGGTTTGGGAATAGAAATCTGAATTACTATCCACATATTCATCCGGCAGGAAAATAATCTTC
>JABHCC010000049.1 GCA_018669475.1 Bacteroidota bacterium | reverse complement strand
TCCTGACGGGCTTTTAATTTCTCATCAATACTGGCTTCTTTTATTGTTCGTTCTATCCGATACAGTTTATTGATCTGTGCCAAAGCCATATCCGCTTTGCTGGGTTTTTGCCCTTTTTTGCTTTTGGGTTGTGCCGATTGTGCTTCCTTAAATTTTCTCCTGGAATGATCCCAACACCCGACAGAAGTGGCACCATTTTTCTTGCACACCGCATTATAGCCTGCATAACCATCGGTTTGCAGATAGCCACTAAAGTCATCCAGCAGGCGCAAGGGCACCTCCTTTTTACGGGATGGATCGTACTCAAACAATACACTGGTTTGGCCTGGTGGCCCACCTCGACTAACCCACATATATTTATCAGAGGTGGTACTCAATCCTGGTTCTTTTAAAACTTTAAGCACGGTTTCATCCATCTGGATGATGTCATCCGAAAGTTGATGATCTCGCATCAGATTGATCAGAGGCTGTAATTCAGTCGCCAGTTTAATGATCCAATTGGCCATGGTGGCTCGGGTAATATCACCGCCATATCGGGATAGTATACCTTCCATCCGATAGAGTGGCAGGCCATCAGCGTATTTTGAAATAATGATATGAGCCATGAGGTTGGTGCTGCCCATTGATTTGGCTAATGGGTGCTTTGGCATCATAGCCGCTTTCATAGAGCGACTGTCTTTATCTTCTGCATCAGCAAAGACAGCTTTTTGTTGAAAGTATTCTAGAATTTGAACTTTAGCTGGGATGATATCTAATTCTTCTCTTACTTTGGTGTAAAAAACATCGATGGCACCGACTTTTTCTTCTTCACTGAGATCAATAAAGACAGGGGTTCTGGGAATGTTTTTAGAAAATGGCTTTCTGCCTGTTTTCTCTTTTTTACCTTTAGGCTCTGTTTTTTGTTCTGGCTCAAAGGTCTCATCAGCGGCTTCCAGCTCAGCTTCATCGAACAGATTTGTCTGATCATTGCTTTTTTCACTACTGGGGGCAAAACGTTTATAGCGTGCCTGACGAAGGGCTTCTTCGAGTATTTTAATACGACTTTCCTGTTGGGAAATAAGCAGGTGATTTTTCTCAATCACTTCCAGTAATTCACCTTTATCTGCTTGTAGAAAAGCAGATAAGTGATCGTCATTTTTTATGTTTTTAGCTCTGTTTTGCATGGCTTTATTATATCATAAAATAGCATTAAAGTACTTAAAATACAGTCTCATAGTGAAGCTTTTTATGGGGTGTCATGTTGCTAATATCGTATCCATCCAACAACCAGTTTATCTGTTGACCCGTAATATTTATTAGGTCATTTTCTCCTTTAGGCCATTTGAATTTTTCTTCAGAAAGGCTTTTGTAATACAGAACAAATCCAGTATTATCCCAGAACAGGCATTTGATTTTATTTCTCTGGCGATTAGTAAAGGCATACAGATGTCCAGCAAAAGGATTATGCCCCAGTTCACATTCAACAATAGCACTAAGTCCGACAAAACTCTTTCTGAAATCTACTGGCTTCAGATATAAATAGACCTGTGGCAAATTTAATGAAGGGCGTATGGCTGAATTCATTGAAGTATCTCCGTCAGTTGTTTGACCAGATAAAGATTGTCAGAAGCAATTCCTTCAATACGCAGTTGATTGGGTAACTGAAGAGACAGAGATAAATTGATTGAAGGCATTGACCTGAGTTGGACGAAACCCTGAACCTCGGGGAGATGTTGGTCAGGTTCAGCCAACTTTCGTTTCCAGTAACCAAAGCGGTGCACCAATAATTCATGCTTTTGGCAATAAGCTGCCTGAGTTAAATCAGTTTGTTGCCAAGATTCGACATGCTCTGTCCAGTATTTTTCTGTCTCAGTAAGGGTGTCGGTATTCATTTGATTTCCTCATAATATGTGATGGGTTTATTATGAGGGGAGATAATTTAATTTGGAATAACGCTGCTTGGTTAAGCGCTTACTTTGTTTGTGTTCTTTATTGTGAAAATGGGCTTGTAGTTGACCTACACAACTATTTTTACAATGGAGAATACAGACAAACAGGCAAGCCAGTTGTCTAAGTTATTTCGTGAACGATCCTAAGCATCCAATGCAGCACGCATAGATATTAATACTCGACTAATATCTTTAATTATTTTTTCATTAGCCTGATCACTGTGAAGATGAGCGTTTTGTTCAACTAGATTAACCAATGCACTACCCACCACAACAGCATCTGCT
>JABHCC010000048.1 GCA_018669475.1 Bacteroidota bacterium | reverse complement strand
CTTAATACAAATTTATTTATTAACATGCTTTAGTGTATACAATCTTCGTAGCAAAAAACGCAAGCCCACATGGCTGAATATCAGCCAGTTCAAAAACGACACAGAAACATGAAAACTGATTTTATAATAAACTCACGCTAGTACTCTTTATCAGACACCGATATCATAAGCATTAATACTTATGATATCTGACTAGAAGTTTGGTATGTTAGCCATTGAAATACCTTAATAGCTCCAGACATGTCATAACTACAAAGAAAATCGTACCTGAGATTAAAAATGGACATCCAAAGCCTTTTGGGCAAATTGGGTCTTTAACAGCGACAGGATCAGTGCCTTGAGGGGAGATTACTTTTTTTACATCTTTTTTCATAGTTTGTAGGATTAAGAGTAATGATTGTTTGGATTATTTTTGAAGTCGTCTTTTTTGTGACAATTGATGGGCTTCATGGGAGTAAATAGAATTAGATTCTGATAGATCTTTGAGGTAATCTAAGGCTTTGTGATGCTTTTTTGTGGCAATCAATGAAAGGGCCGCATACCACTTTGCATCGTAGGATAATTCAGACCCATTTAACAGAGGTTTTTGTTCATAACAGCTCAGAGCTTTCTTGAACTGGTAACGGGCAAAATATGCATTGCCAAGGTAGAACCATATGGTGTCATTCTTTATCTTGATAGATTCGAATTTTTTTATAGCTTTTTTATAATCTTTTTCCTGATAGTCTGATAATCCGGATATTGAATGGAGTCTTTCAGTGCTTTCTTTGCCAGAGGAGCGAAAAGTGTTGTAAGAATAGGGTGAGTAGTTCTTCAATGGTATTCCGGGGTTTATCCAAAGGAATGCTGCCAGAAATACAATAGCTGCGGCTGCATACGGTGAATACATTCGGATTAACCTTAATCCCGAGTTCTTTTTGTATTGATTTATGGATTCACTGACTGTAATATTGTCAAGTTCTCGTAGTCTGCTGAGGACTGCCTCCCGACCTGTTTGCTGAATGCCCATTATGAGTATACTTACTTCATCAAACAACTCTTTGAAGTCTGAATCAGTTTGGAGACGTGTCTCAAATGCATCTTCCTCCTGGGGACCAAGCTCTTTATTGAGGTAAGTCTCAATAAGGTCGATATCTTTATTGTTAAACTTCATGAATTACGATCTTTTCTTTCTGAACCTCAGTTCTGAATATCTCTCTAAGTTTATTCAGGCATTTGTATTTCTGGTTTTTAGTTGAGTTTTCATTTTTATAGCCCATCTGGCCAGCTATCTGCTGCATGCTTTGTTTGTGATAGTAATAAAGTTCCAGCAGAGTCTTACATGGATTCCCCAGAAGAAGAAGGGCTTGTTTTGAAATAATCAGCAATTGATCAGTTGGATCGTCAGAGCCAGATCTGGCAGTATCTTTGGGTAAAGTATTTTCATCCAAACCCATTAAGCGGTTCTGTTTGCGTCTCAGATCAAAAACCTTGTTTTTGCCAACAGAGAATAAGTAGGTCTTAATACTGCAGTTGAGCTTAATCAGTTTTCCGCCAATAATATTTTCATAAAAACTAAGAATGCTTTGGTGGTATATCTCAGTGGCATCGTCTTGAGTTATTTTGAACCGTGATACTATCCACGATCTGAAAGCATCCTTATGCTTGAGATATACTTTCTCAAGCTCCATCTGATTGCCCTTTTTGATCTCTGATATGATATTGGATTCTTTCATTATCTGCGTTTAATGAAAATGTCCTAAAAAGGTAACCTTAATAAGGTGTTGATTTTTTAATAGGTTTAATATCAGGTGAAAAGGTACAAAAAAAAATTCAGTTGACCATATGTTTGAGATCTCCCGGGGTTACATTTATGCTTGTTGTTCATTAAGAATAGTAAGCAAAAATTGATAAACCCAAAAACCCAAAAAAATGAAAACACTAGAGAACATTGCATGTTTATTGATCCTGAGCCTGGGAGTGTTGGCATTGATAGCCCTGTTAACCAGCTATAGAAACGATTATTTGGCTGAAGATATAGAGCTTCAAAAAATAATTCCTGGCCTTAAAGGGACTGGAGAGAAGCCCCAGGGTAATTCTTTGTTATTTGTTGACGAAACTGAGCCTGAAGTAAAGTTTGAAGAATGGATGTTTACAATGGATCACTATGAGGAAGATGAAGTTCAGCAAACCAGCCACCCTCCTAATCTCCCATGATCACCTGTTCAGTATATCACACCAATCTACTGCGCATGACTACCTTAAGAGGCGATTTATTATCGCCTCTTTTTTGTGATAGAGACAGGATCATTGCTTAGCCCATTCAGGAAATGTCTCAAGGTCGAAGCCGAAGACAAGGCGGGCAATGAAGTATACAGCCAGGGTGATTATGAAAATACCAGCCAGATTCATGACCAGGCCGGTTCTCACCATTTCTTTTATTTTTAGCCGGTTGGTGCCAAAAACTATGGCATTTGGTGGAGTTGCGACCGGAAGCATAAATGCCATTGAAGCTGACATTGTTGCCGGAAGCATGAAAAGGAGAGGATGTGTTTCACTAGCTATTGCCAATCCGGCTAAAATGGGAAGAATCATCTCGGTAGTTGCCGTGTTGGATGTTAGTTCGGTAAGGAAAGTCATGAACAAGGCAATTACCGCAATGATAATTATTGGATGGTAGCTGGCTACAAATTTAAGTTGTTCACCCATCCAGAGTGATAATCCTGATTCTTTAAATCCACCTGCCAGGGCAAAACCCCCGCCAAATAATAGTACAATCCCCCAGGGCAGACCTTTGGCTGTTTCCCAGTTCATTAGCATGGTTTTTTTCTTGGCTTTCCCTGGTATCATAAATAATATCACCGAGCATGCCATTGCTACTGTTCCGTCATTAATATACTCTGGATTTGAGAACAAATTCGACCATCCCGGGATTCTTAACTGACCAAGTATAATATCGGATCGCGAAAGCCATAACAAAGCCAGGAGGACAAAATCAATCAGAATAATCTTTTCTTCAACTCCCATCTTGCCCAAATCCAGGTATTGCTTTTTCAGGTGCTCCCGTTTGATTTGGCTTTTGTTTTCTTTATCCCGATATCTAAGAAAAAGAAATATCCATGCGAAAATGAACAGCACCAATCCGGCAGGTAAAGCAAAAATTAGCCAGTCTGCAAAACTGATTTCGGGTGCAGCAGGAAACATAATTTGATAGATTCTTGTAAATGACAGGTTTGGCGGGGTTCCTACAAGAGTCATCATGCCTCCGATAGATGCACTGTAGGCAACCGAGAGAAGCAAACCCGTTGAGTAGGCTCGTTTACCTTTTCTGATTCCTTGTTTCTCAACCTCTGAAATTACTGAAATCAGAATCGGAATCATCATCATAGTGGTAGCCGTATTTGATATCCACATTGATAGAAATGCTGTAGCCAGCATAAAACCTAGCAGGATACGAGCCTGGCTCGTGCCAATAAAGAGTAATATTTTTAAGGCAATTCTTGTATGCAGATTCCATCGTTGCATTGCCAGTGCCACAATAAAACCACCGATGAACAAGAAAATAATGTGATTAAAATAAAGTGATGATACATCTCTTCCATTCATAATTCCTAAGAGGGGAAATAGAACAACAGGAATCAGAGCTGTGACTGCCAGCGGGATAGCCTCAGTCACCCACCAAACAGCCATAAGAGCTGCAACTGCCAGTGCAGCAGTTGTCTCGGGATGCTCAGGGTCGAGATTAAAAAACAATAATATTAGTAAGGCTACAAGGGGAGCCACCCAGAAAGAAAGCGTCTTAGGTATGTTAAATAGAAATGGCACTATGCTTTATCCAGAAATTCGGTGATATTTTTTTCAATACGGGTGTTAACATCCGACAGGTCTTCTCTTACAAAAGGGTCACCGGTAATTTGTTCGAATAATTCAATATATCGTTCTGATACCTCTTGGATATATGTGTCAGGCATCTCAGGCATTTGTTGGCCTTCTTTTCCCTGAAAACCGTTAGAAATCAGCCATTGACGAACAAATTCTTTAGATAGCTGCTTTTGTTTCCCCCCTTCGTCCATATTATCCTGATAGGTATCGGCATAAAAGTACCGGCTTGAATCCGGCGTGTGAATTTCATCAATCAGGTATATCTCATTATTCTTTTTGCCAAACTCATACTTTGTGTCTACCAAAATAAGACCCATTTTATCGGCAATCTCAGTTCCTCTTTGGAAAAGACGACGCGTATAATCTTCAAGCTTTAAGTATTCCTCTTCTGATACTAAAGCACTTGAAATAATTTCTTCACGGCTAATATCTTCATCATGTCCTTCATGAGCTTTAGTGGTTGGAGTAAGTATCGGCTTATCGAATTTTTGGTTTTCTTTCATTCCTTCGGGTAATGGAATTCCGCATAGAGTTCTTTTTCCAGAGCTGTATTCTCTCCATGCATGACCGGTTAAATAACCTCGAATTACCATTTCAACCTCGTATGGCTCAACAAAGTGGCCAACTGTGACCATTGGATCCGGAGTGCTTATTTTCCAGTTCTGTACAATATCTTCAGTTGCATCAAGGAATTTAGCAGCGATTTGGTTCAATACTTGTCCTTTGTATGGGATACCTTTAGGAAGTACCACATCGAAGGCTGATATCCTGTCGGATACAACCATTACTAAATACTCGCCGTTAATATTATAGACGTCTCTCACTTTTCCAACGTACAGATTCTTTTGTCCTGGGAAATTGAATTTTGTTTTTGTTATTGCCTGGATCATAAGATAGAAGTTATCAGTTATCAGTTGTCAGTTATCAGTTATCAGTCAATCAATTAAGCAAGCTTAATATTACCAATTTTATAACATTGGCTACATTCGCTTAACAAAACCAAGGAAGCCGATTGAGACCTTAGGAATAATTGGTGCTATTAAGCTCTATTATCAGTT
>JABHCC010000047.1 GCA_018669475.1 Bacteroidota bacterium | reverse complement strand
CCATCAAATCACTTCAATTCGCTCAATTGCTTTTGGATAAAATACATGTCCTGCTCAATCCCGATTCCCAGTGGACCTTTGATGGATTCCATTTCAGTTAGTGAAATATAGCCGAGTTCATCAGCTGTCATTCCTGTTACATATCCAAATGCAAGCTTCTCCACCGGATCATACTCCAAAAGAAACCAGCTAGCGCTCCCTGTTGGATCAAACAGCTTGGCAATCACCAATGGATCTTTTTCATGTTCCTGTGAGTAAAGCGGATAGTCTTTGAATAATGTCTCGAACTCTTCTGTAATCAATTTCATAATTCTCCAAATAAAAGTTAATCGGTGGAGAGGATCTCCACCAATTAGGCAGGACAGGAAAGCAATCATTTTAAGTGGAGTGGAAATAGAAAAGAAAGCTCCTGCAGTCAAACATGTCATTGCAAAGCTGATTGCCACAAATAAACTGTCTGCAATATCATCATCCAGTTGTTTGTTGTCTTTAAAACATGACCACCATTCAATTTCTTTGATGGTGTCATCTATCAACTGATATCTTTCACTCTTAAATAACTTGTCAATCACAGTTTGCTTGTCTTCAGCAAATACCTCTTCGACATCACTTATTGAAATTTCTCCTTCCCAGACTAAATCGTCTTGGATTGCTTTTATAATGTCATCGTGAAGTTCATCGGCATAGAGATCAAGGCAGCAGTTAACAAGGCCCATCCATACTGCGGAGAACGATCTATCCAGTTTCCCATTAAATAATTCAGAAAAGTATTCGATTATTTCTTCTCTTTTCTTTTTACCGGCAACATGTAGAGTTACCAAGGAATTTAAAGCCACGCATCTGGCATATTCATCTATATTATCATTTTCAATCAGTTGAAGAATCATTGAATCGTCACCACAAGAAACCGAAGCCAATACAGAGTCCCATCCATCCAATTCGCCAAGTAAAGCCCAAAGTGTGTCATTAGGCAGAGATAATAATTCAATAAAAAGCGGATAAGCCTCTTTATTTCCAAATTGAGCCAGCAGATACAAGGCGTATGTGTGTCCCCAATATTCATCTGTGGCCGCCTTTTCTGCATTCTCGACCGTGTATTTCAGCATCTTCAACAGTTCCGGAATAATCTCTTCCTTTCTCTCTATTGCCGCTTCTAATGCTTCTTTCGGAAACGAGCCATCAAATGTTTCCAGCTGTGATATGATCTCTTTTACTTCCATGATTCTGTTATTATGAGATATTATACTTCAGCATTGCCGCTGAAGGAAAAAAGTCAATATTCCTTTCTATTAGACTTAACTGAAATATTGACCTGTGAAAAGCACTTGTTTTATTAACTGATATTTAGTTAGTATCTGATTTACCTGATTAAATAAGGCTATATATCAATGCTATAAACAATAACTAACTGATCTGAATACAATAAAAATTTGATGGTTTGCAGTTTAATCTGGTCTATTATATTACGAGTGTAGGAAGTAAATCAATTGACAAATAATTATACTTAACGTCCTACGACAAAAAACCGATTGTTAACAAAGAAAACAAGCATGAGTAATAAAGATAATAAAATCAAAAAGATGAATAAAATAAAAGCAATGATCGAAGGATTTTGCCGAAATCATTTAAATAATGAATATAAAGGATATGCTATCAAGTTATTCAATACATTATCACGAAAGCGGAGGATTGATATAAGTAGAGGGAAAGAGGAGATTTGGGCAGCTTCGATAGTATATGTCATAGCTCGTCTCAATTTTCTTTTTGATAAAGCGGACAAGAATTATATTACTGCTGATGAGGTTTGTGATTTCTTTCAGACCAAAAAATCAACTGTCGGAAATAAAGCGACTCAGATTGAAAAGGAATGTAAATTGTCTATTGGAGCGGCAGGATACTGCAGAAAAGAAATAACGGATGAATTAACATTCTACTGTACTGCAAAAGGTTTTATTGTTCCAAAGAGTATGGTCCAAGACATAGTATTTGAAGTTGTCAACGAAATGGATTCAGAAGAGATCAGGTGGTTTGAAGAAGAGCTGCGTAAAAATAAGGAGCAAAAGGTGCTTGAGAAACAGCAAAAAAGAACGGAGATAAATAGAAAAACTGCAGAAGATAAGAAGAAGAAAAGGGAAGACGTAGATGGCAAACAGCTTAGCTTTTAATATCTGATATTTAATTAATTTCTATCTGATAGACTCGGGTGAAGATGGAACCATAGCATCTGAAAAAACCATTCCGACGTCGGAAAAAGAATTATTTAAATATTTTAGAATGTTGCCGCTTTATTACTGTTATATTAAATATATTTGTTTCTGTTGTCGGAAATAGTAACGTTATAAACTGATATTTAAAGTGTATCTGATAGATTCACCGAAAGAAAGCACATCAGAAAAAGCATCTCGGAATAGCTGTTAAAAACAAGTCCATTCCGAATGTCGGAAAATGTCATCAATAAGTCTAAACATTCAGCGATATAAACACAAGTAACTGTTTTTATGAAAATACTACTTGAAAAGCATAGGAATCTGAAAAAATTGAAACTTATTTGACTGTAATGTTGAATATTTCTATCAATTTGACTATCAATTAAAAAGGACTGTTAAAACACTGTTAAATAAAAAGCATTCCGACGTGTCGGAAAATGCTATATATTAGTTAAATATATTAGATATATATGCGTAATAAGCTGTATTAATGAATATTTTCCTCATCTATTTTCACTTTCTACTTTCAAAATTTTCACTACATTTTTTCGAGTTTAATTAGATCAACAAGATATCTGTAAAGAACCTCCGCAAAGCACGACACAAACTTTTCCAGTCTCTCAATTTCCCACATTCGCGACACGCCCTTAGATTTTAGCGACATTTACTTGACAATACTGATATTATTTGAAAAAGTTTACCCCGAAGATAATATTAATGGATCTTTTCGTTCTGTATCAGGCCGATAGGGTTCACTGACCTTGCCACTAAATTGGTTTTTTGAATTAGAAACGACAACTTCTACCAATCGAATGAAAAATAGATTTCTACAGCTCACTTGGACACTTATTATTGTTCTCGCCATCGGGATCATTGTATCTTCATGTAAAGAAAAGAAGGATTCACAGGTTTTGACAGTGGCTACAGATGAAAGAGACCTTCCATCAGGCATCGCAGGTGATTTAATATCTGAATTAGACACTAACTTAAAGTCAGCTGGTTATTCAGATGCTCAGGCAACTATAATTTGTGATGGCGCAATAGCTTCTGTTGATGCAGATAGTTTGAACGAATCAACCGACACTACCACTGTCGTTCCCATTGTCCTTAAAGGAGCTATCGCTTCACTTTCAGATGCCAATGCAGGAATTTCAACTTCCGATCAAAAACTGGTAGCTATTGATGTAATCATTGATAGTATCGCTCAATCACTTAATGGTCGACTTACCCCTAGCAGCAAACTCAACTCAGTATCAACAGGTCCTAATCGATCAAGCATGGGGTCTGTCCATGCAGCGATGATGAGGTTACTGGCTAGTGTTGCGGTGCAGCAACTTGATGAAGCCGGTATTCCGACCAATGCAATGGTGAATGCTATTAAACAAGTATCCAAATTCCTGATTAAATCTCTTCGCAAGGCGGGTGTAACTGGTGATGATTTGGCTGCCGTTGCTAGAGCAGTCACCACTGCTGCAGTTGGTACCGTTGATGAAACAGGTTTGACAGGTACTCAAGTAGAAACAGCAATCGAAGCAGTAGTTGCAGGTGTGATGAATGGCTTAAAAGATTACGGTGCAGATTCCGATACTATAGCTGCTACGGCTGATGATGTAGCTGCTGGTGCAGTAGATGGTCTATTAAGTGCGGGGATTTCAAACGATGACGCTACTACCTATATTTCTACAATAACTGAAGCTGTTTCGACGGGTGCTAAAGAAGCAGGACTGACCGACTCAGAAGTAAGTGCTATTGAACAGAATATTGAGGATGCTGCTAACGATGTCATCAATTCCCTGCCTAATGCAAAATCAATCACAGCATTCAGTTTTACAGCAACAGCCAACAGTGTCCTTTCAGCTGATGTGACCGCAACAATCAGTGGAACAAATATTACGGCCACAGTTCCTCTTGAAACAAACGTGACTGCCTTGATTGCGACCTTTACTATAACCGGAGAGTCTGTTTCGGTACGTGATACAACACAGGTAAGCGGAACAACAGCAAATAATTTCAGCAGTGTTGTAACCTATACAGTAACGGCAGCAGATGGTTCAACTCAGGATTATGCTGTCTCTGTGCAAGCCACTGCTCAAAGTACAGATTACTTCAAATATAACGAGGGACATGGGATAAGATACCATGTCACGGATGAAGATGGTAGTTTTGATGTCAATGCCTGGGCCGTTTCACAATACCATGAAAATGATAAATCTCATAATCTTGATTTTGTATTTACTTTGAATCGAGAAAGTGCCGGTAATCTTGACAACTCTTTAGGGGGAAAACTTAATCAAAACATCGATAGAGTGGGTCTCACCCGTTTTCAGTCTGGTTACCCCAGTGGAAATCAAGGGAATTTCTATATGAATTTCAGTTTACCAAATTCTTTTTACTCAGGTATGCAGTGGAGTTTATCATGGGGGCCAATAGCTTATAGCGTAGAATATGTAGGATCGCAGACAATCAATGGAACGACTTTTCCTGATTCAATTAAAGTATATATTGATGATAGTTCGAATGATTCAGATTATTTAAAGGGAACAGGCTACTTCATACTTGCAAAAGATATTGGCATTGTACAGATCGTTTTCAACAGAACAAATGGTAACACAGTGCAATTTGATTATATGACACATGGACAATTAACCAAGCATGTTATTTCAGGAATTGTAGAAGTGACTAGTGGAAACGCCGCTGTCGGGAAGATCGTCCAAATATCAAATGGAAACTGGGGTATACGTTCAGTGACTGCTGCGGATGGCAGTTTTTCAATTGAAGCATACGGACCTGATATAATGTTAAGAATCGGTGATGATACCAATAATGATGATGTTTTAGATTTTGATCCAGAGATGCCTAAACAAGTTTGGGTAAATGATATCACTTCAAATGTAACTGTCCCAACCATTGTTCTTACCCCGTAATAAAGCAGGGACTGGAAGAACAATGTAGAGGATTCATATGGATCGTATCGGCTCAGAAGATACAAATACTAAGGATTTTCTATCTGATTGACTTTTGTGTTGGGCAAGATTATGCTTCCAATTTCATTCAAAACACTGAGTAAAGGAGCATATAATGTAAAGGATTTTATCCATAACGCCATAAGGCAAAATACTGCTGGTTAGCAAAAACTTTGAGGCGTTATGGATAAAATTCAATTGGACTATGCTGCGGACTGGATCGGAAGGAAATTGCTGGAGATAATACAGTAT
>JABHCC010000046.1 GCA_018669475.1 Bacteroidota bacterium | reverse complement strand
GTATATCCGGAACAATCACTGATATCCGGTTGATATTCCAAACAGCACTAAAAGCTTCTTCAGTTGCAATAATCCTCGCTCACAACCACCCTTCTGGTAATCTAAACCCCTCAGAAGCAGATAAAAAGATCACTCAGAAGATCAAACAGGCCGGCGAATTACTTGACATATCAGTTCTGGACCATATAATTCTTTCGGAGGAATCTTACTTCTCATTTGCTGATGAAAATCTTCTCTGAAATGAGGGGCTTCGGCCCCTTTTTTTTGTCAGGCTATCTTGCCATTTCTCGTTTCCCTTCACAATTCCTCCTTTAGTTAGAGTCAGGGTTTTCTATTCAGTATAAAAGTCAGAAATTCTCTGCTAAGATGAACTCGACTATAATACGATCACTCCGTTCCCACAATGATTTTCTCGGCATATCCTCGCGAGTAGCTCCGGTATTCCAATTCCTCATGGATGGGCGAAAATAATTCGGTTCTGTATCTGCATAGAATTTCAACTTAAATACTTAGAAATCATGACTTACAAAAACAACTACATCGGAAAAGGAAAAACAGATGAGAAGATCAGCAACATCGTGAAATTCAGCTTCAAACTTGAAGATTTACACAGGATCGCACATGAATACAAAGGCGAAAAATACGTCACCTTTGAAACAGCCGCCATGCAGAACCCTGATAAATATGGGAAGACACATGTAGCCTGGGTCAGAGGCAAGGTTTCGGAATAACTGAAACTTAATGACAGAAGAAGCCCTTCGGGGCTTTTATTTTTACTGAGAATTAGAAAAGGTCATTACATTGTTGTTCAACAAAATGTATTTGACTTGTGTACGAGATCTTTCGGGGCTAGATAAACTTAAGTTATATCGTAAAAAAGGACTGATCCGTACACTTTTCATTCTCAGGAGTCTGAACAGTACTTAAGGCCATTGTGTTTGAGCCTGGATAAAACAAAAGGAAAGACGAAGGAGAATTAGTCAAATTAAATTCTACTTCTATGGATTCAATCAAACAATGTGTTGGTATTGACATTTCGAAAAGCAGTTTTGCGGCAAGCCTATGTGTCACTAGTGATGATGGTGTATTAGGTTATAGAGATGTGTCAAATTTCAGGAATGAAAAAACGGGCTTCAACCAATTGATGCGTTGGGTACGCAAGCATCAGGAAAAAGATGTTCCTCTTGTCTTTTTAATGGAGGCCACAGGGGTTTATTATGAATCACTTGCCCATCACTTGCACAAGATCGGGCAACAAGTGCATGTTGTATTGCCTAATACCTCAAAGCATTATTTTTCCAGTCTTAACATCAAAACCAAGACCGACAAGGTTGATGCTAAGGTATTAAGCCGTTTTGGGGTAGAACGCAGGCATAAGCTCTGGCAGCCACCGAGTCGCGAGCTACTTGAGCTGAGAAACCTTACTCGTTACTACGTGCAGCTTCAGGAGCAAAAGACTGCGATAAATAACATCAAGCATAGTAAAGAGGAATCTTTTAAAGTCCAAAGTTTTATTCTTCAGAGTAATAAGAAGCTGATTACACAAATCGATAAACAAATTACACAGTGCAAACTCAAAATTGAGCAATTAATTGCAAACAGCCAGGAACTCAAGCGTAAGGTGGATATTATTTTGTCTATAAAAGGGGTAGGAATCATAACGGTTGCAACTATCATAGCAGAGACTTTGGGTTTTGTTCAGGTGAGAAACATCAAACAACTGGTCAGTTATGCTGGCTATGACGTGGTACAGCGCGAGTCAGGGACTTCCGTTAAAGGAAGAACACGAATATCGAAGAAAGGGAATCGATATATCAGAAATGCGCTCTATTTTCCTGCAATGGTAGCATGTAGGTATAATCCCAACCTGAAGGAAGTTTATCGAAGAATAAACCAAAATAAACCATCTAAAATGATTGGTCAGGTAGCTATTCAAAGGAAACTACTCGTTTTGATATATACTTTATGGAAAAACGAAACAGAGTTTCAAATAAAATAAAAAAATAGCTCAAGATTAAGTTTCTTGAGCTACACAAGATAGTTCAAACTTAAGTCGAACTTCTTTAATGGTATAAATGTAAATATTTTTCGTCTTTTACTTGTTTTTTAAAACAGTACCTTTTTTTATGCGATAAAGTCTAAATCATGAAGGGATTCAAAGAACAAAACCAAAGTCTTATCAATTAAAAAGCTTACCTTTGTGGTCAATTTAAAAGACAGTAT
>JABHCC010000045.1 GCA_018669475.1 Bacteroidota bacterium | reverse complement strand
CTCCCGATTCCCGATTCCGAGTCAATGCTTCCCGGTCTCGCGCTCCTCCCATCCGCTCTTACCCTCATCCATATAAATCTCAATCAATGATTTCGATACCCGAGCATCAACCTCCTCAACAAGCTGAATACGGAGCGGATTTGTTAGCCTTTTCCTCCAAGCCAGTACTGGTTTGAACGGTTTATCATCTTCTGCATTATAAACCAAATACGCCCATTTTTCCATGAACATACTGCCTTTCATGGCTGGTACTACCTGCTGCATATTGGCTGCTAAAAAAGGTAAAGACAGGGCTCTTGACCAATAAATCCATGGCCCGCCTGTGATGTAGAAATATGGATTTAATAAACGATTTCGACTTTCCAGGCCGGCATTGGCGTATTCGAGCTGAATACCTGCGAAACCTAATCCTGTCTCTCCATTATAAAAGGTTATCCATGGTACATCAGCTTCCATTTTTAAATCTGTTAGATCGGCCATGTTACCAACATCATATACTATTATTGAATCACGAATAACATCGTACCAGGCAGCCTTGGTGAGCAACTCGCGCTTGAATACAATCTCTGCATTTCTCAGGGCTATGGCTTGTACGGTTTCATTAATTCGCATGCTTGTTGAACTTATGAAATAGGGAACATCAGGATAAAACTGATACCTGACAGATGCATCTACCTGCGGGACTTCTCGTAGCCCTCCCCAAACTTCTGAGGTGACCATAACCGGACCAGAAAGAGTGCTAATATTCTGATCTAATTTCCAATCGGCTGTGTGTGTCCAGGGATGTGGCGGAACATAAATTCCTGGATTCCAATGAATAGCTCCGTTGGTTTCCATACGATGAAACAGCGGATCATCAGGCTTGCTTGTTAAACTTATCTGGTCGAGATGACCTGAATTAGGATGAAGCCAGGCGGTGATCACACCATTGTCTATCTGTAATCCGGGAGCTTCTCCCTGAACTCTTAGATTACTCAGATAAGATGGAGTCAGAGCTTTCTCATTGTTGTAATAAACCAGATAAACCCGACTGCTTTTGGCTGGCACATCTGCCATGAAAGATAAACGACAACTAACAGTTGGCATCCAAAGCGGAATAGTTCTTTTTGCTCCTTCCGGTTCAACAGCAGCCAGATCATCTTCCGCTGTATATTTCATGATATCATATACCTGACTGGGTACTTCAGTAAGTTGATAATTATCCGGATCAACAGCTACTACCCTAATTTCCCGCTTCAGATCATTGGCCTCATCAGGATAAAATGGGAGCAACACCTCAACCGGTTCTCCTACCCTGTCAATTCCAGTAGTTTCACTAAGCACAATGGATTTGTAATTTTTCCAGGCCGGATCAAAAGGATGATTACCTGTTGGTGCCATTAGATTTGCTGATGCTGAAATAATATCATCATCTTCGCTTTGTTTGGCCGAATCCTTCATCCTTACTTTAATTTCAATCTTGTATTCCTCACCGGGTTGCCAGGCCAACCATCCACTAATACCAGGACTTTCATATATCGTATTATCCTGCGACAGAGCGTAACCAGAAGGGGGACGATGAGCCATTGCCGGATAGTTGGGATTCTCCTCGACGTGTCCTTTATGTAGATTAACAAAGCGCATCTCCTCACCGTTCACAAAAGCTGTTACCTCAATAATGGATGCGTTTGGTAACTCCAGATTAGCTTTAAAATGATAAAACGGGCTTGAAGGAACAGGGTAGCCCAATTCGATGCTGGTTATTTTAAGCTTTCCGGTTTTGTCTTTACTGAATCCTGTTTGGATACATCCGAACATCATTACCAGTAGCACTAAATATCTTAAACTAAATCTTTGCATGACTTTAAACTTTATCGAACTGTTACTAAATTCCTTTTTCTTAACTCCTCAACACCATTTTGCCAGGCACCTCCACTTCCCCATAAGTAGTAAGAGAAATAAAAAGTGTTTTTCTGAATAATAGGCACCCATGGTTGAAACTCCACATAATAGTGGTGCGATTCCCCATTACTTGGATGATTCATCCACATATGCAAATAAAGAGGCTGATCAACAGGAAAGGCACCAACAAAATTCACATCTGCCTGCGTATCATATCCGGCATTCCATCCCTCTTTCAACTGAATTACTGCACCATAATACATCTCAGGTCTCATGCGGTATTCTTTTAGTCCGTCGAGGGTGAGGCAAGCAAAAACATCTTCAGGACCATGAACATCTCCAAGTTCCAGGATAGGCTGTGGTCCAATCACATTGGCCTCAGGATTTTTAAAATCAAGAGCAAAACGCACTTCAAGAAGGGGTGAGTTGCCGTAAAGAGTGAAGGTTTTCTTTAGTTTGTTTCCATAATAGTCAGTTTCCATAACTACCTGTACATACTCTCCCTCCTTTTTAATTATCCTGGCATCATAAACCCTGTGGGTCTCCATACTTCCCTGTCCGAGAAAATCCTCAAATCCTCCATATGGATAAAACCCGCGTTTCCTGAATGGTCTTTTATCATCGATGGCCTTCTTTGGCCATATCTTAAACAGCACATTATCGTCACGAGATTTAACTATGTATTCAATCACCCTTGCACCTATGGCGAGTAATGTCACCTGAACAGAATCATTTTCCATTCTGTATTCCATCATCCCATCAGAATTGAGGTCTGTTTCATACAGGCTACAGGTACCTTTAGTAGACTCAACGCCCAGCTGTCCTTCAGCTGATGTACCAAGAGCAGTGACTTTTATGAGGTATTCACCCTTCTTAAGTGGAAATTCGAATGGAATCTCTGCATATTCACCAGGTAGTATCTGGGTGATTTCGGTCTGTGTGAGTACGGCCTTCCTCTTACCATTTTTAGGAAATGCCTCGAGTTTAACAGGAAAAGTAGTGTCATTGGTGAAATTATGTACCGAAACCGGATAAAGGACATCCGAAGTTGAATAGAGTAATCTATGCAT
>JABHCC010000044.1 GCA_018669475.1 Bacteroidota bacterium | reverse complement strand
TGATCCCGATAAATTGGCTAAAAAGTCCAAAGAACATCTGACTAAAAAACTGGAAAAACTTAAAAAGTCCATAGAAAAGACAGAATTGCAACTAGCTTATTTGTAAATGATTGTGGATTCTGTTATATGATAGTTATCAGTATGCCCCGCTTCACTCACGCAGCACTTTCGCGGCCTCAACCATGGCCAAAAAACCATTGACTGGTATGTAATCAGGGATAGAATTTCCCGATCCCAGTCCATATCCTCTGGCTAATTGTCTGAATCGCGATCCTTTCTCTATCACCTCTTTAAACACTTCATCATAGTCTTTCTGTATGAGGGTATTGAGATCGATTCCGCCAAAGAGGCCTATTCGATCATTGTATGATTCAATCCACCTTTCGAAAGGGGCTATCTGATCTTCGTTCGAGTGTTTGGCATCAATACCAAGCTCAATAATCTCCTCCATCACAGAAAAGATACAGCCACAACTATGCAGTAAGAATTTCTTATTACCGGCGTGTACAAGCTCAATAACTCTTTTATATTGTGGAAATATATTCCTCCGGATGGTATCAGGTGCCAGCATAGTGGATGTTTTATGTCCCAGATCGTCTCCCATTCTGAAAAAAACAAAAATATCGGAGAATTCAGCGATCATCTGAGTCCAGAGAGTAACATACAAATCTCCAATTTTTTGAAAGAGATCGTCAAAAAGCTCCGGATCCATAAATTGCATCACACAGAGTTTTTCAAAACCAACCAGATCTTGTGCTGATTCAAAAATGCCATATCCGCAACCACCAAAAGCTTTCATCCCCCTGGGCACTACCCGGCGGATTGCTTCTAAGTGGGGCCTATAGGTGTGCCAGAAAATGTCAGGAATTTCATCAAAAGGATACTTGTTAAAATCTTCCCTGGTTTGAATAGGGCCATCCATTCCTCCCATTATTGCTCCATGACCTGGAAAAATATCGCAAATAGCAGCTTCATAATCAAAGCCATCGTAAGTATGATCTTTCCAGAAACTGATCATCCTGAGGTAGTAATCGTCATAATCAGATTGCTTATTACCATCCAAAACCAATTCATAACCCAGCACCTTAGATATAAATGGAGGATCAATATGATGTTCATACAAAGGTAAACGCCTGGGTCGGCGATTATTCAAAACATCGAGTAAATGAGTATAGTCGGGTTCAAATTTGTCAGCCATTTTTTTTAAAAAAAGTCCGGGGTCCGGGGTCCGGGGTACTTGCTTATTGGTATTACTATTTAGTTTGCTCTCTTTATACACTTCACGAAAACATTCTTCAATCCCTTTTAGACTATCACCCTTGGAAGGGAAAATGAGAAACAGCTGCCTTTTCCCAATTCACTTTTGACGGTAATCTCACCACCGTGATACCTGATTAACTCGTTTATCAACATCAAACCCAAACCTGTTCCTGGTTCTCTTTCTGTTCCTGAGGTTTCACTTTTATGCACTTTTTTGAACAGATTTGTCGATTTATCCTGTGTCACTCCAATACCATTATCTTTGACACAGAAACTCCTGAATTCTTCATTTTCAGACTCCGCAAAGCAAATAATTTCAATCCTGCCTCCCTTTACTGTAAATTTTATCGCATTAGATACAGCCAAACCAATAATTCCCGTGAGTACATCAACCATCTGTCTGTATCGATCCAGATAATCAGGAAACTTCACACGGTAAATCCTTATTTGCCCGTAATTTTCATTGCCAAACATAATTGGAGCAACAAAGTACTTACCCTCTGTTAACAACTCAGTTTGATCATTTTCCTTAAACCAGATACCATTTTCCGGGCTGCATCCGGCAGGTACAAATAATATATTAACGGGAGCAAATAGTGATTCAAATAGTGCAAAAACTTTTTCAAAAAACAGCTTTTCTTCAGTAATACCCATTAAAGATTCTATCTGGTGAAAAACCATGGTATACTCAGCAAGTTTTTCATTTGCCCGGCCTATATCAATTCTGGTCTGTCTTTTTTCGCATTTTGTTCTCCATTGAAAAATTAAAGCATTAATCTTCTGCCGGATGTAGTCGAGTCCAACAGGGAGTATTTCAAATGGAACACCCATGTATTCTGATAGTTCCTTCAGTTTAATCTCATTTTCACTACGTATACCAGTTTCCAGATAATGCTGTCGTGTAATCATGCTGGGTGAAGAAACCGGATCAAAATAGCAAATGGCTGTTGCACCAGCCTCTAATTGGGCATTACTCCATTCTATACAAAACTCCTGATTTATCCGCATGAGATGTTGAAATACATCAGGATGATTTACTAAAACTTCGAGGTACATCTCAAATCCCATTTGCATAACAGGCAAAGAGAAAGGTGAGACTGCCACTCCGATAATAGGCACTTCATCACGAGCCTTTTCTTTCAGCATACGTATGGCTTCAAGTACCTTATGCAAAGCTTTTGTTTCCTTAACCTTAGGACTCACCATATTAAAAACCTGTGATTTGTCATGTATAAAAGGAGTTGAGGAATTAGGCGGTCCATCATCTACATACAAAACCTCAGCTCCAAAAGCTTCCACTTCGATTGGCGTATAAAAGAGTCCATAATAACAATCATTTGAATACTTCTTTCGCATCCTCAATTGGCCCTCTACAACATATTCAGGTCGGGAAAAATATTCTTTAATCGTCAGGCCCAATTCCTTTGCGCCATGCATTGTTAAAAGCAAAAATAAAGGAACTCTGTCGGGCTCCTTGTGCCCAAGAGTAGTTAATACCCGTTCCATTGATGTCATTGTTTTATCTTTCATGACTTTTCCCCTATAATTTTATGCATCAATTTCAAAGCATCTGCTGAATCCCTCCCTGTCGCAAAAACGCCAATCTCATTACCGAGTTCTGAATCGAACCTGAATGGTGCTCCTCCCACAATAATTTTGATGTCCTGTCCTTCCAGCTTTTTTACAAGATCGGCAATCTTTAAGGCAGAAGGGGGCATCAAAACTGACAATAAAAGCACTTTGATATCATGCTTCTTAACAAGTTCCAAAGTCTTATCAACGCTAAGTCCGCCACCAAGGTCTAATAGTTTAATCCCACTGGCCCTGAGGGAAGAGTAAATAATTCTCTTTCCCAGCATATGATAATCTTCAAAAACACCAATGGCAGTTTTTGGCTGGTCTTTCCATTCTTTACTATTTGATGGCAGTATTTCATCAATAATCTTCTCGCACATAGTTCCTGCCATATATACCTGAGAAAGGGAGAAAAGCCCCTGCTCCCAGCCAAGCCCAATTCTGTTTAAAGATTCTGTAATCACTTCGCTGCAAACTTCAGGTAAGGACCTGTGAACCAAAGATTCTGACACAATTGAGCTCGCCAGATTTTGATCAAGACTAAGTAAGGCCTTTTCAAAATCATCGATGTTTCTCGTGATTTCCTGCATAGTGGTTAATTCCGTTCCAATAAAAATAAACAAATACAACGATTTTTCAAGTAAATAAAACAAGTATTTGACTAATTCCCGAATCCCGAATCCCGATTCCCGCCCTTGTAACCAATGTTACGAATTTTACAACAATCCATACTTATATTTGTATCCAAGAAGAGGAAACAATTATGTTAAGAGATATTGTAAAAATAGACGAGGACTTATGTGACGGTTGCGGATTATGCATCCCTAACTGTCACGAAGGAGCTCTGCAGATTATTGATGATAAGGCCAGGTTGGTCAGCGACCTTATGTGCGACGGACTCGGTGCCTGTCTTGGACATTGTCCTCTGGATGCCATCACCATAGAACAACGTGAAGCTGAAGCATATGATGAAGTGAAGGTAATGGCTGAGATGGTAACAAAAGGTAAAAATGTTGTTGTTGCCCACCTGAAACATCTGAAAGATCATGATGAACACGAATTCTTGCAAGAGGGTGTTACTTATTTAATGAGCCACCAGGGTGAGCTTGACTTAAATGTATTGGATATTATTAATGAAGTAAAAGGAAATAATAAAATGGAACATCACGAACATAAATCAGCCTGTGGTTGTCCGGGTTCTCAGGAAATGAGTTTCGACAACAATGATTCAGCCCCACAAGCTGAATCAGGACATCAAAAATCAGAACTGACTCAATGGCCTGTTCAGATGCATTTGGTAAATCCCAATGCTCCGTATTATCGTAATTCTGATGTGGTAATTGCTGCAGATTGCGTTGCCTTTGCAATGGGGAGTTTCCATAAAGACTACCTGCAAGGCAGAAGTGTTGGGATCGCATGTCCAAAATTAGATTCAAACACGGAGGTTTACATTGAGAAATTCAAGCAGATGATTGATGATGCCAAAGTGAATACACTTACGGTAATGATTATGGAAGTACCTTGCTGTGGCGGACTGATCCAGATGGTTCAATCAGCGGCTGAACAAGCAGAACGCAAAGTGCCTGTCAAACAAATCGTTGTAGGTGTTCAGGGAGATGTCCTGGCTGAACAATGGATTTAGAAACAATCAGACTAATAAGGATGATAAAAAAAGAGGATGTCTCGCTGAGACATCCTCTTTTTTGTTAGAATTTTTCTATGTGTATCTGTCCTGGCGATTTTTTTGAGTGCTCTTTCAAGCCCCTTAATTCAAGAATCGCAGTTACATCGGTAATCATGCTTGGGTTTCCACAAATGAACACATGAGAATTTTCAGCACTAGGTCGCTCACCCCAGGTTTTCTCAATAATTCTGTCAGCCAGCATTTCCTGGATAAATCGTGTTTCTCCTGCCCAGGGCACAGGTTCTTTCTCGGGATGAGTAATAGTGGGTATGTAGGAAAACTTATCAGACAAACTTTCTAATAATCGTAGTTCTGATGAATACCCGAGATCCCACGAACTGGCCGCTCCATGAATCACACAAATCTTACGATCAACTTTCAAAGCATCAGATCTTAGCATACTAATATAGGGAGCGACACCGGTACCTGTAGCAATCAAAACAACATTCATATGTTTTGGCACCTGATCCAAAGTAAACATACCAACAATTCTGCTCCCTATCCCAATTCTGTCACCTATCCCCAAATCAAAAATCCTGGGGGTAAGTGAACCTGAATGTACAAGAGTTATGTAAAACTCAAGATATTCTTTCTCTTTTGATGAAGAGGCTATCGAATATGCCCTCTTGATCAGTTTATCCGGAGCCGGAGCTTCGTGCTCCTCTGTAGCTGCGTCACATCTTGGGGCAGACCCGGGCAGAAACAAAGCAACAAACTGCCCTGATTCAAACTCAGGTAGCTCCCATCCGTCAGGTACTACTCTTAAAATCCTCATAATGGGTGATACCTGGATCACCCTCGTTACAATCCCGTTTAGTTCTTGGTTCATTATTTAATGTCATTTACATTTTGGACAACGACCCTTAAGGTATACATGTTGCTCATCGATTGAAAACTCTTCTAGTTTTAAAATGTGAAGATCATCTTTTCCCAAATCAAAATCAAATATCTCACCACATTCCTTACACTTAAAATGTCCGTGATTAGATATATCGGCATCGAACCTGGATTCATTATCCTCAATATTGATTATCAGGATTATACCTTTTTCATTAAAGAGCCTCAAAGTATTGTATACCGTAGTTTTTGACAAACTTGGTATATCTCCAACCAACTCTTTATAAATTGAGTCTACAGTTGGATGATTTCTATTATTATGTAAATAATCAAACACTCTGATCCTTTGGTAGGATGGCATAATTCCATGTGCCTTTAAATACTCATCCGTCTTTTCAATCGTTCTCATAATCAACTCCTCCCAATTTGTTTATCCAATCAATCATGTTCTATTCTTCAATCTCAAATTCATCGGTCCCAACTCCACAAAGCGGACAAAGCCAATCTTCAGGTAAATCTTCAAAGGCTGTTCCAGGGGCTACTCCATTATCCTCATCCCCCAGCTCAGGGTCGTATACATAACTACAAAAATTACAAGCATACTTCTTCATAAATCCTCCTGTTTACATTATTAGTAATTACTCTTCTTTTCTTCAAAATATGCCTGAGGATGAGCACAGACAGGACACTTTTTCGGAGGGTTTTCTCCTTCGTGCTCAAATCCGCATTTCCTGCAAGCCCAAACTGTTTTCTCATCTTTGTGAAAGACTTTATCTTCCTCAACATTCTTCAGCAATTTAAGATACTTTTCCTCATGGCTTTTTTCCACTTTGGCTATCAATTTGAATGCCATAGCAACTTCAGAAAAGCCTTCTTCCTTAGCAATACGCGAGAATTCAGGGTATAATTCTGTCCATTCCTCATTTTCTCCCATTGCAGCAGCTTTTAAATTCTCAGCTGTTGTACCAATTACACCTGCCGGATAAGCAGCCGTGATTTCAACTACTCCACCCTCAAGAAACTTGAAGAAAGTTTTAGCATGTTGCTGCTCCTGAAGGCCTGTTTCCATGAATAATTCTGATATTTGCTCAAATCCTTCCTTCTTTGCCTGCTTAGCAAAAAACTCATATCGATTCTTTGCCTGCGATTCACCCGCAAATGCTTTTAGCAAATTTTGTTCTGTTTTTGATCCTTTCAGTGAATTCATCTTGTTTGTTTGTTTGCTTAGTTATTAGTGCAGTTCACTATAATATTTCATGAACTGTGTTCTTTCAAATACTGCCGGATTTTGCGCCAGGTCATAACTCAGTATCCCTCTGAAATCTTCAATATTCTTATAGCCCTTTTGATCCATCCATTCTTCAATATCCTTCAATACCTCCCGGATGTATTCTGCCCCTCTCTCATAAATGGCTGAAACCAGTTGAACGGCATTGGCACCTGCCAGTAATTGCTTGATCACCCCAGCTCCGTCATGAACCCCAGTTGATGCAACCAGATCCGTCTCAATGCTGCCTGAAAGTAATGCAATCCATCGAAGTGAGGCAGCTATTTCATCTGGTGTACTGTAAATACTTGAGGTGGTAAGTTTCATATTTACGATGTCAATATCCGGACGATAATAGCGGTTGAATAACACAAAACCATCGACATGACCAGTAAAACTTAGTTGCTGAATCAGCTTCGCCAAACCTGCTGAATAATGGCTCATTTTCAATGAAACCGGTATCGAAACCTTGGCCTTAACCTTTTCACTTATTGCAAAATACTTTTTCTCATTCTCTGCACTACTGGTTTTAACAGATGATGGTAATATCGCCACATTCAACTCAAGAGCATCAACTCCGGCTTCCTCAATTTTTGCAGCGTACGAAATCCAATCACTGTCTGACACGCAATTAATACTTGCAATAACAGGTATGTCAACTGCCTTCTTAGTGTCTCCTACAAAATCAAGAAAATCAACTAATTGCTTATCTTTTGTGTATGCAGCAATATATTCTTCTGCTCCCGGATAATCGTTTTGATTGTCTCCTGCTGTTTTCTGAGCATCCAGCAGAATCTGCTCCTCAAATAGTGATTTGAGCACTACAGCCCCTGCACCATTGTCAGCAAGCTTTTTTACAGCGCTAACTGATTGTGTCAATCCTGAACTACCAATAATTACAGGGTTTTTCAATTCTAAACCCATATAAGTCGTTTTCAAATTCGCCATGTCAATCTGAATTTATCGTTAAACAATTACTATGCTCCCGCCGGTGGGGTAAAAACTCTCTGTTTGGCTTCCCGGTCAAGTAAAAATAAGCCCGAGCCCTGTCCTCCTAAAAGTCTCAACTGATCTAATAAATCAGACACACTGGCCTCTTCTTCAACCTGCTCTGCCACAAACCACTGAAGCATATTCACTGTTGCATGATCTTTCTCCTGCATAGCCACATCAACAAGATTGTTTATCATTGAAGAAACTTTTTCTTCATGAGCCTGTACATCTTCAAAAATGTCCAAAATTCCTTTCCACTCTGACTGAGGTTTGTCTATAATTGCCAGTTCAACTCTGCCACCCCTGTCAATAATATATTGAAAGAGTTTCATTGCATGAAACTGCTCTTCTTCAAATTGAACCTTCATCCAATTTGAAAAGCCTGATAAATTCTTTGTTGCCAAATATCCCGACATCGATAAATAAAGATAGGCAGAATAGAGCTCAGCATTCAACTGTGCATTCAATTCGCCTTCCAATCTTTTGTTAAGCATCTTAGTTTGTGTTTGTTTGTTTGATAATTCATAAGACAGCAGCCCTTTAAAGGCCACTGTCTTCTCTATTTAGCTTATTCGCTTACTTTAACAACTACCTCTTCGCTTTGCCACAATCCGTGTTTGGTACAGAATGCATGAGCAATAAGCTTGAGGTTCTTCTGAGGAACAACAAAGAAGTCAACTTCCACATTACCAGGACTGCTACCAAGAGTTCCCTCTGAAAAATTGGCTTGTGCAAGCATCTTCTCTCCACTCCATAATTGCACCCAGGCAATATAATGATCAGGATCATCAGGATGCATATATTGATCTCCAACCTTTACCTTCACTTTAAACTTTTCTCCCTTTGATGCATTAGTGTCGCAATATACAAAGGCAGAATGCCTGTCAATATAATCTTTCTTCGCTTCTCTGTCGATTTGCGAAATGTCTTCGTATCTGTTTATTTTCATGATATTAAAATATTATACAAAAATACAATTTGAATTTATTCTATTAGTGATTACTTAAATAATCTGCAACTCCGTCTTGAGTAGCTTTCATTGCATCATCCCCTTCTTTCCAGTTGGCCGGACAAACTTCACCATATTCTTCAAAGTGCTGAAGGGCATCAACCATTCTTAAAGCCTCATCAACGCTTCTGCCCAATGGCAAATCATTGATTACAGAGTGACGTACAACTCCTTTTTTATCAATCAGGAACAATCCTCTGTATGCTACCGGTGCACCATTAAAAACAGAGTTTCCATCTTCATCAAAATCATACTCGCCAGCCAAAACACCGTAGTTTTCCGCTATAGTTTTTGACAAATCAGCTACAATCGGGTAAGTTACACCCTTAATTCCACCATTATTCTTGTCGGTTTGTAACCAGGCCCAATGTGAAAACTCAGAGTCAATTGAGCATCCTACAACCTCAACATTTTTCTTCTTAAACTCTTCAAGCTTTTCCTCAAAAGCTAATAATTCAGTCGGACAAACAAATGTGAAGTCGAGTGGGTAAAAGAAGAATATTACTTCTTTCTTTCCTACAAATTGCTCGAGCGAATAAGCATCTACGATTTCACTTCCGTTAATCACTGCTTTCGCTTCAAATTTTGGGGCTTTTTTTCCTACTAATGTTTCCATAACTTTTTACTTAGATTTTAATTTTTTAAAATTATTTAATATGTTTTATTGTCATTTTCAGTTTCAGAGATATTACAACTTTGTAATCATTACAAATTTATAACAAAAATAATTACTGGCCAAACGATTCTGAAATTTTTTTCATTAAAAATATTCCTAACTTCACCTTCCCTAACATCCTGACATTAAATAAATTTGGCCCAAATACACAAAAAATGAAAACACCAAGAATCGCATTTCTCTGTTTAGTAAGCCTATTCTTACTGAGTACAACGACTAACGCAGCAATAAATACCAAAGACACCCGCCTGCTTTCTCAACCAGCAATCAGTGCTAAGCATGTGGCTTTTATCTATGCTGAAGATTTGTGGATATCAAATCTGGATGGCTCACAGATACGCAGATTAACAGTTGATGAAGGTGTAGAATCCCTCCCGGTATTCTCCCCCGACGGCAAACAAATTGCTTTCAGTGCAGAATATGATGGGAATACTGATATTTACCTCATACCTGTTGAAGGTGGTATCCCTGTCCGCCTCACCTGGCATCCAGGGGCCGATCTTACCCGAGGCTTCTCAGCAGATGGCTTAAGTGTACAATTCATATCCCGACGTTCAGTGTTCACCAATAGGTATTTCCAGCTATACACAGTGTCAACAACAGGAGGGCTCCCCCAGAAAATTGACATCCCCAATGTTTTTTATGCTTCATTCTCTCCCGACAGCAAATCAATGGCCTACACACCCCTTTACGATGCCTTCAGACAATGGAAAAACTATCGGGGAGGAACAATATCAACTATCTGGAAGCTAAATCTTTCTGACTACTCAGTATTTGAAATGCCAAAACCATCTGAAGGATGTAATGATATCTATCCCATGTGGGTTGGAAATAAGATTTTCTTCCTGAGCGATCGTATGGGAGAGTTCAATCTTTTTTCATTCGACAACTCCACAGAGGAGATTATACAACTTACCAGATATAAAGACTTTCCCATATTGTCAGCATCTACTGATGGTGACAATATAATCTTTGAACAAGGAGGATACCTATATAAATATAATATAGCAAGTTCAAGCACTAAAAAACTCACAATTGGCATCGCAGCAGATTTGCTCGAACTGAGATCAAGATATGTCTCCGGCTCAAATTATATAAGAAGTGCTCATATTTCCCCCACAGGTGTGAGGGCTGTTTTCGATTTCAGAGGTGAAATCATCACCCTGCCAGCAGAAAAGGGAGATGCCCGAAATTTGACCCAAACAAATAATGTTCATGAAAAATATCCTGCATGGTCACCTGACGGATCATCTCTTGCCTATTTCTCTGATGCATCAGGTGAATATGAGTTACTAATCAAAGCACAGGATGGGAAAGGTGAAACAAAATCTTTTAAACTCACAGGCACCGGCTTTTATTCTGATATTCAATGGTCGCCCGACAATAAAAAAATATGCTTCGTAGATAATGGTCGCAATCTTTACCTTATCAATATTGACTCAGGAAAAATCAAACATATAGATGCTGATGAACTGTACAGACCTGGATCGTTCAGAAATCTTTTTGGTGACTGGGCACACGACTCAGAGTGGTTCGTATATACCAGACTAACTGAAACAAATTACCAGCGTGTCTATATTTATTCAATCGAACAAGGAAAATCATTTGCAGTAAGCGATGGTTTAAGTGATGTAACAGAGCCCGTATTTGACGCCAATGGTAAATATCTGTATTTCTTCGCTTCAACAGATGCCGGTCCTGTAGTGAACTGGTTCGACCAGTCAAACGCTGATATGAGAATGACAAAATCACTTTATCTGGTGACTTTACAGAAAGAAACCACCTCTCCTTTCACTAGAGAAAGTGATGAAGAGGAAATAGCTTCAATAAAAACCGAGTCGGATGATGTTAGCGAAAAGGATAAAGGGGGCATCCGGAAGGATAAAAATAAAGATGGAAAGAAAGATGAGAATAAAGAAAAACTCCATATTGATTTTGAAGGAATACAAAACAGAATTATTGATTTTCCGATAAGGCCGGGTAATTACTCCCAACTGTCATCAGGTACCGAGGGTCAGATATTTTATATCAGTCAGCCAGCAAACTTTGGCGGAACGGGAAGCCTGCATAAATATGATCTGAAAGAAAGAAAAGATAAGGAGGTGATGCCGGTCAATATGTATATTCTATCAGCCAACAATAAAAAAATGCTGTACCTGAAGGGCAATACCTGGGGTATAACAGATGCTGGCAGCAAACCTGCTCCCGGAAAAGGAATTCTCAAAACTGCCGGATTACAGGTGAAAATTGATCCTCTGGCAGAATGGCCACAGATTTTCGATGAAGCATGGAGAATCAACCGCGATTACTTTTATGATCCCGGAATGCATGGTGCTGATTGGAAAGCCATGAAAAAGAAATATTCTCAATTCCTGCCGGATATTAGCTGCCGAAGTGATTTAAATAAGATTATTCAATGGATGTGCAGCGAATTATCGGTGGGGCATCATAGAGTTGGAGGAGGAGAAAGATTGAATAATCCACAAGGAATCAATGGCGGATTGCTGGGAGCCGATTTTGTTTTGGCGAATGGTCGCTATCAGATCTCTAAGATATTTGAAGGTCTGAACTGGAACCCAAATTTGAGATCCCCATTAACAGAACCTGGTATCAATGCAAAAGAGGGTGATTATCTTCTCGCAATTAATGGACGTGAGCTTACATCCGAAGAGAATATATACAGGTATTTTGAGAATACCACAGGCAAAATCGTTGAACTAACAATTAGCAATAGCCCGGATGGAACTGATAAAAGAATCGTTAAAGTAGTTCCCATCAGATCAGAAAGTGCTCTCCGTAATCGTGACTGGGTTGAGGGTAATATGAAGAAGGTGCATGAAGCAACAAATGGACAGGTTGCCTATGTGTATGTACCTAATACTGCGGGTTTAGGGCATCAATACTTCAAGCGCTATTTCTTTCCTCAGGCCAATAAGAAAGCCATCATAATTGATGAAAGATTCAATGGAGGAGGTTCATTAGCAGATTATTACATTGATATTTTACAAAGACCCTATCAGGCATACTGGAATATGCGATACGGGAATGATTTAAAATCACCAAGTGCCTCGATTCAGGGACCGAAAGTTATGATTATTGATGAAACAGCCGGATCAGGTGGCGACATGCTTCCGTGGATGTTCAGGAAATTCAAAGTGGGCACCCTGGTAGGAAAAAGAACATGGGGTGGTCTGGTAGGTGTATTGGGTTTCCCTGAACTTTTGGATGGAGGAGTTGTAACAGCGCCTAATGTAGCTATTTGGACAAAAGACGGTTTCATTGTTGAAAATGTAGGTATTGCACCCGATATTAAAGTTGAACAATGGCCGGCAGAAGTAATTAAAGGCAATGACCCACAACTTCTTAAAGCTATTGAAGTAGCATTGGAAGAACTTAAGAAAAATCCTCAGAAACCAGTAAAACGTCCGCCATATCCGGTTAGAGTGAGGAAATGAAATGAGCAATCTCCTCGAGTAATCCTGCTTTGATTCTGAAGGAGTTGTAAAATATATGAGCAAGATCAACCTCGTAGCCACCTGCTTGAAAATGCTCGTGATCTGGCAAGTAACCCAACATGCCATTTGCACAACTAATCAGGCATAAGGGCTTGGTATCTATGGTTGAATAGATTGATGAAAAGAGTTCTGCATTGACCAGAATCATCTTAAATTGTCCGATCTGAACTATGTCTAAAGATATTTCAACATCATTAGCAGCATTGCTACTGAGCTCTATCAAGCGATTTTGTCTCCATTTCTGAACTGCCCTTTGATAATTTGGCCCAAAAAGATCAAGTGATTGCTTGTCATTAAGATATAATTCTGTTTGATGATCAATTTCTTCAGCACTTAAGAACTCAACTGGCCACCTGATGGAATGCCGAGTAACAATTATCTCATCATGGGCATCAGATTGCCCAATATTTTTCAGCGACCTGCTTGGGTCAATATTCATACAAGAGATTACCTCCCCGGCCAATTTAGCACTCCATTTCTTCATCTGTGAAACATCCACTCCCACACCCGGAGGATCCATATCACCAGCAGCTCCCAGGCCAAATAACACCAAGGGTTCTCCCTGAATATTCCTTTCAAGCTCACTTGACAATTCACCAGGATAATCAGCACTAATCCCTGATCCCCTGAGCATTACAGGATGCATTGCATAGTTTATTAAAAGAGCAGGATACCCTCCGGATGAAGACTGAAATGCCAACACACCAAGATGATCAACTCCCTTAGCAGGCCGCTTCCCTCTTCTTTGCACACCAAGATCACAGGATCCTGAAAACCATTTTACAGAACATGTATGAACCTCACAATCACTGTACTTCGTCGCAAGAGTATCAACTACTTTATTGAATAGGAAATCAAGATATGCCGGATCAAACTCTCCGCAGGCCAATAGTTCCAAAGTACATGGACCGCTATGGGTATGAGAACAAAATACCTGAATGCGTTCGATTCCCAGATTCAGATCTGCCCCCAGCCTCTTTCTGAGCTCATTGCTGAATTCTCCATGAAGGCCTATCAGGTCAAGCTGCACCAGAACTATCTGCTCCTCTCCTTCTCCTAAAAATAGAATCTTACAGAAAAGAGAATCAAGCAGATGAGTAGATGGTTGGGGTCGATTAGCAAACCCACATAAATCAACTCCAGCCTGAGGACTTATATCGATCTTGAGGGTCCGTAGTTTCATTGTCAGGAAGAAATAACCAGATTCAGGCACTTAAGCCAAAAATCGTTATAGTGCTTCCAATAAACAAAATTTAATCCCCAATGCGGCGCCGGATCAGAGGTATATGCTAAAACCTTTCCTTTACCCACTGATCTGGTGGCAACTAAAGGATGTCCTGTTTCTTTAACCCGATAATGAATTTTACCTTCTTCGATTTCCTCAGTTTCGTTATAACCTAAAATTGGTGGAAAACCTTCGAGATCCAAATCAGAGAAATGGGCTTTACCGTCTTCGGTTATTAATGGAACATAACCCTCGGTACTTTCCACAATATCTTCAAATGTCAGGCATTTCAGAGGTAAGATATTCTTTAAGCCAGTACGTCCCCATCCGCCTTTACCTGCCTCTCCTGTAAAAGAATACCAGCCTCCCAGCATCATAAGTCCCAATCCCCCCTGAACTGCTTCTACTGTCAACCTCACCCTGTCAGGAAAAGTAAGCACTTCTTTCCCAAACTTCTGCCGATCGAAGAAATCAGGATTAAGCTGAAATAATTTTGCTTCAAAATCACTGAAAATCAAGACATCATAATCTTTAAGAATTTTCTCATACTCACCCGGACCCAGTTTATAGAATTCCCATACAGGAACTGATTTAACTTCATGCTTTCCGCTCGACTCAAGTGCATTTTTCAGCCAATGTCCGTAATTAAAGATTTCGAGGCCTTTAGGTGCGAACTGAAATGGACTCTCGGCAAATACAGGTCCGGTTAATACTGCCCAGTCTCCAACATAATATATTTTAGCCATAATGGAATATTTTTCAAGTTTATCTATTTATCAGATTAACTATTGGTTGCTTAGTAATTACTTTTTTGATAAGCGAATTACCAGATAAAATCCGGTAGTTAAAGTTAAAATAATTCCCCCCAGCATAAGACTAACAATCTGTGTAAAAAGAGCATTGGTAAATAAAACCAAACCCAGGCTGCACAAAACACCAAGTACAGAGTTCAAGACCAGGCTATTCCCTTTTTGAAAGCCAGAATCTTTTGCTTCCTGATGTATCTTAAATGGCTTCCATAACCCGGGGGGCTTACATCGCTTATAAAAAGCAGAGAGCACTTCGTGTTTCTCAGGTTTAGTAAACCAGGTAATCAGCATAAGAACCAATACACTCAGACCCAATAATATAGCCAAGCCCTGCCACATAGATTTATTCTGAAAGTCCAGAACAAACCAAACCAGGACAGATAATGGCAGCCCCAAAATTATCGCAGCCAGTTCTCCCCATACATTAAATCGCCACCAAAAGAAACGCAGCCATGATAAGGGCAGAAGAAATATTACCATCGCGGAATTGATAAAAACAAACCAGCTTATCATATTATCGACAAAAAGCACTGCTACAAAGCCAGCTAGTAAGAACAGGGCAAGAGTAGTTAAGCGTCCGGCCATAAGTTGTTGCCGACTATTCTTAACCGCTCTTTTGGGAAGTAAGTCATTTACAACAAAACTGCTTCCCCAATTAATCAGGGTGCTCAGTGTTGACACGTAGGCCACAACTTCAATAGCAACGAGTAATCCCCTTACCCCCACCGGAAGTTTTATCTGGTTCATTAATTGACCCCAGGCATGAACAGGGTCATCTATGCCCAACTCAAAGCCACCACCGGGTAATGCCTTTGTAAATACCATTATGCAAACTAGCCCGATCCCAATAATCGGCAGGGTTCTTAAGGACAAAGCAAGAAAGGTATTGAATAATTGTCCGGTCATTGCTGCACGCTCCGACTTTGCCGCCATAAAACGCTGCGCAGTGGATCCTTCTCCTGCAGTGGGTGAACCGGCAAAAAATAGTCCCTGAATTACAAGTATTAATAATAATGGCCAGCCGAAAGATTCAGACGGAGGTGTAGTTTTCAGGGCATCCGGACGAACGATTCTGATCTGATCAATCACTTCAGTAAGTCCTCCGTTTTGATCAAAAGCCAGAAACATAAAGATGAAACTTCCGGCCAGCATAATAAAGAATTGTAGAACATCAACATAAACAACCCCGGTTAAGCCTCCAAAAACCGTGTATAAAACAGTAATCCCTCCCAAAACCAGTAATACCTGAATCTCACTTACCTGAATGATGGGAGCAATCGTTTTAACAAAAAATCCGGTAATATATCCAATCAATAATACGGCAAATCCAAAACAACTTACTGCAGCATATGCTTTCCTGGCCCACTCTGCTTTTTTCCCACCATATCTGATAGTTATCAACTCTGCCGTGGTGCTTATATTCATTCTCCTCCACATAGGAGCCCAGATAATGGCCACCAGTGGCATCCATATGATCCAGCTGGCCCACCAAATCCAATTACCTACCAATCCAAAAGTGAGTATCAGCATCACGAAGCCACCTGCGCCTGATTGATAAGTGGCAGTGTTTGACAATCCTATGGCCCACCATGGAAGTTTACGGTTAGCTGCAAAATAAGAAACTGTTCCTCCGGATGAAGTTTTTCTCGAAAACAACAATCCCAAACCCAGAGATACAATAAGAATCAAAAAAATAACAAGCCAATCGATGAAAGAAATCATGAAATCACTATTTTGGCAGTGTAAACCTAAAAATATGAACCGAGCATGACAAAAACAAAACTATTTTGACACACACAACGATGATTATTTTTTGTGATGTGAGCTCCATCAAACAAATGAAATAAATATATATTGATGAATTAAATATAAACGGATGAACCGAGCATGACAAAAGGAAAAATATTTCAACACACACAAGGATTATTATTTTTGTTGTGCGAGCTCCATCCGATAAATTAAATTAAATATATACGGATGAAAGATCTTATTAAACTTCTGCTTTTACTCCTTTTCTGCTTCCAATTATCATGTACAAGTGATAAATCTTCATGGCCAGATTCAAAAAACTGGGCATGGATGTACCCAAGCAGGGAATTCTCTGAAAATGACTGGAATTCTCAGTTAATAAGCATACAAGATGCTGGAATAGATGGTATCCTTCTGCTCAAGAGGTCTGAAGACCCAAAAGATTTCGAAACGATATGCCGTAAAATCAAAGAATCCGGATTTGAACTTCATGTTTGGATCCCTGTCAACAATCCTCACGGAGCTGATAGCCTGGAGGTCGCGCATCCTGATTGGTACCAGGTGAGCAGAGAAGGGAAATCCTGCCTTACCGATCCTCCTTATATTCCCTCTTATAAATGGCTATGTCCGAATAATCCCGATGCCAGAAAATATCTTATAAGCGTGATGGATGAGCTGGCAGCACTTGAGTATCTGGATGGGGTCCATCTTGATTATATACGTTTTCCCGACGTTATACTTCCGGTAGGTATTCAGCCCAAATACAAGCTGACCCAAGATAAAGAATATGCAGAATTTGATTTTTGCTATTGTGAGCATTGCCGTGAAAAGTTTCAGGAGGAAACAGGTCTGGATCCAATAGATCTGGATGATCCGGCTTCAAATGAGGCCTGGGTTCAGTTCAGGTATAGCTCTATCACTTCCTTAGTTCATGACATAAAAGAAAAGGTTCACAATCACAAAAAGAAATTATCTGCAGCTGTATTTCCTACTCCTGAATTAGCAAAGAAACTGGTACGTCAGGACTGGACCAACTGGGGTTTGGACGAAGTAATGCCAATGATTTACCATCAATACTATTTTGAACCACTCTCTTGGATTGAGACTGCTACATCAGAAGGAATTAATGCCCTTCCGGCGACATCAGAATACTTTAGTGGATTATTCATCAATGAAATTAAACCAAAAGACTTTGCTGATGCTGTGAACTATGCTAAAACCGCAGGGGCGGATGGTATATGCCTCTTTAATGGCAATGGCATGAGTAAAAAACAATGGAAAGCCTTAAAAAAAGCCCTGGATTAATCTTATATCCAAGTTCTAAAAGATTCCCTGAAGCTTAATAATAAGCTTAACAATTAGCTCAACAATTTGCTTATTATTATCTATAATTTCATTTCCGGCACATCTCCTTCAATAATAAGGGGTGCTCCGGTTTTTTCTTTAATTTCTTCAACACTTACTCCCGGAGCTCTCTCTACCAGCCTAAAGCCTTTATCGCTTACTTCAATCACCGCCAGGTCTGTCACGATTTTTTTAACACAATTAATTCCTGTCAGCGGCAAAGTACATGATGTTTTGAGCTTTGGATTTCCCGCTCTGTCGGTATGTGTTGTGGCAACAATAATATTTTTCGCCGCTGCCACCAAATCCATAGCCCCACCCATTCCTTTCACCATTTTACCCGGAATTTTCCATGATGAAATATCTCCTTTATCAGTAACTTCAAAAGCACCTAATACTGTAAGATCAACATGACCACCCCTGATCATAGCAAAGCTAAGTGAAGAGTCGAAGAAGGAAGAACCAGGTATTGTAGTTACCGTTTGTTTTCCAGCATTGATCAAGTCGGGATCCGCCTTACCCTTTTCAGGAAAGGGCCCTATCCCCAATAATCCATTCTCCGACTGCAATACAACATCTATATTTTCAGGAACATAATTGGCAACCAAAGTAGGAATACCGATTCCGAGATTAACATAATAACCGTCTTTCAACTCCTGGGCAATTCTTTGTGCTATTCCATTTTTATCGAGACTCATTTCTTATTGTTTTAAATTTTTACAGTGATATTGAAACTTAAGGACGGCTTATCGATACCATCCTTACTGCCACAGTACTAATCTCTTACTGTCTCAAACTCAATTCTCTTCTCGTAATCTGTTCCTTGGAATATTCTTTGAACAAAGATTCCCGGTGTATGGATTTCATTAGGATTAATTTCACCGGCCTCAACTAATATTTCAACTTCGGCAATAGTAATCTTACCTGCCATTGCCATAGGCTGATTGAAGTTGTTAGCCGTATCCCGATATACCAGATTGCCCATTGTATCACCTTTCCATGCTTTAACTACTGCAAAATCAGCAGTCAGACCATATTCAAGCAAATGCATTTTTCCATTGAACATTCTTGATTCCTTTCCTTCGCCCACTTCAGTACCATAACCTGCAGGCACATAAAAAGCAGGGATCCCTGCCCCACCCGCTCTGAGACGCTCGGCCAAGGTACCCTGAGGAATTAAATCAACATCCAACTCCCCTGACAGAAGCTGACGTTCGAACTCACTGTTTTCACCTACGTATGATGAGATCATTTTCTTAATCTGATGTTTCTTCAGCAATAATCCCAAACCAAAATCATCCACTCCTGCATTATTCGAAATACAGATTAAACTCTTTAATCCCGAATCAACAAGAGCGTTAATAGTATTCTCAGGAATTCCACATAAACCAAAGCCACCAAGCATAAAAGTCTGACCATCTTCCATCCCAAGTATAGCTTCTTTAGCATCCTTAACAACCTTATTCATAAGCATAGTATTTTAAAAATAGTCCATTTTTTTTCACCGAGTAACCGAGTCGCCCCTCAACATCCAATAAGCCTCGAAATAACCAAACGTTGTATTTCTGAAGTGCCTTCGCCAATTTGAAGTATGCGTTGGTCACGATAGAATCTTTCGACATTATAATCTTTCATCAATCCATATCCGCCATGTAATTGAACTGCCTCATCCACTACTTCTTTTGCTATTTCAGAGCAATACAATTTCGACATCGCTGCCTCCTTTGCATACGCTTGTTCATTATCTTTCAGCCAACATGCTTTGTAAAGCAGATTAGTCGCCAGTTCTATTTTCATTGCCATATCAGCAAGTTTGAAAGCATTGATCTGAAACTTTGAGATCACACGTCCGAATTGCTTACGTTCCTGAGCATAATTCATAGCCAGCTCAAAAGCTCCACGTGCACATCCAAGCCCCATTGCTGCAATAGATAGTCGTCCGCTATCAAGTGTTGAAAGCATAATTTTAGAACCCTGGCCAACTTGTCCCAGAATATTTTCTTCAGGAACCCTGCAATCATCAAAAAAGAGTTCTGATGTATCCGAAGCACGCCACATCATTTTCCCATGCATGCATACCTGTTTGAATCCCTTAGTACCACTTTCAAGTAAGATAGTTGTGAAACTCTTTTTCCCATTATCATTATCAGTATCATTATCAGTAAGCGTCTGAACTGTACATCCTTTCGATATACTTGCAGAACCATTGGTAATGAAAGTTTTTGAGCCATTTATTATCCATTCCCCACCATCAAGTCTTGCCGTTGTTTTAGTTCCGCGGGAATCAGAGCCAGCCCCTGGTTCAGTGAGACCAAAACTCCAAAGCGCATCTCCTGTACACAATCCTGGCAGGTATTTCATCTTCTGGCTTTCGGTTCCGAATTCGTAAATCGGACTAATCCCTAGTGAATTATGGGCTGCCAGTGTAGCTGCCTGCGAAGCATCAATGCGGGCAATTTCTTCTACTGCAATAATATATGAAAGTGTATCCAGACCCTGGCCACCATACTTATCGGGTATATTCATTCCAAATAATCCGAGATCGCCCATTTTCTTCGTAAGATCGTTTGAGAATATTGCCTTCTCGTCCAGTTCCCTGGCCACAGGCGTGATTTCGCGCTCAGCAAAATCTCTGACAGATTCTCTGATTAGATTTTGCTCTTCGGATAAGTTAAAATTCATTATGCTTTTCTTGAATTTATTCTTTGTCTATTAACTTAAGATATACCAATTGAGTACTGGCATCAACCATATCATCTTCTTTCACAACTACTTGCTCGACAATCGCATCTTTTTCTGCCGTAATATTATTTTCCATCTTCATAGCTTCAATAACCAGCATCACCGTCCCTCTCTTAACCATGTCACCAGTTTTTACATTTACTTTAATAACTTTTCCTGGCATTGGTGAAAATAAATTACTGACACCATCTCCCTGAACCTGGCTGGCGAAATTTTCTTTCATGTTCAGCATATCAAGACGCTTCATATGGAACAAGTTTCCTTTTAGCGATATCCATGCAATCCCTTTTTCATCAAATGAGATGTTTGCATGGTGGCTAATTCCATCGATACTAAAAATTATTTTACCCCTGATTATTTCAACTATTCTGACTGAAAAAGCCTCACCTCTGTATTGAATTTCAAAATGATCTCCTTGATTATTAACAATAATCAGTGAGCATTTTTGGTCAAAAACCGTGAATTCCAGCTGCCTCTTACTTCTCCAATAACCGATATCAGTCCAGATATTTGATTTGTTGTCTGAACCTGAAACACGAAGGCTGAATAAGGCAAACACTATCAGTGGAACAAAAAACTCTGATTTGGATTTCTTTGCCTGTTCTAAAATTTCGAGAGTATGTTCATCACAAAATTTTGTTGACAAATCATTTCCCTGAAAAGCCTTGTGTTGCAACACCCCGATCAGGTACTCAATATTACTTCGGATACCCTGAACAACATAATCTTGTAAGGCTGAAACACATGCCTCAATTGCCAACTCTCTGGATTCCTCCCAGACAATCATTTTGCTAATCATCGGGTCAAAAAAGCTAAGGATTGTGCTTGCACTATCTATGCTTGAATCGATACGGATGTTATTCCCCTCTGGTGGAACATAAAGTGACATTGTACCAGGCGAAGGCATGAAATTATTCGCCGGGTCTTCAGCATATATCCTGCATTCAATGGCATGTCCCTTTTGTTTCAGCTCGCTTTGTTTCAGCCTGAGCTTATTGCCAGCTGCTACCAAAATCTGCTCTTCAACCAGGTCAACACCGGTAACCATCTCTGTAACCGGATGTTCAACCTGAATGCGTGTATTCATTTCAAGAAAATAGTAATCCAGATTACTGTCAACAAGAAATTCAATCGTTCCGGCACTATTGTAATTAATTTCCCTCGCAATACGCAGAGCTGACTCACCCATCTTCTGCCGTATCTCAGGATTTAATGTTGGGGAAGGAGACTCTTCAATAATTTTCTGATACCTCCTCTGAATAGTACACTCCCTTTCAAAAAGCTGAACAATATTGCCAAAATTATCACCCAGCACCTGGAACTCGATATGACGAGGTTGTTCAATATATTTCTCAATGTAGATAGTAGTATCACCAAAATAATTTTTTGCTTCCCGGCTTGTTGATTCCAGAATATCTTCGAGATCTGCTATATCATTGACAATGCGCATACCCTTACCCCCACCACCAGCAGCGGCTTTTACGAGAATAGGGAATGACATGGATGATGCATTTTTCAACAAATACTCTTTGTTTCCTGTAATGCCCTCGGTCATGGGCACATTCAGTTTTTCCACAAAACTTCTTGCCTCTATCTTATTACCCATCAAGCTGATAGCTCTTGCATCAGGACCGATAAATACAATGCCGTTTTTATCACAAGCTTCAACGAACAAAGGATTTTCGGCCAGAAAACCATAACCAGGATGAATGGCATCACAAGCTGTCGACCTGGCAATTTCAATTATCTTATCAATATTAAGATAAGTTTCAGACAGCTCTTGTTTACCAATACAGTAGGCTTCATCTGCCAATTCTATATGCATTGATTCGCTATCAATAGCAGAATATATGGCTACAGTTTTGATTCCCAGTTTTTTTGCCGATTTTATAATTCTAACTGCAATTTCAGCCCGGTTGGCAACAAGTATTTTATTAAAAAGGTTCATCAGGCTCCCTGCTTATTTTGTATCAATTATTGTTTTCATTTTTCAGATTCATCCGATATCCAGTTTG
>JABHCC010000043.1 GCA_018669475.1 Bacteroidota bacterium | reverse complement strand
TAAATGAATCAGGTGCTGATTTGTGGGCTGATGCAACTAGACGTAATGTCAATAAAACAATTGCTTTTGTGTTAGACGACAAACTATACTCAGCTCCAATTGTAAATGCTCCAATAATTGGAGGTAGAGCATCAATTAGTTCTAATTTTTCGAAAAGTGAGGCAGCTTATATCGCATCACTCGGAAAGAACGGAGAATTACCTATTGACTTAAAGATTATCAAATAGTTGTGACTTTAGAGAGGCTGCTTGTTTAAGCAGCCTTTTTATGGCTAAAAGCCTGAATACATATCTGTTTAAATCTAAACAAACCCTCACTTTAACGAAAAACGGGCAGTAAACGGGCAGAAACGAAACCCCAGAACTTCTATCCACACGCACACTTCAACCACACCCACACCCAAACACAAAGCCCGGCTTGAATTTCAAGCCGGGCTTTGTGTCGTGGAGAATATCGGAATCGAACCGATGACCTCTTGACTGCCAGTGGACGGAATCATTTTCCGGGAATTTGTACCTGTCTGTCCCTGTTTTACTTATGAGTTTATTTAGATTTAAACAAATTATACTTAGTCTGGGTTTTACTTTTTATGGGCAGCAAAATGGGCAGAAAAACCTACTAGACTGATTCAACAAAACTATCCAAGAAGTAGGGGGTTAAGACAATCCCAAATGAAATAGAAATAACCCATTTAAAGACTTTATTTAAACTATTGAATCGTTTCATCTTTTCTGCTTGGAGTAACGATTGGCTACATGCACTACGAAGCGAATGCGAGTATTGACATGTAGCTGTTTTTAGCTGTAGTGTTTTTTAGTTTATTAATTTCCAGGTAATTCCATTTGAATCTGTAAATTTCAATAGCCCTATTTCTCTCGATATTGTAAAACTTTTCATCTTTAAGTTATTGCATGCTGAACTGTTATCACAGTTTACTTCTATTACTGTTGTTTCTATACCATTCCATTCGTAATCGCCAATTACAGTTCCTGAAGTGTTTTCATTAAATACAATCAGTTCCTCTTCATCAATTTTCAAATAGGCAGCTATGTATGATTCACCATCTTCAAAATCATTTATGCCTACATTATTTATTCGTGTTGCTGAAATAGTTATCAATTTATTATTAGAGTTAGATCTTAAAATCGCTTTTTCAACGTCTCCATATGTCCCGCACTCGTCTCCTCCAACCCACTCTGTGTCTTGTACTCTTTCGATTTGAAGTGTGTCTAAAATTCCATTATCATCGTCGTAGACCAAGAATTCAACCTCATACGGCGTTATCCAATCTTTTGCTTCTTGTGTTAATTCAGGATCAGGAGGATTGCAATTACAATCTTCGGAAGTAAAGGCACAACAACCATTTATAAGTAGTATCACAAAAATTAAAATTGTATTTTTCATGTCTCTAAATGTGATTTTCTTTTTTCATTAGTGAAAGTTGTTTTATTTTACTCTCCATTTTACTTCATTTCCTTATTCATCAATTTTCTCCAACACCAACACCCAGTCTTGCGGTGAGGGAACGGTTTTATTAAACTCTACAGGATTGGCTGCTTTTTCACCTACATTGGCACTTGCCTTAATAATGCCTTGGTCAAATTTTCGTCCTGTACCCGGATCAAAATAGTAGGCGTGCCAGTTAACTGTGGGGTCAAGGTCTTTTACAGTTCTGCCTTCCCAATCATAAATACCACGTCGAGGTAAGTAAATGAATCTTACTTCTCCCGGTATTCCTGCTGCAAAGTTTCCTTCCTCCACCCATTCTGGATGAGTCTTGAAACGTTGCCAAGGATATTGTTCCAATAGTTTTTTTCCTATTCCTATCTGGGTGGAACCAGGGTAGTTCATTCCTTGCTTCCAAGTGGTGTGGTCGTATGCAAAACCTTTAAATCCTGTATGACCAGCATCTCCGTCAACACCAGCATGCCAGATTCCTGCAGCACCATAGGTGTGACCAGCAGCACCACTTAGAATGAAACTCCAAAACATGTAACGCTGAATTCCTTGACGGTTCGTTTGCATATGTCCCTCGTAGCACGCTTCCCCGCAAACTATTGGCCTTTTAGGGGAGGCATCAATACTTGCCTGCATTAGCTCAAAAGTTTTGTCGACAGTCTCCATACCATCATGACCAATTGCAAGCATATCAAAATCAAACATCGAATTGTCTTTTAAAGCAGTTCGTGGGTGACCAGGAGCATGATAACAACTCACTCGTTTAAAAGCATCAATATCCTTTACATATTGAGCTACCTCAGACCACGGACCATAGTGATCTTTGGCTTCACCGCCAATCATCCAAGCCGTAGGGTAGGCACTGTAACGTGCAACCAGATTGCGCCAATGTCTCTTGTAACCTTCTAGTCCTACTTGCATCAGCGTGCTTTTACCTCCACCTTGTGGACGTCCCCAGCCGCCAACGATTACCGGTACAATGCCATTATCAATAAGATGCTCTATACGTCTGTCCGCATATTCAAAGTATTTTGGATTCATTACGCTGAAATCTATTTTTTCATAGGGTTTTCCGCCTTCGTTCTCCCACCGTTCTTCTAACATGTCTTCATCAGGATATGGTCCGCAAACAATCTGAATTACATTAAATCCTTTGGTCTTACGGTCTGCTGTCAATTCTTGAAATCCATCCCACGTCATTCGTTTACATAAACTCTTCCACCAAGTATCTGCCAACCATAAGAAGGGGGTTTCATCTTGATGTTCGAAGTGTCTTTTGTCACTCGATATTTGAATCGGGCCATGTTGGTATAAGGAGTTATTTCCTTTGTAAGCTTCAACGGTGATGCTTCCTTTTTGTCCATGTAAGCCCTTGTCGTTACTGTCTGAGCACTCAGTCTTAAAAGTGTGTTCACCTAAAATATCAGACGCATATCTGAGTGACCATTGTTTGTCACCAACCCAAAACATTGGCACTTTAAGTTTCTTACCATCAGGTTGCGTTACCACAGCAGCAACTTCTATTTCAGAAAATGGGTTTTCGTAAGTTTTGTCCGAAGATAAAGTTACTTCTGCAACGCGGTTTGATTCGACAGTTGTTGGATCATTGGCTTGAGCAACTAGCGTAAACCAGCAGGAAAGTAATCCGATGATGGTTGTAATCTTTAATGATTTCATGTTATGGTTAAGGATATTATTTTTATTTTCACTAACGAGTCCATAGCAGCCAAATGGCGGCTATATCCCATACAGGTAAATTGAATTGTTCATTGTTATGGTTGAGTTCTTTTCCCAAGATACAAATTTGAAAATGGATAAAGATTGTTTAGTCATTTAAAGATCAAGATTATCCAAAGGGTTCTTAATTTGATCATTCACCTTGGTCATTATATTAGTATAAATTTGGGTGGTCTTGGGGCTTAAATTGCACGCACCGGATGAATCAAACACAGTTCGCCGTTTTTTAAACCCCAACATAATGAACAGATACATAGCGACATAGACATGTCAAAGGTTATGCATTTTGTTCCGGCAGAGAGGGTTAATTATGTCCGGTGCATCCAATATGAGCCTCATACTTTCTTTCTGCAAAAACGGGCAGAAAACGGGCAGAAACGAAAAAACCACCTACCGAACAGAATCGATAAGTGGTTGATCTTCATTTGTGGAGACGACAGGACAAAAGTCGAACCGCCTAATTGAAGATTTGAAGTTATTGACCAATAGCGATTGTGATATGTAAGGATTCGTCACAATATCCAACGCTTAAGTTGGAATATGTAAGATTTGTATTTTTGCTGTAAAAAGGCCTTTTCTAGGTTAGAATTCTTTCAAAACCGGTGAAAGACGAATCGGTCCCTTTGAAATTGTCGAATCATACTTTAACTTTACGCTACCGATATTCCTAAACAAGCTGAAGTAGAAAAACCGGGCTTTGTGAGCACCTCGTGCTGATGATTGGAGCAATAGGTGATTGTCATACTAATCAGGAAGTTAATGTCCCGAAAGCATTGCTCAATAAACTCCGGGGTTCGTTGTTTTTTTTGTCGGATAATCTAATCAGTGAATGCACTAACATCTAATTAACAACATCATCCATTTACGCTATAAAAACGAATAACTCAATCTAAGCTCAGGAAAGAGGAATGGGTTTCGGTTTTGATAAACCGATTGCTCACAGAAAAAGAGACTTAATTCGGCCGATAATCTTTTATACTCAGCTCCAAAGCCTAGTTTTGCCCCACCTAAAATAAGGTTCCCTGTATCCCCGTAGGTTATGTGAGCACCATCACAGGTTGAAGATATAACGTTAATCATATTGGGATCATTATGAGTGCAATTTTCCGTATAGGTTAATTCCTGAACAAAATAGTGGGTGTTTAAATTCATTACTGTTCCGCCGATTGAGGCAAAATAGACTATTTTTCCCTTCCCAAAATACTTCACCACATCAAGTTCAAGATCATGAATCAGTTTATTAATGGGCACTGAGACTGAGGGAGAGATAGAGCTTGTATCAAGATAAAAACTCTCCCAATGTGTTGTCCCGTTGTGGATGGAATGTCGATATTCAACTGCGGTTCTGATCTTCTCAGCATATATTCCTATAGTCAATCCAAGTCCCAATCCACCAATTTGATCGTCAGGAATTATTTGAAAAGGAATAGCTCTTAATGTTGGAGCATTCCCAACAAACATTGGATAATGACGGTAGATTGTTGATGCTTTCAAAATAAAAGGTGATTTCTCTTGGGCCATACCATCAGGCAGAAACAAGCCAAGGCAAAAGGCAATTAAAAGTATCTTCTTCATTGTATAGGTGTTAAGGTTCTTGCCGGATTGTCGCAATAAATATGCCAATGAGGTATAAAAATAGTGAAGAAGTTTTCTTTTGAGAATTACTGACAGCGGCCTAATCTGTATTACATGGCCTTATACGCGCTTAAGAATTGCGGAATTAGTAAACAATAAAGACTTTTTTTCCTACCTTTAGTTGTCCCCTGAACCTAATGCTTTTAACTGTACATGTTTAAACCAATCTCATTAATAACTGTGGTTCTTAGTTTGGCTGGCGTTTATTTTCTTTGTGGTTGTGAGAGGATCTCTGATCCACCCATACCTACACTGGTCATCTATCCACCAATCGGAGATTCAACTACCCTTTTTGAACTAAATGCATTGGAATCCACTGATGACCGTAGCTTGCTCCCAACTCTAGAATATCGATGGGATTTTGATGGGGATGGAATTTGGGATACCGATTTTGGTTCACAAGGGGTTCAATTAAAGAACTTTTCAGAACCAAGAAGCTATCTTATTTCAGTAGAAGTAAAGGATGAAGATGAGCAAGTTTCTGCTATTTCTGAAGAACTTGAGGTCTTTGGCAGAAACAAAGATGTTGGATCGATCATCGATATTAGAGATGGTAAAAGCTACAAAACAGTGAAAATTGGGGATGACTGGTGGATGGCAGAAAATCTGGCTGTTGGAGCCCCAATTGACCCTATTGCAGAAGACCTTGCTGACAATCAAAAGATTGAGCACTACTACTTATGGAGTTATTCCTACCAGCGTTTTTGCTACGCCTATTCATGGGCGGAGGCGAACAATCATGACCTAAGCCGATCCCAAGGCATTTGTCCTGATGGATGGCATTTGCCAAATGAGCTTGAATGGCAATCCTTGTATTCAAGGTTTCCGTGGTTTTTCACTTTTAAGTATTATGGCTCGAATGGCTTATCAGGAATTGACCTTGGGGCAGGGCATCAGTTTGCTATCTCACGTACTGATTCATTAGTTTTCCATGCAGACTCAGTAGCTAGTTTTTGGAGTAGGGATCAGCGTATTAGCGAGGAAGGTCGGACTTATGCTGGCATGTTTGCATTCAATGTTAGACTTGGAACCTCTTTCATGGATGAGATTTATCTGGATTTTGAGGATGATACTCAAATAGTGTCAAGTGTACGCTGTATAAAAGATAAAGTGCGCCCAGAGGCTCAATAGGGATACAAAGGCGCATTGTATTAAACAACCTATTGGGTTAACTATAATTAAGATGGTGGACTGCTTTGCCGCTACAAATTTATCGATTGTATGGTATGACTGCGGAGGTCGAGTGAACTGACTGGCCGAGCTACCCAACAGATCGTTTATTAGAAAGGCAGAACAGAGATGAACCACCGATAGGGACTATCAGGAGTACCTATCAAACCACCCTACGGTGCTTTTATCTAAGGATAGAGGTGTTGAGCGGATAGGGAAAAGGGGTGCTGAAAGAAGCATTTCAGGTATTTATACAAGAGCTGAACGCAAGTGAACTGATCGTTGAGGTGTCGAAATTGACTGAGGAAGTGTCAGAAACCGGGGGAACTTTGTCTGTCCCGGGACAAGTGCAGGGGTTACCTGAGAGATAGATTGCCTGTATTGGCACTCGGCATAAAGGCAGCAGGACTTGTATATAGGCTTAATTATGGAACTGGGGAAGCCACTCAATGATGTCAATCGAGACGACACAAGCGGGAGAACCGTGAGGTCAAGAAGTAGAAAAGCGTTGGGTGGTGGCGGATGAAGTCGTAGTAGTGATGAAGTCCCTGTAATGGGGATGGAGCGAAGGGCTTCACCAGACAGGTGTTTAATGAGAGCAACAACTTAAAACAAGGATGATTGAGGAATTAAAGCCAAAGACGCAACCAGTAAGCAAACAACAGGTTTGGTCAGCGTGGAAGCACGTTAAAGGAGGAGGCAAAGGCTTGGGTATTGACCAAGTCAGCATGGATGATATTGCCTGCAATCCACGCAAATACCTGTATCCTTTGTGG
>JABHCC010000042.1 GCA_018669475.1 Bacteroidota bacterium | reverse complement strand
GTTCATTCGGAGACCAGAAATGCCCCAAAGCTGCTACAAATATCCTGTTTGCATCAGTTGGATCAATTACAACTCTGGAAATATGATGGCTGTCATGAAGACCCATATTGAACCAATTTTTTCCAGCATCCATTGATTTATATACACCGGTTCCTGGGTAAGAGTACCCACGACTAGCTCGTAGATTTTCACCGGTACCAACCCAGACAATTGAAGGGTCGCTGATAGAAACAGCTACATCACCAATACTGTATGAGTGCTGCTTAAAAACATGTTCCCAACTTAGCCCGCTATTAATAGTTTTCCATAAACCGCCTGATCCAAATCCAGCATAAATTACACCTGGCTGATTGATCGGACAATCAATGGATTCAACCCGGTTTCCCATAAATGTTGGACCAATATGATGCCAAAACAAACCTGCGAATTGTGAGTTTGCTTCCATTTCATGATGCAGATTCCAGCTCTCAAATGCAGTGACATTCTTTTCTTGTGCCTGAGTGATGGTTGTTATTTTTCCAAACAACATTAAACAAATAAGGATGGAAACCTTTAAGTATACGCTAATTATGTTATTGACATGCATGTGGATCTGTATCTGTATTAAGATCTCAATGATTCTATTTCTTCTATAGTTTTTGGTTTTCTTTTTCCCAACACCCGGTATCCCTCTGAGGTAATTAATACGTCTTCCTCATTTCTTATCCCACCCAAATCCCGATATTTCTGAACCTCTTCATAATTAATAAAATCGAGATGTCGTTTTTCAGAGTTCCATTGGTCAATCAGCTCAGGAATAAAATACACGCCAGGTTCAATAGTTGCAACAAAGCCTGGTTCAAGTGTTCTGGCAAGCCTTAAAGACTTAAAGCCAAACATAGTGCTTTTAGGTTCTCCGTCATATCCCACATATACTTCGCCTAAATCTTCCATATCATGTACATCCATTCCCATCATGTGTCCAGTACCACAAGGGAAAAACATGGCATGGGCTCCTGATTTTACCGCTTCATCCGGGTTTCCTTTCATTATACCTAATTCAGAAAGACCTACAACAGTTTCCCGACAGGCTGTGTTATGCACCTCGCGGAAAGCTGTGCCAGGGGCAAGTTTTGCCAAAGCAGCTTCATGGGCACGTAAGGTGATCTCATAAATCTGTTTTTGTACTGCTGTAAACTGTTTGTCTACAGGAAAGGTACTTGACAGGTCTCCTGAATAATGCAGATTTGTTTCTGCACCGCAATCACATAGAACCATGTCTCCTGGTTTTAGTGTGTTCCCATGATAATGATTATGAAGAGTCTGCCCATTGATAGTCATAATAATAGGAAAGGAAATTTGTCCACCGGCAGCGACCGCAATTTGCTGAGAAGCAGCAGCAAGTTCTGATTCTTTCATCCCGGCTTTGGCCAATTTTATGGCTGCAACATGCATGTCAACAGAGATGTCAACCGCTTTTTCAATCTCTGCTATTTCTTCATCACTTTTGTAATTCCTTTGGCCAACAACTGCCAGAATGAACTCTTTAGATGCTGATTCATGAGATGAACTAGCTGGTAAGCCCAGAAGATCCTGGAGCTTTATTCTGTTTTCTGGTCTGTAAGGGGGCAAAAAGTGAATTTCCCGGCCACTCAATTTGGCAAGATTTAGATAATCAGCAAGTTTATTGACGGCCTGAACATTTTCAATGCCATATGATCGACCTCTTTCCAGTAAAGTAGGTTGTGTCCCCATCCACACAATATCCTCAACAGTCAAATCATTTCCGAATACAATTTCACGGTTCTCATCAAGGTCAATTATTGCGGCAAGACCTGGAAAATCCAGCCCAAAGTAGTACAGAAAAGTACTATCCTGTCTGAAATGAAAAGTATTGTCAAAATAATTCATAGGGCTTTCTTCGTTACCGAGGAAAAGTACAATGCCTGATTTGATCTTCTTTTTCAGAGTATTACGCCTGTTTGTGTATGTGTCAATTGAGAACATGTTAAATATTTTATTGATTAAAAATGCAAAAAATTAAGATAGGAATTATTACGTAATCTTTCAGTGATATTTGTCTAAATTTGTCCTCAAATAATTGGGATATAATGAAAAATCCACGCGGTTTTGCAAGTGATAATAATTCTGCAGTTCATCCGGAGATAATTAGTGCCATGTCATCATGTAACACAGGACATACCGTTGGTTATGGAGATGACATATATACCAGGCAGGCAACTTCCAAAATTAGAAATACATTTGGAAGTGAAACAGAATGTTTCTTTGTTTTTACCGGAACCGGAGCTAATGTAGTAGGTCTTAAATCAGTAACCCAAAGTTTCAACTCAATTATTTGTGC
>JABHCC010000041.1 GCA_018669475.1 Bacteroidota bacterium | reverse complement strand
TTTACCATTATTTTGAGTTCGTCCATTCTGAGTAACATTAGGTAAACTAAAATCATCAGGATTTGTAATATATTCGTTTCCTTCTTCATCAACTCCAATGATAGCACGGTTATTATAATGCTCAATCAGCGGAATAGATTCATTTGAAAAAGGAGCAGCTGCTGAACCACTGAATACCACTGTATAGTCTGCGGCACCCTGCCATAACATGCTTAAACGGAAACCTCTGTATTCTGCACCAACATTCATGCTGTACATTATGTTTGGTAATGAATTAGTTCCAATTACTTGCTCATCATGCCAATCAATAATGCTGTCATTATTGATATCGTTGTAGATTAAGTCACCAACTTTTATTGTGGTATTACCATTCTGATCCTGATCGACAATATGTTCATCAATTTGAGCCTGGTTCATGAAGAAACCATCGCTGGTCAATCCCCAACGGAGATCATCCCATCCACCTTCCTGGATATACCGGGCATTCCATTCAGGATCTTCAGATATCTCTTCTTGAAGATCAACATATTTACCTCTTGACCATGAAAACATTGGTGAAATGTCGTAAGCAAACTCACCAACTCTGTTTCGATGGCTTAGCAATACTTCAAATCCTCGATTATCACGTTTATTGAGATTGGTTCTCGGAAGATCAGCACCAAAGGTAGTAGGAACTGTTTCTGTTGGTGTAGTAAGAATATTCTCCCTTAAGCGATAGAAAGCATCGATTTCAAATCCAAACAAACCATCCCATAGAATACCTTCAATACCTATGTTACCAAGCTTCATTGATTCCCAGGTTACATTCGGATTGGCCAAACCTGCAGAACTGATAATTGGATATGGAGTACTTCCAAAAAGGTAGAAATTTGATGTAATGTTATATCCAGTTAAATAGTCAAAAGAAGATACCGCATCATTTCCAAGCACACCGAATGAACCTCTAAGTTTCAGGTTATTGACTGCATCAAAATTATCCTTGATAAAATCTTCATCTGATAATCTCCATCCAGCACTAATACTTGGGAAGAATCCCCAGCGCCCTTCAGTTGGATACTCGGCAGATGCATCAGCCCTCATGGCAAACTCTAACAAATATTTCCCTTTGAAATCATAGTTCACACGACCAATCACACTGGAACGAGCAGTTTGGCTTGTTCCTTCATTGTTATCTTTACCTTCTTCCGATGCATATGATAAATAAGGGGCCTGGAATGATAATAGATCCTTTCGATCTCCACGTAAGCTAGTAAAATTATAAGTTCGTGTTTCACTTACTAATACTCCCTTGAAATTGTGATCGCCGATCCTCTTAGCATATTGAAGACTAAAAACAGGCATTAGCTCAGTAGCCCTGCTTGTATAAACATACATGGTGTTGCCATTCTGGGTCCCCTGAGCAATCCATGGGTCACCATCTGGCATTGCCGTTGGATCATATTCCCATACGTTAAATGGTTTAGAAACATTCTTTCTATTTACAAAAATCTCTTCGTATGATAGTCTTGCTGAAGCAGTAAGACCCTCAATTGTTGGGAAAGAATACTTCAGTTCAAAAGCACCAAGTAAGGAGTTTGTATTATTATTATACCAACCTGAGAAATCCTTGAATGTTTGTGCATATGGGCTTCTTTGAAGGAATCCGGAGTATGCTGCCCTCTCAGGATCATCATGAATAAATGGATAAACCGGCTTTGCAGTTTGAAGAGAGTTGTACATAGTGGAAGCACTGAAATTTGCCCTGTCCATAATGCTTTGTCTATATGAGAAATCCATTGATGCACTTAAATTATCAGTGATTTTAGCATCAATATTTGACCTAACATTGTAACGTGTATAATCATAGTCGCCCGACTTGAAGTTACTCTCCTGATCTGTCATACCAACAGAAATAAAATACTGAATTGCATCTGAACCTCCCCTTGCACTAATATTATGCTGTAATTGAGGAGTCCAATTACGATATAATCCTTCTGACCAGTCGTAACCAGCATAAGGTGTTCCGCTTAAGGTATCCATCAGAGAATTATCGTCAGGATTATAAACTACATGCTTTGGGCTATACTCATCTGGATTTAATCCGGACTCGTGTAACAACTCGGCCCATTTACCTGCGCCAACACGGTCGGGAAGGAAAGTTGGTTGGGTAAAGGAATAGGTTCCACTGTAATTAATAGTAGCCCCTGTTTTTGATCCACGTTTTGTAGTTACAAGAATAACTCCATTACCGGCCCTAGCTCCATAAACTGAAGCAGATGCATCTTTCAAAGTACTGATTGACTCAATGTCATTAGGATCAATATCGGCCAGTGAACCCTGTACTCCATCAATTAAGATTAAGGGACTACCGAAACCGCGAATTTGAAGAATTGCACCGTCAGCACCCGGTAAACCACTTTCCTGCATGGTTACCAAACCTGAAACTTTACCCATCAAAAGCTCGGTGGTATTTGCAGCAGGCCTTTGAGTAAGATCTGCTGATTGAACTGAGCTGATCGAACCAGTCAATGTCTTCTTGGTTTGGATACCATACCCAACCACAACCAGCTCTTCTAGGTCTATGGCCTTATCGACCAGTTGAACATTAATAATCCCTTGGTTACCAATCGAAATTTCTTGTGTAATCATTCCAACAAATGAAAAAACAAGAACTTCAGCCCCATCTGGGAGATTAATTGAATAGTCTCCGTTTTCGCCTGAAATGGTTCCGACAGATGTCATTCCTTTGACATATACCGTTACCCCGGCTAATGGTTCCCCGGCTGCAGTAGTAATATTACCCCTTACGGATTTCTGTTGAGCATAACTATACCCAACTGATCCCAAGAGTAGCATTACTACAAGGAAACCAACTTTAAGCGTTTCATAGCATCTTTTCATAGAATTTTACAGTTAAGATTACAGAATAAACAAAAAACAGATAAATGCAATAAATACAATGTATACAAGCAGAATAACCAAGCGTGTTTGCCTTTTTTGCTTTTTTAGTTTTTTCTCCAGATTAGTATCCTGCTTCATTTGTAGAAATTTTTCAAGAACTAAATTAGACCACAGAAAAATCGAATACAAGAAAATCTATCTCAGAAGAACGTGGTATTTGTCTCAAATACACAAATAATGACATCCCAAGAGGGGGTGGCAAATATCTCAAAATTCACCGCAATAGACTCTGTGAAAGTTATTTAACAAATTAGTCTTCCAAAGAAGAATTGTCTTCGAGAACTTGCTTTCGATATTTTGAGGGGGTTAATTCATATTTCTTTTCAAACCAATTCCTGAAGGTTTTCAGGTCTAAAAAGCCTACTTGAAGACTTATTTCCTGTATAGTCAGTTGCTGGTCTGATAACAATTGTGCTCCTCTTTCGAGGCGAACATTTCGTATAAACTCCGCTGGAGTACATTTAATAACAGGAGATAGTTTGCGATACATACTTGAATGACTCATCCCAAGTTCAGAGGCAAGCTTGTGGGTATCAAATTCAAATTTCGATAAGTTCTTTTCAATAATTTTCTTTGCTTTTTCAACCCATATTTCTTCGAGTGGAGTTATCTCAACCTCATCAGGACCCAAAACAATTTTTTTGCTGTATTTCTTTACCAGCTTAGTCTGGGTTATTAAGGCCTGATTGACTCTTTCCAGAAGATAATTCGGATCGAATGGCTTTGAGATATAATCGTCAGCTCCCTGTTTTACACCTAAATATCTGAATTGATCTGCACCTTTGGCGGTTAACAGGAAAACAGGAATGTGCTGAGTACGCTCATCATTCTTTAGATTTTTGCATAATTCATAGCCATCTTTATTGGGCATCAGAATATCAGAAATAATTAGATCAGGAATATCACAAATTGCCTTTTCCCAGCCTTCCATACCATCCGATGCAACAGAAACATTGTATTCCACGGATAGCAATTCATTCAAATAATCCCGGATATCAGGATTATCATCGATAACCAGAATAGATTTTTGTCCTGATCCAGCTGGTACTTTTCTAATCTTGCTTTGTTGTTGCTTTAATGGATTAGAGATGAAATCAGATTCACTTGTAAGCTCTGCTCCAGAACGAAACTGGTTAGAAGAAAAATGACTACGACCTTTTGGAAGCTTTATTTTAAAAATAGTTGACTCATTCGGAGTGCTTTGAAGCCAAATCTCCCCTTTATGTAACTCTACCAATCTTTTTGACAAGGAAAGACCAATACCTGAAGTTCCAGTTCCAGTATTATTCGTTTGATAATATCTATCAAATATCTTTGATTGCTCTTCTGGAGAGATTCCAGGACCATTATCCTCCACACTGATGAAAATCCAATCCTTATCTTCCTCAATCCTAAGTCTTACAAATCCATTTGCTGGCGCATATCGCAATGCATTGGATAATAGATTATTAATAGCCATCTCGATCTTTGTGGATTCGCACCAAATAGTATTTTCTTTGATGTGATCGATTGCCTGAAACTCAATGTTATTAATATTGGCCAGCTCCCCAAAGGACTGGGAAATTTCAAAAACAAGTTCAGATATGTTGCACTCAGAAACCTTAAGATCCATTAATCCGGACTCTGTTTTCCTAAACTCGATCAACTGATTTACGAGTCTTAGAAGTCTTTGGGCATTATTGCTTACCAGATCCAGTTTTCTCGCACACTCATCTGGTAATTGCAACTCCCGGCTTTTACTAATTAGTTCACATACAGGTGCAATAATTAATGTTAGAGGGGTTCTGAATTCGTGGGAAACATTCGTAAAAAATCTGAATTTCAATTCATTAAGCTGTCGTTCTTGCTCAGCAACTAATCCGCTCATCTCTAATTCCTTTGTGAGCCTTTCTTTCTTTACGATTGATCTTAATAAAAAGCTTAAAAACAATGAACCAAAAAGAATATAGAATACCAAAGCATACCAGGTTTTCCAAAAAGGAGGGTTAATAATAAATGTAATCTGACGGCCCTCTTCATTCCAAATCCCATCGCTATTTGATCCTTTTACCTTCAAAATATATTCTCCAGCCTTCAAATTATTGAAGCTTATTTTGCCCTCATTCCCTAAAGAGATCCAGTCTTCATCCTCCTCATCAAACATATAGGCATAAGAATTACCCTCAGGAGCCGTATAATCTAGTGCTGCAATTTCAAATGCAATATCATTTAGATAATGGGGCAGTTCTATTAATTCTGTTTCATTTATCGACTGTGTCAGAATTGTATGATTTCTATATACATAGCCGGCTCGAACAGGTTTACTGAATAGGTTAAAACCGGTAAATACTATTTCAGGAACAAAATGATTTTCAACAATACTATCCGGATGAAAAATAAAAAAACCGACAGGGGTACCATAGGCAAACTCGCCAGAATTCAGCTTACATGCAGAACGATAACGCAACTGATTATCCAGGATCCCATCCTTTTTCTTAATATTCTGGAATATCTCCATATCCGGATTAAATCTGGATAGGCCCGAATATGTTCCCAGCCAGAGATTTCCATTATCATCCTCCAGAATCGAACTTACCACATTACTTGGCAGTCCATTCCTTGTAGTATAGTTATTAAAGTTACCTTCATCATAGTTAAATTGGCTTAATCCGGCATTTGTGGCAATCCAGAGTCGGTTTTTGGAATCCTGAAAGATATCTCTTACGGTATTGTCAATCAGGCTCAGGGGAACATCAGAATCATGACTAAATACCTTGAATTGCTTGGTTTTCTTTTCAAAAAGATTCAATCCTGAGTTGGTACCCACCCAGAGATTATTGAAGTTATCCTCCTGAATACAAAAGATACGATTTGAACTGATACTGGCCGAATCGGACTGTACCAATTTATATATGGTAAAACTATCGGTTTCTCTGTTATATCGGTGAAGTCCACAATCATGTGTTCCAATCCACAGAGTTCTATCCCTATCTTCGAAGATTGCAAAAACATTTTCGCCACAGATTCCCAGGGAGTCTGAGCAATTTGTGGGATACCTCTTAAAATCTCCAGTTCTTTTGTCAAAGCGGTTCAGACCCCCACCCCAGGTACCAACCCAGATATATCCATAGCTATCTTCTTCAAGATCAAGCACGGGATTACTGCTCAGACTTTTTTCATTTCCTTCCTCATAACAGTAATGAACGAAAGTACCCATTTCTTTATCAAAGAAGTTTACTCCGCCATGGTCAATTCCCAGCCATATGTCCCCATCCCGATCCTGGATGATAGACTGTACCACTTTATTGGATAAGCCCAAGGGATTAAGAGCATTATGGGAGTATTGTGTGAATGTGTTTTTTGATGGTTTATAGATATTAATCCCTCCCCAGTGGGTACCAAACCAAAGCAGACCGGTTTTATCCTCACATATCGACCACACCTGATTGTCACTTAAACTGCTATTGGTAAGGGAACTATGGCGATAATGTGAAAAACTCTTTTCTTTGTTATTAAATACATCCAAGCCCTCATCTGTTCCAAACCAGATCCTACCGGCTTTGTCTTCATCTATTGCATAGATGCTTCCACCAGAGATACTTGAATCGGATGAATCACTATGTGTGTAATTTACAAAACCCAATTCAGGCTCATTTATATTCAGGCGTGACACTCCATGTTTGGTTCCCACCCATAGTCTTGATTGGCTGTCGGTAAAAATGGCCATAACTGCATTTTCAATAAGACTTTTCGGATCATCCACCTGACTTGTGAATTTAGTTACCTTTGATCTGGATTTATTGAGCATTAGCAGGCCATTTCCAAGGCTACCTATCCAGAGTTGTCCTTTTATATCCTCGGAAAAGCTATAGATTGAGCCCTGTTCATCATCGGAAATTCCTAGTTCATCAGATAATCGATTAAACCTATCCTTTTCAGTATCATACCAACACACACCTTTGTAGGTGCCGATCCATATTCTACCAGAATGATCCTGAGTTATGGTACGAATGATGTCAAATGGCAGGCTGTTTTTATCGTTTGGATCATGTTTATAGCATGTAAACACATCCTTTTCGGGGTTATACAGATTGATACCTCCCCCCCTGGTTCCAACCCATAGTCTGTTGTATGAGTCCTCAAATATTGTCCAGACCTGATTGTTACTTATGGAAGTAGAATCCTCAGGATCATTCAGAAATATCTTGATATTGTATCCATCGTAACGACACAAACCATTCAATGTTCCAAACCACATAAATCCAAGATGATCCTGAATTATGCAGGTCACGGTAGTATGAGGCAATCCATCATCTACAGAAAGATGATCGAACTGAATGCTCCTGGGTTGTGCTTCGGAAATCAAATTTAAGCCAGAAAGCAGAACTGTTATGATAAAGATCTTTAGTCTCATCGCCAAAACTCTACCTTTCAATTGGGTTTAAATATACAATATGCTCATCAGGTAACAAAGACATCCGTACTGCCTTAGTCAATGCTGATCATATTGTATAGCAAGATATCAGCTACCGGATCTTTTCCTAAATTCTCTATGATCTTAAGCGTTGAGTAAAGCATTTTACCTTTTCCCTTCTCCACTAACAAAACATCGGCGGCCCAAAGCACATCACCAATACCATTGTAATGACGTTGCATAATGTCCATGTTTTTATTCTGGTCGTAAGTTATCACCCCGGCAAGGTACTTCCCCTCAGCAGGACGACAAATGGACTCTGTTGCGCATACATTTTCATAAGCTCCGCTCATCAGGGTGTTGACCGGAAGTCCTTTAAAAACATCATTATCCGTCACAATATGATTTCTTGAGATGTAATTACCATTGGTAGAGTACATATTAGCCTTAAATGGTAGTTTGTCAAGGTCCATATCCTGAAGTACTCGTGATACAATTCTGCGCCAGTCATCGTTAGCATCTTCAGGTTTTAGTTCAGGATTTGGAGCACCCCAGGTAAGGTTAGTACCCTGTACCGATAAGAAAATTGCATAGCCTCCACGCTCCGCAAAAGCTTTCACATTTTCTACCTGATCTCTAAAATTCTTGTCGCCTTTTTCCCCCTTGCCAACTATTACCGGTACTGATAAATCCATGTCTTTTGAAAAAGAAATACAGTCAATACCCTTGTTTTTCAGATGTTCTGTGATTCTATTATCACCATCTACTATTGCCACTTGTGGTATCGGTTTTTTCATGTGCTTTTTAGTAAACACATCAAATGATTGTTGATTAGAAGTCAACAGCTTGCCAGATACATCTTTCACAGTCACTTTCACAATATAAGAACCCTGCATCTTTTGTGTATTCAAGGCTTCATTGTAGAGTTGAGAGACTCCATTTTTAAGTTGACTAGTGAAAGTTCTGGAGCTTACTTTTCGTCCTTTTGCAGTTTCAATCCTAAGCGTCACATTTACTCTACTATCAGGATATTCATTTATTCCTGTAATTTGAATTTTACCACCTTTCTCTGCATATAAGTTACGGGGAAGCACTCGAATGGAAACAATCTGAGGCTGATTGGCTTCTTTGGTCATCTCGTAGGCATAGGTTTTAGGATTTCGCCACAAATCAAGAATCGAGGCGCCCAAAATCCAGTCTCCATCGGTTAAGGCGTGGATGCAATAGCCACTAATAGCAGGGTTCGCACGGGTAGCTTCTATCATTCTTTTATTGGCGATACCGTGAATCTTTTGCTCTTCGAGACAATACTCATGCAAGTCAGGAAAGACTTTATTAAAACCAGTTACCTTAAATGCCAGGTGCAATTGTTCTTCCAGCTTTTTATGCGAAACTGCAGCCGGTACAATTGGATTTGCATTTTGAAAGGCTTTGTTGTTGTTTACAATATCAGGCCAACTGGCATATCCTAATTCAGACAGATATGACATTAAAAAGGGTTGAACGTTACGACCAGGCATTTTAAGCTCCTGTAAATCCATTGAGTTTATCTCTGCCTCTGTTTTTCCTATGATTAAACAACGGTCATATTGCATTTGGTTTACCTGCCCCCCTGGATAGGTGTGAATATCATTAATTCTCAAAGGATTATCCTGATAAGGTAAATACATGTTGGCTCCTTTTGTACCGCCTGATTCATCCAAAATTAAGCGGCTTGGATCTAATTCCTGAGCCAAAACCGACATTGAGTGAATCATTTGTTGCAATACCGGACGATTAGCTTCATTGAACAATTCCCACTGAACAACACAGGCTCTGTTTCTGTCACGTAAAATAGATTCGCGCACCTCTAATTCCACCCATTTTGCCAGGTAGGGTGTAGAGATAGGGCGGTGCATACATTCCACAACAAGGCTTCCAACTGTCATCATACCGATGCTGTCACAGAGGTCTAACCACATTTTTGGCGGAGGTTTACGCCATGGACGAATCATATTAAAGCCTGCCTCTTTGGCCAGCATGATTTCTTTTATGGCCATTTCTTTGCTGTCAGGGTAAGCAATACGCGTTGGGTATAGGCCCTCAAAAAATGTAGCTTTTAAGTATAAAGGTTCACCATTAAAGTAGAATCTACTATCTGTGATTGTAAATTCACGCAATCCAAATTTATGTTCCCAGGAATCTGAGATTTGTCCTGCGTATTTCACTTCCACTCGGGCTTGATAAAGATATGGATTGACTAATGTCCAGTTTTGAGCCTCAGGAATTTCAACAATCACCTGTTTTTGATTGGATCCCGGGGAAAGCACCATTTCTACTATCTTCTGAGCCACAGTTTCACCACCTGGGCTGGTAACAATCAAACTGACATCAGCGTGGGTGGTAGTAATGACATTGCTTTCAATTTCCAATTTAAAACTCGCCGTTTTATTACGGATGTCTGTTTCAATGAAAACATCCTCAACTCTTATTGAATCATTGGCACTAATACTAACAGGCTGCCATATACCTCCTGCTATTCCACCACGCCATTGTGGTGTTTCCTGACGTCCCATATTATCCACAACTTTATTCTCAAGGATAATAGGACCAAGCACGCGCATTGTCAGGACATTCTCTGCACCAAATATCAAGGACTTATCTATTCTAAAGCTAAAAGGGGTAAAACCACCTTCGTGATAATCAATCACATTATTGTTAAGCCACAGCTCTGCTACATAGTTGACTGCATCGAAGTTGATATAAACCATCTTTCCTTCCCATTGGGCTGGGATAGTAAACTTCTTACGGTAGAAGCCAGCTCCTTCATAATTCTTTTCGATCTCCTCCCAACAACCAGGAACTATAATATCCTTTTTATCCGGATGACTTTCAAAATTGGAATTGAAGAACCACTTATTAGCTCGCCCCTCATTGTTGTAATCAAAAATTATTTCCCATTTACCATTGAGACTTATATTGTCCTGAGCCTTTACTCCGAGAGTTAATGAGAGGATTAGTACAATTACTATTCTGTGAAATAGCATAAAGGTTAGTTTATATTTCTTTTTCTAAAATAAGGAATCTAATCTGTCGGATGATTCTGATTTATTATCTCCAAGATCTTTTTTCTCAACTCATTTTTTATTTCATAACTCTCTTTTTTATGAGCTATATTTTCCCACTCATTGGGATCATTATTTATATTATATAATTCTTCTTGCCCATTGGGATACATGATGAAACGATAATTCCTCGTTCGATATGAAAATGTTTGCTTTGCATAGTCATAATCAACAACATCAGTAGCAATTACAGTTAAGGCTCCATCCGGGCCGTTCCAATCATTCCTTCCCGAATTTTCCATAAAGGATTTCAAGCTGCCACCCCCTAAAGGAAAACCTGAACTGTTCTTTTTATTGTCACCAATAAGGCCACAAATATCTTTTAATGTGGGGTATATATCAATAAGTGAAACAGGATGTTCAATTGTACTGCCAACTTCCATGCCTGGAGCTTTCAAAATAAGTGGGATATGGGTACTATTACTCCATGGTGAGTTTTTAAACAGGTATTGTTTTTGCCCCATTTGCCAACCATGATCACTGCATAGTACAACAATCGTATTCTCCTTAAACCTGCTGTCGTTCAGTGCATTTAGTACGAGCCCAACTTGCTCATCAACAAAAGCAACACATGCCAAATAGGCCTGAAGAAAATGCTTCAATGCAAGCTCCTCGTCGTTATCGTAAGATTCGGCAAGTAGTTTATAATACATCTGGCCCTTTGAAGTATTGGTATACCATTTATTGTCTTCAGTAAGTTCAACTGGATAATTAGCATTGTAGAAGGTGTCATTATTATCATCTCCTTTTATTACTGGTAGTTGAAGTTTTTCAATGGGAAACAGATCGAAAAACCTTTTTGGAGCATAAAGTGGAGTATGCGGACGAACAAAGCCAATTCCCATAAAAAATGGCTTAGAGCTTCCTTCGAGGTCCATTTCATTGATTCTTTTTGCAGCCCAATGTGCATGAAGTTCATCAGGTGTTAAATCTCGGTTGTTTTCATCTATATAATTAAACGGGATATCATCTTTTCCTGAATAAGCCCAGCCCATGTTTTCGTTTTTTATTTCGCTATCAGGGAAAACCGGTACATCTGACAAAGGTGCATATGAACCATCAATATCACCGATGCTTCTGAAAGGCTGGGGGACAGAAGGATGACCTACCTGATTTCTCCCATCATAGGCAAATGGCCCGTAATTATTCACCTTGATTCCCCACTCATCCCAAAGATTTAACTTATTTGAGTGCAGTATCTTTCCACTTCCCATAACATAATAACCATTCTCGGCGAATATCTCCATCAATGATTTATTATTCCTAAAAAGTGTTTGTGTTGTTGACCGGTCTAAGCCAAAATTGCGTGATTGATGCGGATATATTCCCGTGAGAAAGCTATTTCTGGATGGCATGCATAAACCTATATTTGAATGTGCATTTTCGAATCTTACACCAGAAAGGGCAAGCTGGTTAATGTTTGGGGTTTGAGCCTGTGGGTGCCCTCCAAAACAGCCTTGATAATCATTCAGATCGTCAATAACTATCAAGAGGACATTTGGTTTCTGCTCCTTATCTTGGGTATTTGTATAAGATATTACAAAGATACCAATTGCTGTTATTCCAAATGCTACTAATAATAACGCTTTCCTGGTCATTCTTATATGGAAACAATTTTCACTATTGCTGTTTTCAATTGATTTGATGTAGCTTTTATCTCAATGATTCCCTTCTCTTCAGTGGATTGGATTAGTAGCAAACATTTTCCTTTAAAAGCCTTTCGATAATTCACTTGATGAGGCTCTAAATCTAGTATATCTCCATTTTCAACACCCAATAATTTTGCCGGACCTTTGATCTCAAATTCAATCAAATGATCCGCATCAGGTAGCATCACACCATTGTCATCTATTATTTGTCCCTCAACACGAACTATATCGGTTTGGTTGGCCAGAATAGTTTTTCTATTTCCTAATAGTTGAACCTCCATGGCTTTTCCTGCTGTAATATACGATTTTTGGCAAACCTCGTGAACACCATTGTGGGCTATGACAGTTATTTTACCAGCTTCATAAGGCACCAACCAAACTAACTGACGATCTTTATCCATTTCCTTTATGCCGAGTGATTTTTCATTTAGAAATAGCTCGGCCGACTCACAATTTGTATAAACCACTACCGGAATTTCTATGCCTTCCTTACCCGGATGAGTCCAATGTGGTAAAAGGTGTACCATAGGTTCGTCACTCCACAAGCTTTGGTATAAAAAAAAGTGGTCCTTGGGAAATCCAGCCAGATCTATGATTCCAAAATTTGCTGTACGTGCCGGCCACCCAAAAGATTCTCCCAAATAGTCGAAACCTGTCCAGCGGAAGTTTCCTAAATAATAATCGTAGGCTTCCACACGGTTCCAGTCATCTCTTATCCCTATACGTACTATTGAGTTGTCATAAGATGATTGGTATTTATTTGTTATACCATTGAAAACTTCTTCATCAGAAAGATGAGGGATTTTATATACCCTGGATTCCATCTTGGCAAAATTCTCAGCTTTCTCCCATGGAGCAGGATTGTCTTTGGTTCGATACCATGTTTGCGTTCGATAGATGCCCCTGGTTTGTAATGTATGAGTAATCTCGGTACCAATAATAGCTTTATCGGGATGTTTTTTATGATATGTTTCCAGGGATTCTTTAAATTCGCCATGCCCATTAAAACCTGCTAAATCTACATATGGAGCCTTATGACCACGCCCTTGTGTAATTGGTCGAGTATCATCAACATTCCGCATAAAATCTACAATGATTTTTTGCTCGGCCGCTGTGAAACCACGTACTTCATTGCCAATACTCCACATCACTACTGAAGGGTGATTACGGTCGCGTTTCACAAAATCTGTCAAGTCTCGTTCCCACCATTCATTGAAGTAATTCCCATAATCATGTGTTGCTTTGGGTATCCACCAACCATCAAAGGCTTCATTCATTACCATAAATCCCATAGTATCACACATGGTGTAAAACGTTGGAGAAAAAGGATTATGAGTTGTTCTGAGGGCATTGCAGCCCATTTCTTTTAGTAATTTAAGACGATCATATAAAACATCATCGGGTACAGCTGAACCAACAGGACCTGCATCGTGATGATTGCTTAATCCTTTGAATTTTATAGATTCGCCATTAAGAAAGAATCCCTTGCTACCCCGCATTTCAATCGAACGAATACCCATCGGTGTTGTGTATGTATCCATTAAATTGCCATTCGCCATAACAGTGGTCTGGATAGTGTACATGTTTGGATACTCTGGTGACCAAAGTTTTGGTTTATTCACTTCAAAAGTTTGATCTACAAGAATAGATCCCGTGACTTGAACATTGGACGTGGCTGAAACCACCTCTTCTCCATTACTATCTATGAGAACACTTTGCAGCGTGAGCCTACGCTTTTCGCCCGTCTCATTCTTAACTGTTATACCAAGATTTACCAGTGCTTTTTCTATACTTACTTCTGGTGTTGTAACATTTGTTCCCCATTGCGGAATATAAATATTTTTTGTTTTGGTAAGCCATACATGACGATATATACCTGAACCGGTATACCATCTTCCGCTAGGGGTTTTTGAATGATCAACCCTGACGGCTAATAAATTCGCACCTTCCTGTAAATAGGGTCTTATGTCATAACTGAAACTAATGTATCCGTTTGGTCTGTTTCCCAAATGATGCCCATTGATCCATACATCGCTGTTCATGTAAACACCAGCAAACTCAACAAAATATTTGTCATCAGCTTGAAGTTTCTCAATATCCAGGTTTTTACGATACCAGCCTATACCGGTGGGTAAAAATGCTCCTGCGATTCCTGAAGAATTATTTTTATTGTATTCTCCTTCGATACTCCAATCGTGTGGTAAATTTAACTGTCGCCATTCGGAATCATCAAAACTTATGTTTTCAGCCCCTTGAATATCTTTTTGAATGAATTTCCAGTCAAGATCGATCGATTTAAGCTCTCTTTTATTATCGATTTTTTTTGTTTCACAAGACAATAAAAGAAGGCTCAAAACAATACATACGATCAATAAAATCTTCGAAGCAAATAAGACAAAATACCTTCTGATCATCAACATTGTTTTTATAATTAGTCCACATTTAAGTAGGCAGGAGCTGCAATGAAGCGTAAAGATAGTAAAGAGAGACCGGAAGTTGGTGAAGAAGCAAAATGGGTTGATGAAGGTTAGATAATTCAACCTTCTTTGTGGCCCTTTTTGTCATCAAAATGGCATTCCTGAAATCATATATGCTGGGTTTTATCATATGAATCTGCCCAGATCACACTTTCAGGAATCGAAACTGTACGAATAATAAAAAATAATCAACTGAAAGATCTTAGGATAACTCCGTTCCATTCCTTTGGTTCATTTGTTGGTTAGTCCGTAGAGGATAAATAGCACAAGAACATAATAGTTTTTTGCTACTTAACATTTTCATGATCTGGTTTATTTTCATTTATCTTTCTATTGTAAGACGATCAGGATTGGCCTCAATTACAGATTATAGTTTCCAGATGGTTACCAATTGAGTAACTTTTAGATGATGTTTATTCTTTTATTTTAGAGATCTTGAATATGATATATCTTATCCCAACTTTGATAAACTGAGAAGTATATTTCATTTGAATTTGGTAAATATATGACCGACCAGGTTGTTCCATCTTGCGAAACATTCTTCAGGAGTTCCATCCCTTCATTCCTATTAACATCGCCATTAGTTTTATCAAGTAGCCCTGATATAGTACCATATCGCCAGCATTTTTTTCGTAGCTGGGTATCAGGAACATCCTTAATCACATTGTTAGTCATTACCTGCCAGTTTTTAGTCGGATAACTCTTTTTCCATTCATTATCCTGATATTCCAGAATGACTGACTTGCCACTTGCATCACTAACAAAAAAATGGCAATTAATTTGAGTTAAAGAAAGATCAAATGGGATGTAATTTCCGACCAACATAATCGCTTCATCAACAGTTTTTGAATGATCAAGGAGTTTTCGAACGATATAGCCAATAAACAATGATTCTTGATCTTCTTTAGGAGATACTTTGACTGAATTGATACCTGTTACCATGGCACATAAACCATGCTCATTCATTCCATCATAAGCATAGAAAGGTGCAACCAGAAGTTTTTCACCGTAAGGAGTTTTTGCCATATCGTCTAAACCAACATTCATAGGGAAGCCCATATCAATCGCTCTTGAAAAGGAAACAGATGCATAACCATTGTCAGGTTCATAATGGCTAACAATAATTGAACCCACGTTCTGATTATCCCAGTTACGTCCTACAACAACTCCATTCTCTTGTGATGTTGTCGAAAATATACTACAAAAGCGCCAGGTTTGGTCCATCCAGGTTTCCGTAATGAGTCATCAGGTAAAGTCCACCTGTAGCATACTGTTCGCTTATATCCCGAACTTTTACAATACTCTCCAGAGTTTTCTCATCGTCAGTATCGTTTCCCCGAATTTTGGCAAAGCTTACATCAATTTCTAGGGGTCTGGGAACATTATCTTTTTCGACTTCCTCCTTAGTTAGACTTAATGGAATAGATTGACCACCTTGTTTAAATGTTCCAAAAAAAGTATTTTCCTCATCTAAAGTTGCTTCATACTTAATATCAGCATCTGAAATTTCAAATTTTAGAATAGAATTTTCATAAATTATAAAAGATACAGGAATTCCTTTTGCTCCTTGTTTCGGAACATCCATGCTTGCACTTAGATCATCTCCTGTTTTGGTAATATTAATGGATAATCCCAAATCTGTTCCTTCAACTTTTAATACTCCATTCCATTTACCTGAAATATCCTGAGCATATATTGATACACTTAATATTGTGGCTATTGCCATTAATACAATTCGTTTCATTTTTTTGTCTTTTGATGTTTTTCATATGTTCCCAATTAGGACGAAGAAATGAAGTAAGTTACATTTGAATGGTACTTTGACAGTAAACGTTTCCTTTACCTTCTTCCAGCTTAACAATAGCTCTTAATTCTCCTTTGGGATCATTGGCATAGCGATATGCCATTGAACAGCCGACTGGCCTTCATGATTGATGGCCTGTGAGAACCACAAGCAGCCACTATGTACAATCAGATTTTTTGGATTGCGGTCGCCTGAAGAGGTCAATTGCTCGGTGTCCTTTTGTGGAGTTTGAGGAGGATAGCCAACGACGTTTCTGAATTCATTTTTATGGGCGAGATTAACAATTTCTGTGCGGGTTGGAGAAATTATAGGATTCTTGTCATTATTGGATTGAACGACGGTGGACGCAGCAAGGACAGGAGTAAACAGCAGGGAGACAACAAGAGTCACTGTTGGGAAATGCATACTTCCCATGATTCTAAGTTTTTAAGATGAATGAACTGGTTTTATCCGGACGAGGTACAAAAATCTGTTAGCGCCACTGATTCAATTTGAATTGATCGGGGCGTTCTTTAACCACTTTTCTTAACCACTCTTCCGGGTAGCTGACACCTTGGGCTCTGCCATTTTCATTTTTAACGTATCCGTCGTTGTATTTGGTTATCAGGCCTTCGCCGAGCTTGATCCACTCTTTGATAACGCTTTCAGCATTTGAATTGCAGTAATTGGTTAAGTAATGCTCCATGATTTCAGGATCTGATTTATACAATTCCGCGGCAGCACTTTCAACTGCTGGTTGTGTAGTCACTTCAATTCCTTCCAATCTGTTTTGCACTTTCTGAATATCCTGAATCATATAGGAGTATTTCAGGTTGGCAAAATTAGAAACGAAGTTGAAGACCCACCAGGCGGATTCCCATGAGAATTCTTGTAAATCTCCAGATTGAAATACCTCAGGAACCTCATTCACGCAGCAATAGAATGGAACAAAGCAAGTGGTGTAAGCATCATCCACGCCTTGCCAATTGATTCCGCCAATTGGATCAGGCAACCATGAGCGGGATTGAGAAACAAAAGAGTAGGCTGTTTGCTGGGTAGCGATGGGTCTTTCCCAAATATAATCTGTGTCATCTAGTTTCCATCCAAGGGGGCGCCAACGGTAAGGGCAACCAAAAGGTCCAGCATCAACACCCTTTCTCATATCAAATGGAGTGCCTTCATAATGATCGCGAATCAGGCTGAAAACCCCTTGTAATGATACTTTCTCATCTGGTTTCACCCAAAGAGGATAGGGATCAGCACCCTCAACGCCACGATGATAATCAGGAGACAGATTGAGTGATGGGGCACACCTTCTCAAAATGCTCCACACGCGTGTGGCACATGAGTGTAAACTGCCTGGAGAGGGCGGGCAGTAAGCTAAATTGAATCTGAAGGGTTCTCCTGAACCGGGATCATAATATCCTTTTTCAATGGCGAATGACTTCACATCCTCTGAGTACATACAGTTCTCTTTGTCCTCAAAAGGAATTTCTCCTATACGTGATAGATTGGCATGGCATGATACATATCCGTCAGGAACTCTGAGTGCAACCCAGATAGCTCCCGTGTTGCCGGTTCCTTTTCCAATGATCTCCATAAACCACACCTCTTCAGGATCAGCAATTGAGAAGGCCTCCATTGAACTGCTGTATCCATATTCTTCAACTAGATCTACTATTACCTTGATTCCTTCCCGGGCTGTTTTAGCTCGCTGCAACATCAATTCCATTAATTTGCCATAACCCAGTAATCCATCCCGATCAACCAGTTCTCTTCTTCCGCTGGTTGTTGTTTCTCCTATGGCAACCTGAAATTCGTTAATGTTTCCAACCACTTTATAGGTATGGGGTACCTGCTTGACCTTTCGAACTTCACCATCTCGCCTGCGGATTTCAATGAAGGAGTTAGCATCATGATCCATCGCCGGGAGGTGTCGCATCAGAGAAACAAATTCCGCATCACAAGCATAAGTAATCATGACTGAACCATCTCTTGAGGCACCTTTTGAGACAAGCACACTGGTGCAGTTGTCGTTTCTTTCTTGTGAGAACAGACTCAGAAACGCAAAACTGAGACCGATAATCAATAATGATTTTTTCATGGGATTTAGCTTTCAAGTAAAGTTACAAGATTAATTCGTAGAATACTGTAACGGTGTTTAATAACATCATGGAGGTTGGCTCATGCTCTGCATGACGATCGCTGAATGCTAAATTATCAAATTCACTAGCTTTACCATTATGAAAAAACTAGCCAACCTGGTAAAACAAAAAAAGCCCAGCCTTTCGACTGAGCTTTATCTTTTCACACCCACGCTCCGTAACACACTCACACCCAAACAGTGGTGGATTGCGAGTGGCCTTCGTGGGCCCAGCTGGGCTTGAACCAGCGACCACCTGATTATGAGTCAGGTGCTCTAACCAACTGAGCTATGGGCCCGATACTCCGTATTTCTGCAGAGCGGGTGCAAATATAGGAATTTTTTTATTATCGAAAGCCTTGGTGTTATTGAAGTAGTTGAAGGTTTCAAGCTTGATGTTGCCTGGAATATTACATAAGAAAACTGTGCTTAATTAAACGTATATCTGGCTGGTATTAAACACCAATACCCAGAATCTACTATCTTCGTATTATGAAAAAACTTCATATTATATTTAGTTGTTGTGTCGTATTTGCTATTCTGCTTGGTTGTACAAAGGAGGAAGGAGTTTATGCAGAAATAAATACAAGCAAGGGAAAAATTATTGCCTTTCTTGAATTTGAGAAGGTTCCTTTATCAGTGGCAAATTTTGTTGGTCTGGCGGAAGGAACAATTGAAAATGCATCATATCCCTTAGGTACTCCATACTATGATGGATCAGTTATACACAGGGTTGAAGAGGGGCATGTTATCCAGGGAGGATCTCCCTCCGGAGAGAATAACAAGGGAACAGGATACAAATTTCCTAATGAAATTCATCCAGGCCTTAGTCACAATAAAGCAGGGATGTTGAATTTTGCCAATGGCGGGCCACACACGAATAGTGACCAGTGGTGTATTACCCTGGGAGACAGATCGTATCTTGATGGTGATTATATTGTTTTTGGTCGTGTTACCGAAGGGATGGATGTTTTGTATCGTATTGAAAAGGGTGATGTTTTCGAAAGTATTGAAATTATCAGGAAGGGAAAGAAAGCAAAAGCGTTTCAACCCAACACTGAGATGTTTGAAATGCTGATTGAAAAGCAGTGGGAGAAAGTTAATAAGCTGGATCAAGAAAAAAAAGGCAGAGAAGAAGCTATTATTCAAGAAAGGTGGCCAGATGCTATTGTTGCATCTGCAGGCTATCGGTTTAGGGTACTGAAGGAGGGGCAAGGAGAAAATGTAAAAACAGGAAGCGTATTGAATGTCAAGTATAAAGGAGAACTGTTTAATGGATTACATTTTGTCAGTAGCTCGAGCAATGGAAATCCCTCTTTTGGTGAAGAAGCTCAATTATTTGCCTACGAAGTTGGAGAATCAAGGTTGGTTGCAGCACTTGATGATGCAATTCAGGATATGAAGGTTGGAGAAACAAGGATTTTGATCGTCCCATCAGAGTTGGGGTATGGCAGGAGTGGATTTTATGGCAAAAATATTCCAGGGAGTAAAAGATTTGTAATCTCTCCTAACACAACTATTATTTACGCACTTGAATTAGTTGACCAATAGAATCACTCTTTTCCTACCTGATACACCCAGAGTGTATTTTTGTGGCGAATATAGAGTCGGCCATCCTTAATAACAGGATGAGCCCAATGATTGTAATCGTCATCTCCAACCTGAAAAGATCCCATTATCTCAAATCCTGTTTCACCTGGCTTCAATAATTCAAATTTGCCAGAGAATCCAAAGCAGTATAGAAGACCTTCAGCCGTTATTACTGTACGCCCTTTCATACGGCCTTTTGAAGTGTTTTCAAGCGAATAATTCTCCTTACCGGTTTTCCAGTCTATCGAAAAAAGAGTTCCATCTCGGTTGGCACCACTGAATAGATTGTTGCCCAACAATACTCCATCACCCATTCCAATATCCAATAATGTAGTTTCCCATATTTGTTCTACTGAAAGGCCATTTTGGGCAACTCTCAATAACACTGTTGTGTCTCTATATCCTTGTAATAAAAATAGCGAGTCATTTCTAAATATTGAAGTATTGGCATGTGAGCCACCGTCATTATAAATGGGATGCTCCCAGGCCAACTCCCCATTCTCAATATTCACTGAAATAATTGAAGAAGCAGTGTGTACAATAAGAAATCTATTATCATTGTGATCAATAATCAGAGGTGATCCATAGGAACTTGCTTTTCCAGCCCCCTTACTTTCCCATATTATATCACCACTAATTCTGTTAAGGGCAATAACATTGCCTTCGGTACCACCAGGAGTACAGAAAAGTTTCTCACCGTCAATTAAAAGATTCTCCGTAATTCCCCATGTAATATTCTCTCCGTCATAGTCTTCAAAAAGATCTTTTGTCCAGAAAAAATCGCCATTCTCCAAATCAAAACAATACAATTTACCCAGACCGTTTAAGAGATAACCCATCCCATCGTAGATCAAAGGAGTAGATCTTATACCCGGAAAATTTTTCATCCATTCCTAGCCAATATTCTTCTTCCACAAAAGAGTACCTTCCAGATCAAATGAGAAAATATAGCTAATACTATCTATTGTTCCTGTAGCAAAAACTTGATTCTTTGTAACTGAGGCCGTAGCGTGTCCGATACCTAGATCCTCATATTTCCACAATAATTCTGGGCCTTCCGAAGGCCATTCAGTTAATAAATCTTTTTCAGGATAGATTCCGTTTCTGTCAGGTCCCCTCCATTGGCTTATTTCAGTTTTCTTTTCAAAGTTGCAGCTGGTAACGATTGCTATCAAAACAATAAGGACAATACCTTTAGTTTTTCTCATGCTTTAAACCTTTGAATGAAATATTTATTAAGAAGTCGAAGATAGTATTTTTAATACCTAAGCCTAGTTTGGGATCGTATCTTTTCTTTCAATTCGTTTTTTACCGTTTCATATTTGGAATCGTATGCCAGGTTCTTCCATTCATGTGGATCGTTATCATGGTCGTATAATTCTTCCTCGTCATATGCTAAGCACTGGACTATTTCTCATCTTTTGCCCATTTCGCAACACTTTATTTGAATAAGGATGAGTCCCGGTTAAAAGGCTGGCTCGAGAAGGACCACACAAAGTAGCGTTTGCATGTGCATTGGTAAACTTCATCCCATGATCTATTAAACGGTCAATATTAGGAGTTTTTGCTTGTGGATGTCCTCCTAGTCCATGTATGGCATCGTTTAAGTCATCTGCGAATATGAAAATTATATTTGGTTGAGAATTATCATTTTCCGCTTGGTTAACGCAAGACATCCCCAAAATCTGAGTGATTATGATTATCCCAAACAGGATTTTAAGGTTCAAGAATTCTATCCTTTTTAACATGTTGTATTCTTGTTTAGTCTCAAAAATGATACAAAAAGGCAGTATACTACTATGTTCCAATACTTTAATTACATACCTTGCATGCATAGCAAGATACAATCTTACCCTAACAAATACAGAACACCAGAAAACCATTTATTATGAAAAAAACTCTACTCATTCTCCTTGTTACAGTAGCCATAGGTTCCGGATTTGCCCAAAGCAACAAACAAAATGATGATCCCGCTTTAAAAGGCAATGGTGAAGTATTCTTTCTTGAGACTTTCGATTGGGCCGATCCTACTAATGAAAGAGGATGGTCACTTCCAGAGGGATATTACATGGAAGATCCCACAGACAATGGTTTTAACTGGCACTGGTGGGGATACGACTCAGTGGTTACACCCAGATTAACACGTGAACCCCCAATGGAATCAACTTCAGCTGAGGATGGAAGCCTCTGTTTATTCCTTGATCTTTATAATAATGATATCACTCCAAGAATTAATGTTGATAATTCCATCGTTTTCCCTCCTTTTGATTTTAGCTCACGGTCATCAGTAATTGTTCGTTATGAAACATGTTTCATGAACTACGATGATTATTTTGACATGCTCCTTGAAATTACTGTAGATGACTGGGTGCATTCGGCACAATATGATGTTGGGTTTGGAACTACTCATAAGGGTCGTCCAGATAAAACTACTCCTGGAAAACCAGCTATTTTTGAAGCAAATATATCAAACATTGTAGCAGGTATGTCTAATGTCCAGATTAAAATAACCTGGAGAGGTACCAGTCTTTATTGGTGGCAGATTGATGATTTTCAACTTTCAGAAGCTTATGACAACGATTTGCAATTAAAATTTGCCGAGATGGAATGGGATGACGGTGATGAGGAAACCATCGTTACTTCTTCTTTTATGTTTCCAAAATCTCAGATTGGAGATGGTTTTCTTACAAATTTCAAATCATCAGCAATCAACTTTGGGGAATTCGATCAGGAAAATATCTACCTCGAAGTGGATATTAGTAAAAATAATCAAAGTGTATTTAATCAGACAGGTGAACAAAAAGGGTTGTGGACACTTGAAATAGATACTACTCTGATTGAAGAACTCTATGCTCCTGTTGATTTTGGCCACTATAAAGCAGAATTTAATTACAAGCAGGATGCTACTGATGATACACCTGAAAATAATTCCAGGGAAGTTTTCTTCGATATCACCGACAGTATTTACTCAAGAGGAGATGATTCTTCAGAAGAATCTTTTTGTTACGGATTGGAAGCATACGGAGCTGATGGAGAACCTAATATTGGATATATAGTTGGTACTGCATATCCGATTTATAATGATTGCGAGGTTAATTCTATTTCTGCTTTCATTTCAGGAGGTCGGGGTGACGGAATGATTGATTTCAGATTTGCGCTATATATGAAATCAGAGGATGGTGAAGATCCAATAGAATTGACAGTTTCAGATTTTATAGACTATGATTCTACTATGATTGGAACATGGGTCACCTTGCCTTTAGAAATGGATGGTGAATCAGAATTCCTGTTTGAAGGAGATTTTGTTTATGCCTGTGTAGAATATAACAACATGAATACGGATTTGATAAGCCATCGTTATGAAAATTTCCAAGTTGGTTCAGATAGTGATAGAAGGATCCTGGATCCTGTGAGTGTTGCAAGATCTGGAGATAATTTAACCTGGCTTTATGATTGGTATGTATCTGAAAGAAATCTGATGATACGTATGAATATAAACGACCATAGCAATATTATTGATGATGTTGATCTAACAGTCACTCTGACATCACTGGATCAGAATTATCCAAATCCATTTATCAATACTACTGAAATAGCTTATGAATTGGCAGCTAGTTCTGACGTAATTATTGAGCTTATGGATCTAACCGGACGCACAGTTCTGAGAATTGATGAAGGACTAAAAACGGCTGGCAAACAAACAGCCACATTAAATGCTGACGATCTGGAATCGGGTGTATATTTCTATACACTAACTGCAGGAAAATATTCTGAAACTAAAAAAATGGTGGTAAGGTAAAACCTGGGTTGAATCTCTGGAAGAAAAATACATTTGCTACTGCTTGCCATATTGTCGACATGCTTCAAAACAATTTCGTGAAGTGTCTTGAAATTGAATGAGATAAAATTGTCCCGAAAATATGTAACTTGGGGAGAGAAATCTTCTATAACCGATCTTACATTATGAGAGTACATTCAAGACTAGTTTTTGTGTCAATTTTTCTGCTCATGTTTTTCCAAAATGCAAATTCACAGTTCTATCAGGTATATGGCTATACTACCCTGGATGCTAACGAAAAGGAACTGGTAATTTGGAATACTTTTATCCCTTCATCAGATCATGATTATTCCTTCTTCGGGGAAACTGCTCCAAGAGCCGGATTGATGGCTCACTCTTTGGAACTGGAATATGGAATTACCAGAAACTTCACGGTTGCCATATATGCTGATTTTGAACAACCGAAAGGACATGATCTGAAATGGATCAGGACAAAAGCTGTGGCTGTCTATTATAGTATCAGGGAAAAAAATCTTCTGCCTGTGGATTTGGCAATATATGGCGAATACAAACTTCCACGAAAAGGATATAAAGACTATGAAGAGATTGAAATCAAGCTGATTATGGAGAAAGATTTAGGCTCCCATCAAATCGTCCTGAATCCAACAGTTGAGAAAAAGATAAGTGGAGAAGATGTTACTGAAGGTGTCGAATTTGTACTAAATGGTGCCTATACCTATACGAAAAGCCTGGTATTTCAGCCCAGACTTGAGTACTACTCCAAAATGGGAGAATTATATGATTTGCCCGGTTTCTCTGAACAGAAGCACTATATATTTCCTTCATTCAACCTTTTTCTTGGTAAACACAAAAAAATCAGGTGGCATACTGGTGTTGGCATAGGATTAACAGATCCTTCAGATAACATTATTATCAAGAGTATTCTTTCCTGGGAATTTATTTAGCAACCATTAATTTGTAAGAGATGAGATCTTTGAAAAGAATAATTCCAATTTCCATAATAATACTCGCTGCTCTGACAAGTGCGACCATTATAAATAAAAAGGAAGATCAAAATAAGCAATATCAATACTTTGAAAATCCGATGAAATGCTCCGGATGTCATTGGGATCGATTCGACAGATGGAATACCTCCCAGCATTCAAAAGGCTTTACCGGTGATTTTTTTCAAGCCCAGTATTTTGATATGGTTCTTCCTTCAATGGGATTTGATGATAAGGTAGCCAAAGCAAACGAGGATTGCATTGGATGCCACTCCCCATCAGCCTTTTTATCCGGAGACAGATTGCCTGAGAGAAGTCTTGAAACAGATAACCACTGGAATCGGGGAGATGGAAATAAAACTCGTGCCGATCGTGGTATTTTCTGTGATTTTTGCCACACGCTTGATCGGTTCAGGAATGACCCTGCCTTCAATCATGATTATATTTCACATGCAACTGAAGAGGTTGATGCAAAACGAGCAGATCTTGAGTTTGCTTGGTCGCCTTACCATGAATCTCAAACTACCGAGATGTTTGAAGATGCCAATATTTGTGCTACATGCCACAATGAGCTTAATCCATATGATGTATGGGTGAAGGCAACCGAACATGAGTACCAGGAGAGCGTTTATCCTTCCCGTGGAATACTTTGTCAGACCTGCCACATGCAACCCATGGCTGGAAAACCGGCAAAAATGGGCTTTCAAAGAAAACTAAATCATGACCATTGGTTTGGTGGAGGATTTGCAGAGTTTGTGGAAGGAGCTGCCGGTGTTTATTTTCAAAATGAGTTTGAACAAGTTCCTGCCGGAGAAGAAATCGATTTTTCAATAATGGTAAAAGCCTTGGCTACCGGACATAATTTTCCGACAGGTTCAGTTGAGGAAAGAGATGTTTGGTTGCATGTGAGCCTGAACAATGCGAAAGGTGAAGAAGTATTGCATATCCCGGTTCCCCTAAATCCATCTGATCCGAATGACAAATATTTTATCACTAGCAATGAAAAGATTGCCTACCCAAATCATAGTGAGCTTTCAGAGGCTATTGAGCGCGATGGTCTGACCGAAGGCGACAGGATTTATCACTCTGTATTTTTGGACTCAAAGGGAGAGTACACTTATGCTCAATGGTTTTGTGTGGAAGAAATAGAAAACCGACTCAGACCATTGGAAGAAAGAATGGAGAATTATACTCTTCGTATACCAGAGAATTTACCTGATGGTCAATATACTTTGATAGCTGTTTTGTATTATCGCCGTATGCCTGATCCACATGCTGATTTTCTGAAGCTTGAAAGAAGACCAGTAATTGAGGTATCCAGAGATGTCAGAGGATTAACAGTACATTGAAAAGGAACGAATGTGATGGTCAATGGTCCATGGTCGTTAGTCCCTGGTCTATGGTCCCCGATTCCCGATTCCCGATTCCCGACTCCCGATTCCCGACTCCCGATTTTTCCTATCTTTGTATTAAACATAAATAAAATCAGGAAATGAAAATGAATCGAAGTTTAACCATCAGCCTGATTACCCTATTTGTCTTGTCTCCAGTCTTCCTTCCCTCTTGTGTTGAAAAGCATAATACAAGCCCGGTGGCCCTCTTTACTATTGATCCCCCCTATGGTAATGTAGACTCGGTTTTTGTTTTTGATGCCAGCGAATGTCGCGATATTGAGGATCCAGGTGAAGTGTTAGAAGTTCGTTGGGATTGGGAGTCTGATTCCATTTTCGACACCGATTACTCCACCTTGAAATCTATTGAACATCAGTTCCTTGTGGGAGGTAAACATTACATAACCCTGGAAGTAAAGGATACTAAAGGCCTTACTGCCAGAACCACAGATTTTATTCGGGTTTCATGGACTAACAGAGCTCCCAATGCCTCATTTAATGTGAGCCCGGGAGCAGGATATCTGCAAGATATTTTTGTTTTTGATGCCTCATCATCCAGTGATCTTGAAGATAATAATGCCAGCCTGAATGTGCGCTGGGATTTCGATGGTGATGGTAGTTGGGATACTGAATACTCTGAGGAAAAGGTGGCTGAACATCAGTATTCTCAAGAGGGTTCATATGATGTTAAACTTGAAGTGATAGATAGTGAGGATCTTTTAGGAGAAATTACTTATACTCTGGTTGTAGGAGGTATGAACGAGGCACCAAACCCTCCCTCAACACCTCTGCCTTCACATGATGACGGGGCAGCTTCAACAGCCTGTGTGCTTGAATGGACTTGTGTTGACCCTGAAAATGATCAGCTTTTATATGATGTTTATTTTGGCACCAGCCAGAATCCAACTAAGGTAGCCAGTGATATAGAGGAAAGTTCTTATGCCTGCCTGCCCCTCGAATATACCACCGATTATTATTGGAAAATTGTTGCTAAAGATCCCTATGATCATGTTGTAGAAGGAACTGTGTGGCATTTTACTACCAATACACCAGTTAATGAAATGGGCAGCTTTACTGACCCACGTGATAATAAGGTGTACAAAACCGTTATCATTAATGACAAATTGTGGATGGCTGAGAACCTGAATATTGGTAGCATGATAAATGCAAGTACCGGAGGTGACAATGGGGATGGCTATCAGCGTAATAACAGTAAAACGGAGAAGTTTTGCTATAAAAACGATGAAAAATATTGTGATATATATGGCGGACTATATCAGTGGGATGAAGCCATGGGCTTTAGCGAAGTTGAAGGTGCCGAAGGTATATGTCCTCCCGGATGGCATATGCCAACGTATGACGAATGGAGAGAACTAACCATGTATTACGAAGAGGATCTGCAAGTTGCAGCCGGTGAGAATCTTGTGCTTGGATCTTTATCTGGCTTTCAGATTTACTTTTCAGGATACATGATCTTTGCCGAAAGAAAATACTACGATCTTGAAGCTGCCGGATATCTTTGGAGCAGTACAATTAATCCGGATATTAATCACCTGGCTCTCGGACAATCAATTTACAGAGGTTTACCTGAATTCCAGGATGACACTTATCAGAGGGTTAATGGATTGCCGGTTCGGTGTATGAAGGATTATTAGGGCGGGGGGGATTCGTGACGCCTATTCGTGACGCCTATTCGTGACGCCTGTTCGTGACGCCTGTCGTGACGCCTGTTCGTGACGCCTATTCGTGACGCCCGTCGTGACGCCCTGGGTATTATGTTTCCGTTTGGTTTAAGATATAAGGTTTAAGTTATAAGTATTAAGTTAAAAGTTTAAGGAATTGCTTGGACGTCGGATTGTGGTTGGGGTTACCGGGGCTTCCGGGATTTTATATGCTCATCTGTTTTTACAGAAACTGGTTGAGCTTAAGGATCAATATGAGAGGGTGGATCTGATATTTTCTGATTCAGCTCATGCTGTATGGAAATTTGAACTGCCGGATGAAGCCATGGACCAATATCCCTTTAAAATTCATAAAGCATCGAATTTCTGGGCACCAATGGCCAGCGGATCGGCTGGTTTTGATACCATGGTAATCATTCCGTGCACAATGGGCACTTTGGGAAGAATTGCCAGCGGACAAGCCAGCGATCTGATAACCCGTGCCGCTGATGTGATGCTTAAAGAAAGAGGACGTCTTATTCTGGTCACAAGAGAATCACCACTTAGTTTGATTCATATTCGTAATATGGAAACCATTACCATGGCCGGAGGGGTGATATGTGATGCAAATCCAAGCTTCTATTCAAAACCTGAAACAATTGAAGAACTAGCTGGCACAGTAGTGGAAAGAGTAATAAAGCTGACCGCACTGGAAAGCAAGGGTTTTGAATGGGGAATCGGGGCAGGCGAGGACTAACGACCAACGACTTTCCCCCCGGACCACGGACTTCGTACCCCGGACCCCGGACCCCGGACCTGTCTTTTATCTCTTTGCTGCGTAGGCTAGGGCTGCTATGCTTACTTTTATGCCTTCTGTTTTTAGTAGTTCTTCTGCACAGGCTTCGATGGTGGCTCCTGTGGTGATAACATCGTCAATCAGGAGGATATGTTTATTAATGATTTCTTCCTCTTTCTGAACTTTAAATTTTCCGCTCACATTATCATATCGTTCTGTTCGTGACTTATTGGTTTGTGTTTGGGTTTTGGCTGTACGTAAGAGCAAATCGGTTCTTACAGGACGGTCAAGGGCAATTGACATTCCTCTGGCTATCATTTCACTTTGATTGTAGCCCCGTTTTCTTTTTCGCCTGGGATGAAGGGGAACAGGTATTATTACATCCGGCAGGAGAAAAACATCAGAATGCTTGAGCTGATAAGCATATAATTTGCCAAGAGCAATACCTATTTTAGGCTGATGCTGATATTTGAGTCGGTGTAGGACTTTCTGGAAACGGCTGGCCTTAAGGAAAATAAACCAGGCTCCGGCTTGTTCCAGCCTTACCCTTCCCCAAAAAATCTCAGCAACAGGATTGTCAGGATCAAGATGATAATCAGAAATCGGCAATTGCATAAGGCACAGAGTACAAATCTGATCTTCCCATGAATACAAATGAGAATCGCATGCACAACAAGGGCGGGGAAGAAGGAAATTGAGAATATGATTCATCGGCTTATGTCAATTATGTTTTTATAATTTATCCTATAACTATATAGATGCATCCGGAGTGGCCCGATGGAGAAAAAACAAGGGAAATAGTATATTTGGCATGAAAATGGCACATCAAAAGCTCAGATTTCAGGTTTGAGAGTTGAGATTGCTTGGTTTATTACTTAATCTTCATGTTATCAGGTATCGCGTTGTATTTATAATTATTCTTTTATTCAGTTTTTTCTCTTCGGATGTAATCAGTCAGATAAGGATTGACAGATTTATGGAAGGGGGCCGGATACAACTGAGTCAGAAGAACTACCCAAAGGCCATGCAAACCTTTACAAGGGTGATTGCTCTTGATGAGTCGAATTATGAAGCCTGGTATTTCAGAGGGTTGACCAAATTTTACCAACAGGATATAACTGGTGCCGAAAAAGATTTAGATCAGGCTATCAGATATAATCCGGCAGTGGCTCATATATATTTGATCAGGGGAGTTGTGCGTGACATGCTTGGAGATTTATATGGAGCCCTTGAAGATTATAATGCAGGATTAGCCATTGATCCAAATAATTCAAACCTATACTATAGCCGGGGAACAACCCGTTTAAGGCTGAACAACTATTCATTGTCTATTGAGGATTTTAACGAGGCTATAAGAGTTGATGATCGAATGACTTCGGCTTATTTGAACAGAGGAGTTGCACAATCGAAGCTTTTTAACCGTGAAGGGGCTGTGAGCGATTTTAACCAGGCCATATTGCTGAATCCTTTCCGGGCTGAAGGACATAACCGAAAGGGTTTGCTTTTCTATGAAATGGGCAAGTATCAAGAGGCTTTGGTATCATTTGGTGAGGCTATTCAGCGAGATTCGGCCAATCCACAGCAATTTTATGTGAGAGCACTAACCTGGATTGAAATGGGTCATAAAGATTCTTGTCTGATCGATCTTGGCCGTGTGCTGGAACGGGATTCACGTCATAGCCTGAGCTATTATAATCGGGCAATAATTCGTTCTCAGATTGGTGATTATGAGGGTGCAATAGCTGATTATCTGACTGTAAATGAGATTCATCCATATCATGTTTTGTCTTATTTTAACCGGGGACTATTGCGCGATCAAACAGGGGATCAGCTGGGTGCACTGTTAGATCTGGATTACGCGGTGGAAATTTTTCCTGATTTTGCCAAAGCATATCAGGTTCGCGCCTCAATAAAACGCAAACTGGGCGACGATCTTGGGGCCCAAACAGATCTTGTACTGGCAAATGAAAAAATAAAGGCCAATGCCGGACGTTCTCAGGAAGAATTGGCGCTTAATTATGCTGATACCAGTTATAGTTTTGAGGATTTAATAGGCTTGAATTCAGTTTTTAATCACTCTTTCAATGCTGATAATCAAACAGAAACCGGATACTCCGAAATGGAAGGCCCCTTCATCATATCACCAAGAGATAGTTTGGATGCGATGATAGGGGGCTTAGGATTCAGTATTTCCCGAAAAATTTCAATCTCTACCATAGATTCTGGTCTTGCTCAGGAAGTCAAAGATCACCCGGACATAAGTTTTGAATTGAATCGCAATACTAAGAATCTCCTGCCGGATGAAGCCTTGGACAATAGATTATCTGAGGCAATTGGATTCTCTGCTGAGAGAGATTTTAATCAGGGTATTAGTTTGTTAGATGAGCTGATTAGGGAATCGGTAAATGAAAAGCTGGCTCTTTTCGTCAGAGCACAATCCCGATTTGAGATGATTGAATTTGTCAGAGCTACCAGTATGATTAATGAAGTGGTACCAATGCAGGTAATGGGCGATCCCATAGGACAATCACGGCAATTAATCGATCGGGTTGATTATTCTGAAATCATAGCAGATTATGATCGTTTGCTGTTGAAAGAACCCTCTTTGGCCATTGTTTATTACAACAGGGGTCTGGTTAAGGTTTATGACCGTGATTACCAGGGAGCGATCAGAGATTTTGACAAGGCTGTTGAGCTGGCACCAGGTTTTAGCGAAGCCTGGCTAAATTTAGGTCTGGTTAAGCTGAAAACAGAGATTGCAATGAAGACAGATAAATCAGACAGGAATGAAAATTATGCTGATAATGTTCCGGTGGTTAATGAACCTGCCTGTCTTGCTTTATCAAAAGCTGGAGAATTAGGCCTCAAACGAGCCTATCAGCTGATCCAAAAATACTGCAGGAACTAGGCCCGGGATCCTGTTTTTATGAAATGGTGAAATTCATATTCATAACGAATCGTTCATTAAATCCCATATCAGTGCTTAAATCGAAATGTTGAGATTTATCTTTTAGCTCAATTATTCGCGTAATAAAATCTTCGGAGTGAAGGCTTAATCGAGCCCCAAGTCCGGCGGTATTTCCAGCCCTGATAACTTTTGGAATCATAGATTTTGGGAAAAGTCCGATTTGAGCTGCTGTTTCGGTATGCAGGGCATATCCAAAACCACCTGCCAGATATAGCTTTTTGACCTGATCAAGGCTAATTCCTTTTTTGTCAATCAATGTTTCAATACCGGCTGCAATTGCTCCTTTGGCAAGTTGCACTTCCCTAATGTCGAGAGGTGTTAGCTGGAGTGGATTACTTGTTCCTGTTTGCTCTTCTGAAAGAAAGGTGATCTCTTTTTCGAGAAATCCTGTTTCGTCTAATTGTTGGCTTGAAAGTAACCATGCTACAACATCAATAAGTCCGGAGCCGCATAATCCGCTTGGTTTAGTGTTTCCTATTGTTTCGTATTCTTCTGAGGAGAATGAATGGATAGCTCCATTCACTCCTGCCATTCCACAAGAAATTTTTGCGCCTTCAAATGCTGGTCCGGCTGCTGTCGCACTGGTCAGAATCCCATTCTTGTTTCCCAATGCGATCTCTCCATTTGTTCCTAAATCAAGAAACAGAGCGTATTCATC
>JABHCC010000040.1 GCA_018669475.1 Bacteroidota bacterium | reverse complement strand
GTATCCACATTCCCTTCCAAAATGATTTTTTGTTCATTATCCCATAGATAATATGGATAATAATTATGTGCAATTCTTTGGCAGTTGTATCCATAAAACTCATCAAATCCCTGTTTATTTGGTCCTCCTTCTGAGTTAACAAATCCCAGTCCCCATTTTCCAAAACCTCCAGTCGCATATCCGGCCTCTTTCAATACCTCAGCAATAGTGAGCACACTGTCAGAAATCGGCCATTGTCCTTCAGGCTTTGTTGGCTTATTTCCTCGGATGGGTGTATGCCCTGTATGAAGTCCGGTCATCAGAGATGATCGGGATGGTGCACAAACTGTGCTACCTGAATAATGCTGTGTAAAGCGCATGCCCTGTTCAGCCAATAAATCAAGATTAGGAGTAGAAAACAATTCCTGTCCATAACAACTCAAATCACCCCATCCCAGGTCATCCGCAAGGATATAAACGATATTGGGCTTTTCAGGCAGTGTTGAACAAGAGAACATGCAAGTAGCGAGAAATACAAGAAGTAAAGACAGAGGTTTTTTCATTTTTCAAGGTTTAGATAGTAAAAGTAGCAAATGTTGCGGGAATCGGGGACAGGGGGACAGGGGGACTGGGGGACAGAGTCAAAGGGGGAGTCGGAAGTTTGAATCTCTTTTGGAACATCTCAATTTTGAAAAAATTGGCGGTTCTAAAAGGGATTTAAACTGGAGACGGGGAGCGGGGGCGAGGGGGCGAGAAGTTGCTCCGAGAGCTGCTTAGCTAATCCCTAGCCTTTTCAGCGTTTGACTTACGTATGAGATTTTGAATTCTGACCTGTCGATTTCAGGATCATTCATCGTTTTGAATAACTCTGTACAAGCCTCCTCGTATTTAAGACCCGAGAAATGCTGCACAATTCTTGTTGCCCGGTCAATCAATTTCTTATTCGTTGCATCAACCTGAATCATCCAATTACCCTTAATCCTTCCCAGCTTCGCCATAGTTGCGGTTGAAACAGTGTTAAGGATAATCTTTAGTGCCAAATGATGAAAAAGTTTTATAGCTGAGAATGCAAGGCCAACAGGAATATGAATGCACGAGGGGCAGATTCTTGAATCGGCCCCTTCGCGTGAATCGTGGTGGCCGATTTGTATATCATGGGGGCCGGTTCGTATATCGTGTTGGCCGGTTCGTGAATCAACGGAAATTTCAAGGTAATGATTATTTGGGTCCTGAGATTCATCATTTATAATCTCATGTCCAATATGATATTTTAAAATGTCATACTGGCTGAGTTGAGGAGGCTTAATAAACATCTCCTCTGTTCCTCCCATTCTTTTATAATCGTCTACAGTCCAGTCAAGTCCCCTGGGTTCCCTTCCAAGCATCTTCTTCCAGGCTTCATTTGATTCCAGTGTGGGATTACAGGCAAAAGCCCATGGCGGAGGTGATTTATCATCATCAAATGTGCAGAAAGGAGGAATCATAAATGTCGGTGTACGTTCTGTTGTGTCAGATATAATATCCAATAAGAATTCACCCGCAAGATAAGTTACTCTCCCACCCTTGTTGTAAATTTCAGCCTCCTTATCCACCCATTCACACATACCTTTCAAACACTTTGCCTGATTGAGTTCATTTAGTATGGCCTCAAACTCAAGGAGAGATTGCTTACGAATATCCAGGGAATCAGGCCAAATCTCCTTACTGATAGCTATGCTTTTCCCCTCCACAATCTGCCGAAAAGATTCCTCCATAGCCATCCCAACCAACAGCATGCCTATCGTAGTAGCCTGCATACGCGTTGACCCCGTTAAGGCCATCGGACCAGTGCAAAGTTCAATCGAAACAATTACCGGATTGCTTAGCACTTCTTTCGATCGCTGAAACTTATTCATAAGCAATTCGCGGGGATTATTATAGAACATGAAAACTTTGCATCCCCTTTCACATGCTTCTTTCATAGTTCCAATAACCGAAGATATTTCGCCACCCTCAGTAAGTGCAATCAATAGATCCTTGTCATCAAGTTCTGCCTCAACAACCTGCTGTCGACCAAACAATTGAAAATCTTCAAAATTTTCCACCGACCGGATAAAAGCTCTTTCACCTCCAGTCATTATGCTCAATGTCTGATCTTGATAACAAGCCCAGTCTGCCTCTATATTAGAATATCTCGCCCTCAAATCAATCCAGAATTCCCTCCACATTGATTCTAATATAATTGCCAGCCTGCCGGATGCTCCGCAGCTCGAAAAAACGACTCTACCCCCTTGCTCTATTGTATTTACAAGTGATTGCACAAATTCACTATATTCTTTCCCTTCAATAACTTTTCGTGCCACCGGAATAATATCGAAGTCTACATCCAGCAAAACGCCAATTCCCTCACAAGTTGATTCTTGTGTAAGCTCACTCAGCTTCCGTGTTTTCGGATGAGAATGCTCAGTCACCAGATCCCCCAGATGAAACTGGGATTCATTTTCTACAAAATATTTTGCTGAATTATCCTTCATTGCTTAATATAGATCACTGGGTTTACTCAATATTTCCGCCCGGCCCAACTAATCGGACTAACTATAATCTCAGGAAATTAATAATCGATGGGATCACTTGTTTGGTGCGAAATAATCTTTTCTCGTTTCCCACTTACCTTTCGTGAAATCGGGCACTTTGATTTGAACTGAGTTTCCTGAAATTGACATTTCTGACAATGGACCAATTGCTGCCATTAATACACCATCATACAGATGCAGCGGAAGAGGCTTATTATTTTGAACTGACTTAACAAACTGATTGGCCATAATACCATCTGCTCCTCCATGTCCTCCGAAAGAAGTTTTTGCCCATTCATGCTTGTATTTTTCATGATATGGTGGGAAATCTTCCCAGGCATGATAATTGGGACTCACCCCGGTAAGATATAAGGCATCCCGCTGCTCATTATACAATCCTTTTGTTCCCTGCACAGTCCATCGATTATCGTATGGGCGCGGTGATTGCATATCGAAATTTATTACAATTGTTTTACCTTTTTTGGTTCGTACAACAGTGGTTACAATATCACCTTGTTTATACTTTTTCTTTCCATTGGGATGGTCGGGGAAATTCCGCTCAAAAAACTCATAAATACTCCTTGGATCTGAGGCTGTTGATGTAATTGAATCATAATAATCACCATTATTAATATCCAGCCAACTCATAACCGGTCCTTGCTGATGAGTTGGATACTGATTTCTGTTATGATCAACAAGAAACTGAGCACCCCAGCGAGTGTTACCTGTACCACGCTCAAAATACCAATGATCAATACAATCATGTGAATAAGAACAATGTGCATGGGTCATAGTTCCAAACAAACCCTGCCGGATCATATTTAAAATAGCCAGATTATCACTTCTGAAACTCCAGTTTTCAAGTTGCATACAAGGCGTACCTGTCTGTTCCCATGTCTCAATCAACTCCCAGCATTCATTCATAGTATAAGCAATCGGAACCTCACAACCGGCAATTACACCGCCCTTCATACTGTATACCGACATTGGAGTGTGCAAATCCCATGGAGTCGCGATCAGAACAGCATCAACATTTGCCTCGTCAATAAGTTTCTTATAAGCAAACTCCCCTAAGTACTCTTTCACTTTAGGCTGTTTTCTATCAGCAAGTACTTTTTGCCCCAGATCAAGAGCCTTTTGATCAATATCACAAATAGCAGTAAATTCAACTCCTCCAGTGGATAAAAATGTCCCCATCAATCCACGGCCACGTCCGCCTGTGCCAATTAAACCCAACTTCACTTTCTTACTCTCAGAAAACAGCATTTTCCCGGGGACAGCACTAACTAAAGGCAATCCAGCCATTAATGTGGCATTTTTTCTAATAAAAGAACGGCGTGGAATAGAAGATTTTTTCATGATATTTTGGATTAAGGACGTAAGATAGGGAAAAGGGGCGGGAATCGGGAGTCGGGAGTCGGGAATTGGGAGGCGGGAGGCGGGAATCAAATTTTTGCGAAGTATTTTTTTGCTGCTTTCAAGACTTTTGGGGCTAAAATGATTGCTGAGATCATAGTTGGGAAAGCCATTGTAGCGTAAGCACCGTCAATTAATCCTATAACAGCCGCCAGTGTACTGGTTGCGCCAATAGGGATAATAAGCACGTAGAAAATATGATAAATGTTTTTTCTTTTAGCCCCAAAAAGAAATGAGAAACACTTTGCTCCATAGTACGGGAAAGCAAACATAGTGGTTACAGCAAAAACAATTACACAAAGCATGAGAATGTAAGGACCGAAACCTGGCATTGCAATAGAGAAAGCTTGTACTGTCAGACCAATCCCATCAAGACTTGTGTCTGTCCAGGCTCCTGTAACAATAATTGCAAGAGCAGTCATTGTACAAACAATAATAGTATCAATTATCGGCTCAAACATTGCAGCTAATCCTTCGCGAATAGGCTCACTGGTTTTGGCTGCACCATGTGCCATAGGAGCAGTTCCAATTCCAGCTTCATTAGAGAAAGCCGCCCGACGAACACCCACAACAATCAACGATCCCAAGGCACCTCCAAGCACAGCATCTCCGGTGAAAGCATCAGTGATAATCAATTTAAATCCGGGAATAACTTCCGATGAATTACTCGCAAGTATATATAGAACTGCAACTACATAAACAATAACCATCATAGGAACCATCAAGCCAGCCACTTTGGCAATACGTTTTATTCCACCAAAAAGAACCAGTATAACTAATCCCGACATCACTAATCCACTAATCAAGTCAGTGGTAAAACCAGTCTCAACACCGTTTGGAATTAAGACAACATCCCTTATTGCCTGAGTGAGCTGATTGGCCTGAAATATTGGAGTAACTCCAATCATGCCCGCTATACTGAACACTATTGCCAACCAATGCCAATATTTCTTTAATCCATGCTTGATGACATACATTGGTCCGCCCTGCAGATTTCCTTCTGAATCCTTGCCCCTGTACATCACAGCCAATGAGCAAGTAAAAAACTTCGTTGATACCCCTATTAACGCAGATATCCACATCCAGAACACAGCGCCAGGCCCTCCTGTGGCTATAGCAATAGCAATACCGGAAATATTTCCCATCCCAACTGTAGCCGCTAAAGCTGTTGACACTGCCTGATAATGACTAATCTGTCCTGGCTCATCCGGATTATCATACTTTCCTCTGAGAACCTTAAGACCATGCCCCATATATTTTAATGGAATCAAACGGGAATAGAAAAACAGAAAAAGACCGCCACCAAGCAATAGAATAAGTAAAGGGGCACCCCACATAAAATTTCCGAAAGCTATTATTGATTCACCGAAATTGCTTAGAAAATCTTTCATCCGTTTATATTTAATTTTATTTGTCGGATAGAGCTCGCATAACAAAAACAATCATCCGTGTGTGTGTTAAAATATTTTTCCTTTTGTCATGCTGAGTTCATAATTCAGGGCTTGTGATTTTTGGCGTACAAATTCTGTTTGACAATTATTGGTCTGCTCCTTTTGAAACTGAGCATTAATATTAGCAAAAATCAATAACTTTTAAACAATAAGTTTACTTTTTGATGAATGATCATGATTGTAATCAAAGAGCTTTCTCATTCGTCAAAAAAAATCTTACGCCATTTTGAAATGTACTATATTTATATCTGATTTTGGCAACCAACTACGCAGGAAACCATAAACATGACCATATCTCAGTCCATCGGGAACTTGAAAGAGATTCGTTTTCTTCATTTAGAAGATAACAAATTGGATGCTCAAATGATTCAGCTTGTATTAAACCAACTGGACACCAAAATTAAATACGAGTTGGTTGATAATGAATCCGATTTCAAAAAGGCTCTCAAAACCACAACTCCTGACATTGTTCTTTCTGACATGAATTTGCCAGATTATACCGGCCTTGATGCTTTAGAATACCTCAATTCTCACATGCCGCAGATTCCTGTTATTGTAATTACAGGATCAATTGAAGAGGAAGTTGCAGCAAGAACTATTCAGCTCGGTGCATGGGATTATGTTGTTAAGGAAAGACTTCATCGTCTTCCCTCTGCTGTTGAGAATGTTATGAACCTAAAAATAGAAAAGGAGAAATCGAATCGCGTAAGCAAATTAAATCAGAACATCCTTGAAACTACCCCAAGCGCAGTTTTTACTGTAGATACATCAGGCACAATAACCAGCTGGAATAAGATGGCTGAAACAATTACAGGCTTTATGGCAGATGATATTATCGGTGAGAATTGTAAAACGATGAGGTCAGATATCTGTATAAACAACTGCCTGCTGTTTGATCCGGAGCGCCCACCTGGTCCAGTACAAAATGTGGAGTGCGACTTTCTTGATGTCCATGGCAATAAGCAATTCATCTTAAAGAACGCCGACTTACTTTTTAATGCCAAAGGTGAGATAATTGGTGGCATTGAAAGCTTTGTTGACCAAAGTGAAAAAGTAAAAATGACGAAAGAGCTTCAGGAGGCAAAGAATAAAGCTGAAGAAAGTGACCGACTAAAAACAGCATTCCTGGCCAATATCTCTCATGAAATCCGCACCCCTCTGAATGCAATAATCGGATTTTCAGAATTAATAGCGGATTCGGAAAATGAACACGATGCCAAGCAAGGATTCTTTGAAATAATCAAATCAGGAAGTGACCAGTTACTGAGCATACTTGATAAAATCATGCAATTGTCGCTTATTGAGGGAGGTGATGTGAAAATTGATCACAAAGTATTTGACTTAAACATCCTCGTGAAAGGGATTCTTCAACAACATAAAACCAATATTTCCTCGAAAAAGCTGAAATTATCGCTCGTTCAACCTGAAGAACTATCCTTGAATAGTGACAGCACTCGAATTAGTCTGATCATTGACAATCTGATGGAGAATGCCGTTAAGTTTACTGATGAGGGAGAGATAGGATTCGGGTATGAAGCAAATAATGATTCAGTAATGTTTTTCATTTCCGATACCGGTTGCGGAATACCAGCCAATATTGGTGACAAAATATTCGAACGATTCTATCGTGTAAAAGATCCCGCTCATCTTACACCAGGCTCGGGTTTGGGTTTGCCTATTTCCAAAGCTCTTGTTGAAGCACTTGGGGGTAAGATCTGGTATGAATCTGAGGAAAACAAGGGAACATGCTTCTATTTTAAAATACCAAACCTGTATATTAAAGAGTCGATAAATCCCATCACATACTCAGTTTTACATATGCCCTCCAATCAATTTGGCTGAAATTTATTCATGCCAACTTAATAATTAGCTTCTCATTTTTCTGTATATCCACTTCATCAATGCTAATTGTTGACAATTCATTCCTTCCACTTTCAACATGAAACGGTCTGAGCTTATTCCTGAACCAAACTTCAATCTGACTTGATGTTTTACCATCCGGCAGGCGAAGAATAATTTCATTCAAATTGAGCTGACCGTAATTGAGCTCTATACAATATTCTTTTTTTCCTCCGGATAAGGTTTGAGAGAAAGATCCCCACCCTTCTGCTGTTACAAAAGCTGCTCTGAAATTTTCAGCTTCTAATCTTGGGTCAAATTCAATAATCCCCTTTGGGCCGTGATAATTGAAACCGCATACCGCCTGATATACTCCGTAACTTGCCATTGCGCGAGCATAATGATCTGAGCATTCAATTTCGTTGTAAGGATTCCTCAGATGCGCATTATACCGGTCATGAATAGCCCGGCTTATAGCTAATCCGTTCTCCAGTAAATCAGGATGCTCCAATCCTTCGTATATCATATTAGCTGCTGCCTGCCATTCAAAACCACTCATGCACTCGTTAAAATACATGAATTGCCACTGATCTTCCCATTTATCCCTCTTGCCTCCCTTGGGCCATGTACACATCAGCAATCCAGCGTCACCTGCCATGGCATACCAGCGTCCAGCTTTGAACTGACGTCTGAAGGGCCCTACATCAGGAACAAAATTATATCTCCATAAAGACCTCAGAGCACTAACTTGCTTTTCTTTGTCAAAAATATTACCCATACCTAGCCAGTGCGCCCATGTTTGACCAAATATCTGATCAATATAACACCCGGTTCCCACACCAATAACATCTTTATGTTCAGGATCTTCCAGCTGAATAAAAAACTCATCATTAAACAATTCCAAAATCTTTTCAGCCCCTTTATCAGCAATCTGAGAACACTTTGATGAAAACTCCTGGTCGCTCATCTCGATGGCCATTTTTTCACCTGCCCGAAGAGCTGCGATGTAGAGAGATGAAATGAAACTGATTTTCCCATACCACGATGCATCCAGAGTATTGGGTTGAGAACCCTCAAGAATGCCATCAAGATCATCATCCTGATCCATCATATACTGGACAGCTGTTTTTATGGCAGGCCAGTTTCTCGTCAAAAATGAATTATCGGCCGACATCATATGCTCCCGAAAGGCACCCATTATTCTTCCGCATTGTCCGTCGAAAGCAGGTCCCATGGAAGAATCCAGCAAAGCACGATAGCCGATCTCCCCATTCTCTTTCAAAGCCATTCCAAAATCAACCCTCTCTCGCTGATCCCGCTCTATCTCCGGAAATAATCGTCCGACAGCCTGAGCATAATGCCACACATGGGTACAAGTGCCAGTACAACAACCAATACCTTCCCATGCCCAGAAGCGGCCATCTTTATGGCGATAACAGGTTGTTGTGGCCAGTGTTGAAGTATTTGCCATGGTACGATCAAGTAACCAATACGGCAAACTGGAATTATACCAGGTATCTACCCACTTCCGTGTGCTTGTGAAAAGATGCTCTTTATTCCGCACCAGGTAATGCGCCACATCCAGAGCTGAATCAAAGCGTGCTGCATACGAATGCCCAACCTTTTTACCTCCGAAATCTCTGCCATAAAAATTTGGAAAATACCAGGTGAATGCAAAATCTGTTGATTGTTCTCCTCCCGGATGCAGCTCAAGATAACTCTGTACTGTTCCTGTTACCGAATCACCAAGACCGTCCATAGTAATCTTGCTGGCCCTACCATTAATTCCATCGAGAGAAGCCCTTGATTCATTAGCATCAATCACTGAAAGACAAAATCCTCCATAATCTCGCAGTTCAGAGATAGGTTTTGATTTAGGCGACAGATCTGAGAATACAATATGATCAACACCTACATTCCCCCACCCTCCACTTTCTCCATCAATAATTCGTATTTGTGCCTCACTACCTTCCCATTCTGATACTTTTATTCCTGCCAGGTCCATTGCATTATTATTCTTCCCGGTAATGCTGGCTTTAATCTCTCCGTTGATAATCAGGTTCAGGCAAGTTTTATTCTTATGTGCTCCACCTCCAATATAGAAATTGATGTATTTGCGCTCAATAGTAAAACTCTTGCTGGTAAGCATCCCAATCTGCTTGTCTTTTTCACCAACATCCGCTCCAGGTGCTGAAGAGTGGCTGTTTACAACCCTCTCCCCTTCACCACCCACGCCCAGTTGATAATCCGGAATATCAGCAATTAAAACTGGTCCGTCACCAAAGGCTTCACCTTCAACTGTCCAGTTCATGTATGTATCCGATTCAAAATCTTCAAACAGAATATCATTTCGCTTCGATGATTTCTGACGATTGGCTGGCAATGCTTCACAAATCAGAGTCGTAATATTATTTTTTTTAACAAGCCTATTCCGCCTGTGTCCATGATGATCGGCTGCACTGTCAAGGCATACCGGATTCTCTGTAAATCCTTTTATTGAGCAGGATATATCAATATTTGAAAGATTCTTCACTTTAAAACTCATCACAGTAGCCGGCAAAGAAGAATCATCTACGTTGCCAGGAATAAATGGAGTGAATGCCTCCAGGATCACCTCTACCGGACATCCGGGATCATAATATTTAATTCTTGCCAGAGGATAACAGCCTTCAAATTCTACTGATTCAAAGCCCTCTTTATTTAGTGGCCAGATCTCATCACCTATATGCAGCTCAAAACCCTGTTTGAATGGTGAATAATGCTCGGCTGGTTCAACAAAGTTCGATCCATCCCTGTTACGAACCTGCTGGCCATGGTAATCAATAGTTTTCGGACGAATCCCTTCCTGATCACGATTAAAAATATCCCAAAGCCATAAGCGACCATCCCCAGATAAATATACCGTTCCTGCGAAAAGGCCACCTACCGGCATTCCAATATGCTCAAGAGCCTCTCGTTTATTATACTTTTCCTTTTCACCCCTCACAAACAATGATTTCACCCATGCAGGATCAAGTTTTTTATCGGCCGGAATGTATTTCAGGTATTCATTCTCATCGAAAGGCCCGGCGAAGACCGACATTCCCGGAACCATCATCAATGAAGCGCCCAGAGCCGATGATTTTAGAAAAGCACGCCTGCTAAGTCCGTCCAAGCCAGGGTCACAATTATCCGATTGCGGATCACATCCGGTAGGTAAAAAAGATTTTTCTTCTGATGACATAAACTATGGATATGAGGAAACTATGGTTTAGACTTCGTATAAAAGTAATAATAAACCTTGAAATCACTTAGATGATCATTGTCAAAACAGCAGAAGAAATTCACCCGGGGGAAGTACTCAAAACAATAAGCAATTGTCGCATAGCCTGATGACACAATTGAATCTCCCCGCCGCTGGCAGCGCGGTATCTCAATTGAATTATTGCTTGAGGAAACGATGTGTGTGAGTAGCCAATGGAGTAGTCAAACGAATAAAATACAAACCTGCCGGATAATTTTTGAGGGAAATCCGGCTTAGAGTTTGCAAGCTGGCCACAGGCATACTAAAAAGGATTTGTCCTCTAAGATCGATCATATCAATTCTGGATCGTCGGTCTGCCTCTCCTTCGAGCAGCAGGTTTAGATAATCAGATGCCGGATTAGGAAAAATCGAGAGGGAATAAGAAAATGGATCTTCATTAATTTTCAGTAAGATATTTGAAGCTCCCGGAGTTACATTATCCAGCTCTGCCCATGACGAGCTGCCATCAGGATATCGTCCGTAGCTGACATCTGTATACTGGGCTCCAAAACTCACACTGTCAACCAGAAGAGTATCGGGATAAATGAACTCAAAAAGTCCCAATTCTTCACCATTACCATCAAGTTTAAAATTAAGATGATTCCACCCATCCAGAGTATCACCATCTGCCCAGAAAATCATGAAACCACCTGGAGCCAGGTAGCTGGATATCAGATCCTCATCCGGAATCTGCCATTTCACCGGATTATTAAAATTATCGCTTAAGAACAAACCAGCCACATTCACTCCTGTATTGCCTCCATTATAGATCTCGATCCAATCTTCAGCAACTCCTGTCTCATCAACAATACCTCCAGAATTATAGGCCAGTATTTCGTTAATAAATAAATGTCCCTTTTTTGAACCATCCGGCAGGTTTGCTTCTCCCGGAGTTGGCTCTGAAAAATATCTGAAGAAATATGATCCGTTAGGATAGCAACCATAGGAAGTACCATCAGATGAAGGTTCAATGGAGAGTTGACTAAGTGACAGCAATTCATCTCCTATTACCTGCATCAATTCAAATACTAATCTTTCATCCTGGTTACTGAACCAGTCGGGATTACTGAGCTCAAACAGCTCATATTGACCAGCTTGTATTAGAACGTTTGTTTTAAAAATATCACCTAAACTGACCGCATTTTGCTTCATTGGCGATGTATACACTACTAAATCCCAGCTACTTACTGCCTCACTGCCTGCATTATACAGTTCAAACCACAGCTCATCACCACTTGTCTGAAGCTCGTTCACATAAAGATCTGACAGCTGCTCATGATGAAAATAACGTGCTCCGATATCAGGCAGGGATGCATCGGGATCAAGATCAGTATCAGGATCACCGGCATCACGACATAAAGACTCATGATGCAGACTGAATATTCCTAATTGTGGCGCAAGTAATCCTGGATTTCCTGTCAGATTATTGTCACCGGGGAGTTCAGATTTATCATACCACGAATAGCTGTAGATGATTGAAGAATACTCATCCTGGATACCCGCATTCTGGGCTGGTCCGGCAAAAAGAGAATTCACCACAAGGGCTGAACCGCCTCCGCGTCCGGGTTCTTTCTCGAAACAATGAATTCCTGTTTCATTAGCATAAAAGGTATTGCGATCTGAGAAGAGGAAAGATCCTTCATCTTTGATGCCGGATCCGGCTGTACACAAAGAAAAAACATTACCCCGGGCAACTACCTTTGATCCCTTTCCGATTGAGAGTCCTTTATCGGTAATATTGCTAAAAATATTGTTTTCTATCAGCACATCCTCTGAGTATCCAACATCAATGCCATCACTGTTCGGACCTCTGAAATCCTCAAAGCGGCAATCACTCACTTCGGCCTTCCCAACGGCATCAAGGTCAATTGCATCAGTGTCACTTGCCATGTTTCCTCGAAAATAACAATTACTGATCAGCACCTGACCGGCATCTGCCACATTAATATAATCACCCACACCCTCACTATAAAGATTAGCAAACTGCACATGTGCCGTAGCTCCCAGGATGTACACCGGATTAGATGGAGCATCAGAGATATAAAGTCCGTTCACCGGAACATCAGTAGAGATTATATTCAGATTTGCCTTGAAAAGCGACGGATTTAATCGTCCTAAAGAAGCCTTTTCAATTATCAACTGATTAATAAATGATCCAACATCGCCTTTTTCAATGACAAGTGCTCCCCATCGTTCAGACTCAGTATTTAGATTGCTTATTTTCACTGGCTGGTCAAGCGTTCCTCTCACTTCAATTGCACCATAAACATAAATACTGCTCTTCTCTTGCATCCGAATTTCCACACCAGGTTCAAGCCTCAGGCTGGCACCTTTTAAAACTATAATATCACTGGCACCGATATAGGGTGAGTTTTCTGCCGTAAGTGTGAGTTTATCATCAATCTCCAGAGGTAAAAGAGAAGATCCGTCGGGTTCAAAAATTGCTTCAATACTGGTATTTTGCTCCAGTGTGAGTTCAATTTCACTTTCATCTGAAAGACCTTCCCATCCTACGAAGCGATAGCCCGGATTGGGTACAGCCACCATCCGGAGGGGAACACTTCTAAAATATAAACCATCACCTGCATTCTCAACACCATTAAGAGTGATACTTCCACCAATATTTTCAAAATCAAGGCTGATCATTCCGCTCAGGTTATAGAGATTTTGTATCTGCTGCCGGATAATATCAGGGCGCTGCCTCGCAAATTCGCGCATAATCTCAACATGATCGATCCATTGATCCCATGATTCAATACATGAACACCCTGAACCACCGATGGTAGTCTGGCCGGTCCATCGGGCAATATCGCGAGGCATCTCGAAAGCGATATTGTTGTACAGGCTATCAATAATGCTAAGCACACGTTGGGTAGAGAAGGTAGTATTCAGGTGAGCGGCGAAACCTTGGATAAAATCTGCTCTAACCTTCGGATGGGTAAGAATTTTCCTAACAAGAGTAGCGTGTTTTAGATAGTCATCCTCTTTAAATGGGAACAGGTTATTCGTGTAATCATCGGCATGGTATAATCCAAATCCACCCTCCACATCAAAAAATACCCAGCGCCACTTGCCATCGCTGGTACGCGGACGCCAGAGCAGCACGTTATTATGGGCCCAGTCTTCATTATTAACAAAGATCTCAGCAATCTGATAATTCAGTAATTCACGCAGGTCAACCATTTGCTCAACCTGCTCCAATTCCTGATCGTCGACGGTAGAACCCCATCGAACCAGATTCATCAGCTCCATGTAGTGAAGATCATCGCCCTCTATAACTCCACCATTTGCCGGATTCTCCAGAAGGTCAAGATTATCAGGGTCTACGCCATGGTTTCCTGCCAGATAATCAGATTTATTCCTCTCCCGGATATTGTGTATGCCCCAATATTCCCCGTTTACAAACAGTACAGCTGGTTGATAGCCTTCATAATCGACATCCATCTGATCGATCAGAAGAGTGCTCAATAAACCATCACGAAACATCGTGCCATTATAGCAATCGCCCATACCATCAGCACCGCCCGGACGAAGGATAAAACTTGAGAATTGAGTAACTGTTTTCTCTTGAAAGAAGGGGTAATTTATTTCATTATTGCCATATCTTGATCTGAAATACACTCCCAAAGGTTTTCTGGGAAATTCACAATTCATTCTGCCTTTCACCTGTATACCAGCCTCTTCACTAAAAGCTAGATGTCCGTCGGACTCAAAATATTCTATGTGCATTGGTCTTTCCCAGTCGGGCGTACATGCATTGCGGCTTTCGCGCTCTCCGTTAAAATCTGATCCATTCACATATATTCCTACATCATCATCATACAGATGAACAGGATCCATCGAGATTGAGAACACAGGCAAGCGAGGCTGCTCTCCAATAAAATAAGTAAAGGCGATAGCGTCACCGGGGAGATATCCTGTTCCAAATGCTTTTAATCTGAGACTTGTTGTTTGTTCTATTGTCAAACTATTAGGAAATATTGGATCGGTCTCATCCGGCAGGGAACCATCAATGGTATAATGAATATTGCCTGGGTAATTTTCAGTTTCTGTCAGAGACACTGTTATTGGGCTGTTATAAAAACCTGCATCTGTTGAGAGGCTGAATCCTGGCATTTTAACAGGCCGGTTCATTCCCTCATTTCCGTTTTGCATACCAGGAGTGGGACTTCCGAAATACAGCCAATTCTGCAAATTCTCCGGATCACGACCAAATGAGACATTTGATTTCTGCTCATCGTATTTAACATAATCCAGTTGAATACCAATGGAATTGCTGAGCACAACTTCCTCACCCTCTTTAGCTAGTCCGAAAGAAGTATGGCGACCCTGATCAGTCTTATCGGGGAAAAACAGCAAATAACTCTGAGCCGGGATAATAATATTATCGGGGATAATCCATTTTGCCGGACTATCTATATCATCTGACAAGAAAAAACCAGAAAGATCAACATCCTTAGGATCTGGATTATACAGCTCGATCCAGTCAACAAACCTGCCAGTTTCCGGTTCAAGGTAAACAGAGGCATTTGATGCCATAAACTCAGAAATATAGATCTGAGAATATGCATTACCAGCAAGTAAAAGCCCGAGCCAAATCAGGCTGACTCTTAATATTAATCTCATCTTCATAAAGGGCGATAAATATACAAAATCAGACTTAAAACGGATACACTAATGTGAAGGATTGAATTATAAGCAGCTTATTGGGAGAATATGATAAACCGCATAACTTTTTATATGCTCACAGATATAACTCGTGAGCTGGTAGAGCTGAAATATCTATTCTTTACCCGAAGTCTAATACTCCAGGTCTTAGGACTATTAGAAGTAAGTTTGAATTTAACAGGAGAGATATTATATTTTTCTATCTTATCCCCATTGATAATCCAGACAAAGGAATCTGCTCCTATAGATTTATTCGTCAAAATCAACTGTTTACCCATCTGTTTATATGTAAACCTTGCTTGGGGAGTTTCAGCTATTCTAACATTAAACCCAGCAGGTTCATCATTGAGTTTAAACAAAATCCTGCCAATTGCGGCTTTTGAAGGGGTAAAGAAATAGTCATTTGAATTTTTCTTCTCAACTCCTTTACCTTCAATTTTAACTTCAGCCCCTTTGGGAGTTACAATGAAAGGATAGCTGGCTTTGTCTTTTGAGCCGAAAACCTTTCTCACTAAGCTAATTTGAGGTTTTTCGAAGACAAATTGAATTTCATGCTGTACCGAGCTGTGACAAATACCATCAGGAGAGCTCACATTAAGAGATATTATCACTTTATTCTCTTTATTAACTGGCAAGGTGTATTTGTGAGTTATAATTTCTGTTGAATTTGGTGCCATTGTGTTCTTATTAGAGATTTAAACAGGAGTAATGATAAAGATAAGGATTTCCTGCAAACAAAAGGCAACTTGCTTATAATCATTAATATATTATCTTTAATCGATTAAAACCTTAAACTATGGATCAATTATCAGCCATTATTTTAGCTGGCTCGCTTACGATTATTATGCTTGGCATGGGGCTATCATTAACCTTTGCCGATTTTAAAAGGATTTTTGTTTACCCTAAAGCAGTTTTTATTGGCTTAGGCAATCAATTAATTATTTTACCACTTGTTGGATTTGGTGTTGCAGTAGTTTTTCCACTCCGACCTGAAGTAGCGGTAGGTATTATGATTCTGGCCGCTTGTCCGGGAGGACCTACATCCAACTTAATTGCCCACCTTGCTAAAGGAGATACAGCGCTATCTGTGACTCTCACATCATTAAGCAGCTTCGTAACAATCATATCAATACCATTTATTGTAAACTTTGCTTTGGTTCACTTTCTTGATCAGGGCCAGATAATAAAGCTCGATATTTTGCAAACCATCATACAAATATTTGTGATAATTGTCATTCCGGTTACAATTGGAATGGTTATCCGATATTATAAGAACGATTTCGCAAATAAAATGGCAAAGCCAGTGCGTATTGCATCAGGTATTGTTATGGCCCTTGTTATCATCGGTCTTTTCATAAAAGAAAGGGAGAACTTCATTCCCTACTTCAAAGATTCTGGTTTGGCCACATTAACTTTAAATATAGTGACCATGCTTATTGGCTTCCTTTCGGCACTTTTATTTAAGATAAAGCGCAAGGCTGCCTTGTCGATATCAATTGAGTCTGGTATCCAGAATGGGACTTTAGCCATAACAATAGCAGTAGTTTTACTAAACAATTCTGAATTTGCTATTGCCCCGGCAATTTATAGTTTGTTAATGTTCTTCACCGGAGGTGCTGTAATATATCTGGGACTGCGTCAATCCAGAAAGCGGATAAAGGAATAACACAGAAAAAAGGCATATATTTATACGGCGGTGACTAATCTAATAGCAGAACATGAGATTACGAACACTTCTGATATCTGTTTTTTGTATTTTGGCTTATTCAGCTTGTGAAAATGGCACATTTTCTGGTGGGAATGAATTACTCAGCCTTCGGTGTCAAACGGATTGGAGTGGAAAAGATAAAGAATTATGGATTCTGGTTACGGATAAGGATGGCAGGATAATTGCTGAAAGGGAGGAATCTGGTGGAGATATAATCAAAATCGTAAAACCAGTCTGGTTTTCTAATTATGAGCGTTACAATTTAACAATCATCAGGTATGCTCAAAGTCTGACCCGAATTGTTACTTATGCAGATTTACCTGTAGGATTAAACTGGTTTATTAATGATTGGGACAGTACCAGTCCGGATCTCAGTATTAGTTTACGGGAAAAGGCAAGTTGCACCAATTTACGTTTCGCTACAAATAAGGCAGAGCATAATTCTTCTCAATATGACAAGTTAATTTCTATTAAATATCAGGGTCCCTTACCCACCTGTCTGCTTGTCACTACAAATTATAAAACAGGAAATTCATACAAATGGCATTCAAATCTTGGTTTGGTTAAGCCTTTTGAATTCATTTGCGATGACCTGGAGCCAATGACTCCACATTTGGTAGATTTAAATGAAAGTCTTACTGATATTGAATTGGTGGGTAGTGGACACATTCATAAGGGTCTTTATGGTCATGGATTTCAGTTTGTATCTCAGGAAGCCCGGCAAACAGAGAATGGTCTCTTACAAATTGAAACCCCTGAAGGTATTTTTCAGGATTATTCAATCTACATAACACAATGGAAGAATGGCAGGGGCAGATCATTTTTCAACTTTGGCAGTATCCCCACAGTTGTTGAGTTACCAAATACTCAAATCACTTATGTGCCACAACAATTGAATGACTACGAGCTTACAACTTCTGAACCCTCCGACATGGTTCAGTCTTCGTGGAGATATGCTACTAGTAATTCCACAAAAATTGATTGGCAAGTCTATGGCCGTGGAGCAACAAAATCAAGTTCCTTTAAGCTTACTGATATGCCACAGGTTATAAGTGAGAATTACAGTGGTATTAACTTCTCAGATATTGATCTATACAGAATCCGCACAAGAACCACAAAAATAGGACAGGCACAACGAGGGTATCTTGATTACTTCATGAAGGAGCTTGTCAACAACGTCTATTACAGTGGGCTTAGACAATATGGTGTTATTGAGAACTATAATTATTAGGGTATTGGGCCATATTATAATCGCAATGTTAATCACAGTCATATATCCATTTACCTGATTGTTGTTTTGCAAATGAAAATGTTAAAATCAACCTGTTCTACAAACTTTTTGACGAATGCCAGCAATTGATTCTCGCGAGCCAATAGTTTTAATTTAACCTTACTTGTTAAACTAAAAGTTCATGATTTGTTCTCGTAGCTTGATTTCTATTTTGCTTGTTCTATTTTTTACTGGCAATTTATGTATCCATGCACAAACGGAGAATTATAGCATTCCTGAAGTTGATTCTCTTATACAAATTTCAAATACAATCACAAATATTGAAGACAGCATCAGAGTTGATTTATACATGGATATTGGCAAGAAGCTTAAACCATGATTTAAGAACCCCAATAGGTGTTGTAATGGAGTTCACTGAGCTTTTATATGACAATCTCGAATCATATAATACTGAAACAATTTACTCAGCTGGGCACAGGCTCAAACAAGCTCAATTTCTTTTGATCCCATAGAGCAGAAAGCAAAAGGAATCATTGACAATAGTCTGGCAATGGTAGCATCTCAGGCAGAGCTAAAGAATGTACAATATGAGACCAAAGTTGATCAAAGCACCTCAGTGTATGCTGATAATAACATGATACGGCTGATATTAAGAAATCTACTTTCAAATGCAATAAAATTCAGTCACAATGGAGGTAAGATCATAATCTCAGCAAAAAACTCAGAATCAGGAGTACTCTTTTGTATTGAAGATTTTGGAATTGGTATTTGCAAAGAAGATCAGGCTAATTTGTTTAATAATATTACCCTGAATAGCACTCCTGGAACACAAAATGAAAAAGGCACGGGAATTGGGTTAATACTCTGTAAAGAATTTGTTGAAAAGCATCATGGTAAGATATGGGTGGAGAGCCAGGAAGGTAGTGGCAGTAAGTTTTGTTTTTCATTTCCCGGATCTTAAGAATTGCAACACCTTAAAAGAAAAACTTCAGGGCTGAAAACAATATCCTTGACAGGATAGACCCCAGGATATAACAAATAGAAAGGTGTTGCACCACCATAAATAATCATTTCTGGTCACAGATTGCTTACCCCGCCGCAAGCAGCGGGGAATGGGCTCCTATAATTGAAAAAAGGTAAGTCTTTGGTGCTAAGCAATACAGTGAAACACTTGATATTAGTACAGTTGCTCTCGTCATTATGTTTCTCCGACCGGGGCACAAATGTTTTTTCACAAAAAAACCTCAATCTGGTTTTGTTTCATAAATAAAACCCTCTATATTTGCATCCGCTTTCGGGCGATTAGCTCAGTTGGTTCAGAGCACCTGCCTTACAAGCAGGGGGTCACTGGTTCGAATCCAGTATCGCCCACAGTTGAAGATCAAG
>JABHCC010000039.1 GCA_018669475.1 Bacteroidota bacterium | reverse complement strand
TTGTTTGCCTTTCTAATTTCAGGCTTGCAGACTCAGGCTCAGTTTGTTCCTGTTAGTGAAGAGGATGCTTCGTGTACCAGTATTATGGTTGGTAAGAAAGCTTCCACTGACGGATCAGTAATTACTTCTCACAGTTGTGATGGGAATTACCGTACCTGGCTCACCATTGAGCCGCATAAATATTATGATAAGGGTGCAATGCGTAAAATTGAATGGGGAAAGCTCCATACAGAGACTCCATGGGATATGCGCCGTGTAAATGTAAAAGGGGAAATTCCCCAGGTTAAGGAGACCTATGCATATTATAATGTGGCATACCCTGCCATGAACGAGAAGCAGCTGGCTATGGGTGAAACAACTATTGGCGGAAAAAGGGATTTGAGAAATGATGATGGACTTTTTCTGATCGAGGAACTGCAGGCAGTTGCACTTGAGCGTTGCACCACAGCCAGGGAAGCAATTAAGCTGATGGGGGCTTTGGCCACAAAGTATGGTTATGGTGATTCAGGAGAATGTTTGACTGTTGCCGACAAAAATGAAGTATGGCATTTTGAGATTTTTGGTGCCAGTGTATTTGAAATTGGTGCCGTTTGGGCAGCTGTCAGAATACCTGATGATCATGTTGGTGTGTCAGCTAATATTCCAAGAATAAGCACATTGGATCTGGATAATCCTGATTATTATATGGCCTCAGAAAATGTGTATTCCCTTGCTGAAGAGTTGGGATATTGGGATCCAAAATCTGGTGAGGAATTCAAAATGTGGAAAGCTTACAGTGGGAGAAAACCTTTTTCTACACGTGAGTTTTTTGTATTGAATACAATGGCTCCTTCATTAGGATTAAGTCCTGATATGGATGAGCTTCCGTTTTCAGTTAAGCCTGATAAAAAGGTCGATGTAAGAGATGGTATGGCATATTACAGACAAACATATGAGGGAACTGATCTGGATGCAACAAAAAATCTGATGGTTGAAGACCGCCCCATGTATCGTCGTGGACAGCAGCAGCCTGAAGAGACTACGGAGAAGAAATATGTGAAGAGCATGGCTGCCAGTCCCTGGATGAATCGCGATACCCGAAATCTGATTAACGAGCTTAAGCCAGAAACCATTAAGTCGAGTAGAACCATTGCGATCACCGCCTGTTCATATTCACAGATTATTCAGTGTCGTGACTGGTTACCAGATGAGATTGGTGGAATTGCATGGTTTTCATTTGATAATCCGGGATGTAGCCCACGAATTCCTATCTTTTCAGGAACATTGAGTTTGCCCAAGAGTTTCGCTATCTGTGGACAAAAAAGTTTTAGAACCGATGCTGCAGCCTGGCAATTTCGTCGTGCAAACCGACTATCTGAAGTAAGATGGGGTCGCACTCGTGAATTTATCGAAGCTGGTGTTCAGGAGTTTGAAGATAAGGCTTTTGATGAGCTGCCCGGAATTGAGCAGAAAGCTTTGGAGCTTTATAAGAAAGACATGAAATCAAGTCCTGAGTTAGACAGTGATGGTAATCCTGTACCAATGCAATATCGTGAATTTCTGACCCAGTATACCAATGATTTTGCCTATGCTGCAATGAGCAGATGGTGGGAATTAGGTGATAAGTTCTGGGGCATGTTCGCAAGAGGTTTTTAACTGATATCCTTGTCCCTGCGAAGGCAGGGATCTTTTTTCTTTGCTGAAGACTGATAACTGAAGACTGAAGACTTTTATTAATCTATTTATTATGAACAAACTGTTTGTTGTTTTTTTTCTGGCATTACCTTTTTTTGTTTTTGCCCAGCAGATTGAATCTGAGAGTTGTACCAGTGTTATTGTGGGTAAGGCTGCATCGGTGGATGGGTCTACCATGACCTCGCATTCCTGCGATTCAGGAACAGATCGTACATGGATTAATTTGGTTCCACGACAGAAGCATAAGAGAGGGGCTGAGACGGCGATTTATCTGGAGCCAAAACGTACTAAAGGTCCTAATGATCCGGATCGGATTGAAGTAGGATTTATTCCTCAGGTAAGGGAGACCAATGCATTTATTAATACAGCTTATCCATGTATGAATGAATATCAGCTGGCAATTGGGGAAACAACTTTTGGTGGGAAAAGAGAGATGGTGTCGAGTGAGGGATTGATTGACTGTCCTGAGTTATATCGTTTGGCTCTTGAAAGGGCTAAAACAGCAAGAGAGGCTATTCTTGTGCTGGATGAGCTAACAAAAGAGTTTGGCTATAACGATGTAGGGGAGTGTTTTACATTTGCTGATCCTAACGAGACCTGGCATTTTGAGATTTTGGGACCTGGAAAGGGTAAGCTCGGAGCTGTTTGGGCTGCCGTGCGCATTCCTGATGATGAGATTGGTGTTTCTGCCAACTCAAGCCGGATCAGGACTCTGGATCTGAAAGATAAAGAGAACTATATGGCATCTGACAATGTTTTCAGTCTGGCTGAGGAATTGGGATTTTGGAGTCCTGACAGTGGTGAACCTTTTGAGTTTTGTTATGCATATGCCAGCCGGCGCAGTCTGGGTAGTCGCCGACGTGAATGGAGGGCACTCAGTACAGTGGCACCATCATTAAATCTGGATCCCAACGGGGAGAACTTTCCACTATCTGTTAAGCCAGACAAAAAGGTTACAGTTAAGGATGTTTTGTCAATTTTCAGAGATTATTATCAGGATACGCCATATGATATGACCCGCAATATCACCACAATAAATCGTGGTGGGGAAACGATAAAAAGTCCGACAGCTACTCCATTCATGAATTCGGATACCCGCAACATGCTCAAGGTGCCATATGAAAGAACGATCTGTTGTGCAAGAGCAACTTATTTAACTGTTACTCAGTCACGCTCATGGCTGCCTGATCCGATAGGTGGAATTGTTTGGCTGGGTTATGATAACCCCGCTACCACTCCTCATGTACCTATTTATTGCGGTATTACTACCATGCCTGAATCTTATATGGTTGACGGTAGAGAGAAATTCCGCAAAGACTGTGCCTGGTGGGCGTTTCGCAGGGTCAGTCAGCTATGTGGATTCAGATATCAGCCTATGAGTAAGGACGTGGAAGTAGTTTGGAAAGAGATTGAAGACAAGGCTTTTGAGGCCCAGCCTGAGTTTGAGGCTGAGCTACTTAAGCTTTATAAGAAGGATCCTAAGAAAGCTATCGAGAAGCTTACTCAATACTCACTTGACGTGGCCAATGCGGCTGTTGAGCGGTATTGGGAGCTGGGGGATGAGCTTTGG
>JABHCC010000038.1 GCA_018669475.1 Bacteroidota bacterium | reverse complement strand
TGCGCCACGAAAACTTCCAACAATTGAGAATCATCCCGGGCGATTTGGAGCATTTTACACTAAGCTTAAGTATTATCCCGGATGGGATGATTTATGGCCGGTTGATCAGGATCCTGATATTGTGGTTTGCTTTGATAAATCACCTATTAAACTAATATTCTGGAGGGGCATTCGATACGGAGCATCCTGGGTATCAGAGAACAATAACTGGATGAGCGATCAAAGTGTTGAAGCTTGGGGAACAGGGGACGATGATAATGAAGGATGTTTCGAACATATGCAGGACAGGCACTGTCGATACTCTCATGTACGCATAATTGAGAATACTGATGCACGTGTTGTTGTTCATTGGAGGTATGCTCCAACAAGTGCATATCTTAGCACCTGGCGTCCTGATCCTAAAACAGGATGGGAATGCTGGATTGATGAATATTATTACGTATATCCTGATGGGACTGCTATTCGCAAGGTATCCTGGAAGACAGGTAGCCTGGGATATCCCCGTCAGTTTCAGGAGACTCTCGCCTTGCTGAGTCCTGGTCAAAAAGTGTCTGACCTGCTTGAAATCGATAATGCCCTGGTAGCGGACTATGATGGAAATACTGGTAAGCAAACCTTTGTTGAGAAACCCAAAGCTCTCGACTGGGGCGACACAAAAGATTTCACTATTCAGCAATATCAGTTTAAATCTGAAAACAAGCCATTTATCTGTTTTGAACCAGGTAATAAGATGAACCTTCGTGATGGCCGACTTTCAGGATATGATGTTCCTGCCGGATGTAACCACTTTCCTGTTGGGCAAGCACGTTGCGATGGACGAACTACCCGTACCAGTGACAGGCCTTCACACGCCACTTCTTTTCCAATTTCCGATCCTGTTTTACATACCAAAGGAGATCGGATGTATTGGAATGGACTTTATGGGATGAATGACATGGAGCTTGAAGAAATAGTTGAATTTGGACGGTCATGGGCCTATGCAGCGGAAATAGAAGTTAGTAAGGGCTATGTAAGTCATGGGTATGACTTGAGTGAGCGCTGCTACATAATTGAGAAGGGCTTAGGTCTTAGGGCTTATGGCTTAGGGATAAGTGTTAAGGGGGAAAAGGATAATCCTGTTATTAATCCTGCTTTTTATGTTAAGAATTGGAATGGGGAGGTGCCTCGGGTATTTGTTGATGGTAAGGAGATGCAGGATGCCCGGGTTGGTTTGAAGCATGAATTGGATGGTACTGATTTGATTGTTTATTTGCCTTTAAAGATTACCAGGGAAGTGAATATTGAATTCAAGGCCGGGAGTTAGCACGTAGACGGATTCCGACCCCTGGAATGATCCACCCCCGACCCCTCCTTTGGCAAGGAGGGGAGCAAGAAATCATAATTATCTTGAAACTTCTCGTTTTTTGAACAGGTAGGTTGACAGAACAGCTACAACTAATGCTACAATGAAGGTTAACAATCTGGATGTGACTATCTTATCCATTTCGGTGCTTATCCAGATTATTGTAAACAGCAGTCCTGAAATTATGGTTAATAGTGCAGCAGTGCCATGAAAACGTTTCCAGAATAAGGTAAAAAGTATTACTACCGAAAATGTAGAGCCGATTCCTGCCCAAACATATCCAACGATGGTATAAATCAGGTTGCCTGAAGAAAAATAAGCTAAGACCAGGGCTATTACTGAGAGAATGCCTGTAATTATTCTGGAATACAATAAGGAAGTTTTTGAATCAGTTTTTCTCCCTCTCAAGGGTTTAACAATATTTTCAGATAATTCTGTTGCAGAAAGAATCAACAGAGAGTTAGCCGTGGAAATTATTGCGGCAAGTACACCAGTAATTAGTATTCCGGCTATTATCGGATGAAAAATTGTGGTAAGTACTTCAGGCATTACTGTTTCCTGATCTTTCAAACCATCAGGGCCAAAAAGTGCGATTCCGATCCAGCCAATCATAAGAGCTCCGATATAAGCAATGATTGTCCACAATACTCCAATGTTACGTGCAATTTTAGCCTGACGTGCATCCTTAATCGCCATAAAACGCATAGTTAACTGGGGTTGTCCGCCCATGTAACCGAAAAACCATGAAAATGCTCCGGCAATAATTATTCCTGTTCCCAGTCCGCTTACTATGCCCTGCATATTTGGAAAAATATTGTTCAAAGCAGAAGACAATGGTGTTCCTTCTTTCAATACTGCACCTCCGGTTAAGGTTGAATAGGCATCGCCGGCATTATGTAAAGCATCTGAAATTCCAGATCCAAAAACTGCACCTTCAGGTAAATTTGCGAGATAAATAATTCCGGCAATAGGAGCAGCAATTAGCGCAACAATCATTACAATTGCCTGCACCACATCTGTATATGTAACACTTCTGAATCCTCCGTAAATTGTATAGGGTACTACAAGTCCGACTACGATAAGCATTCCGTATATTTTCTTGATGCCAAAAAGATTCTCAAGAGTTTTGCCGCCACCAATAAACTGAGCTCCAACATAAAAGAAAAAGAAAAATACAATTGTAAAACTTCCTACTATCCTGAGCCATTTACCCATTTCTCCGTGTCGCTTGGCAATGTAGTCTGTAAAAGTTTCAGCCTTGTATTTATCGGCTTCCTCCCTTAATCGCCAGGCAAGTACTATCCAAGCAAATAAAATACCAAAAACACAGCCAATTGCCGTCCAAATTTCGAGCAATCCAGTTGCATATGCCGCACCTGGCAAGCCAAGCAATGCCCAGGATGACTCACCTGTTGCCCTCTCAGACAATGCTGCAACCCATCCTGGCAGTTTGCGGTCGGCAATAGAAAAATCACTACCTGTTTTTACTTTCCTTCCCTGATAAAAACCAAGAAAGACTATGAAAGCCATGTAGGCAATCATTACTATAAGTATTTGAGTTTGCTGTTCCATTATCATTGAATTCACTAAAGGTATCACATAATCCCGAATAGATATTCCTAATCACTATCTTTAGATATCCTAAAAACTATGCTTATGAAAAATGTTGTATTCTGCTGTTTTGTGCTGATTTTACTGAATATACTTTTGTTAAGCTGCAAAACATCTACCGATCAGTCACCTAATGTATTGCTTATTTCAGTTGATGATTTGAATAATTGGATTGAGCCTCTTGGCGGACATCCACAGGCTATGACCCCATCCCTTTCTAAATTTGCTGAAGAGGCTATGGTTTTTACTCATGCTTATTGTGCTTCTCCTTCTTGTAATCCTTCTCGTACAGCCTTGATGACTGGGAAGAACCCATGGACAACAGGATTGTATAATAATCCGCAGATCTGGAGACATGTGTTGCCGGATGAGCTTACTCTTCCTGAATATTTTAGGCAGCATGGTTATTGGACTGGCGGAGCTGGTAAACTATTTCATAACAATATGCCTGATCCCAGATCCTGGGATGAATATTTCCCATCCAAAATCCAGCATTTTCCATACTATTTCCTGCCGGATTATGATTCCATCAAACAGGAGATGCATTTCACAAAACAGGATAATGAGATAAGAGAGGACGATCCAAAAGGTAACAAATTTACTATGCCGCATTACCGGGGTATGTACGTAGCTTTTGATTTTGAGCCTCTTCCGTTTAGCGCTGAAGAAACTGGGGATTATTCGTCTGTGAAATGGGTTTCGGAGCAACTCGCAAAGGAACATGATAAGCCATTCTTTCTGGCTTGTGGTATTTATCGCCCTCACCTTCCCTGGTATGTACCGCAGGAATTCTTTGACAAATTCCCGATTGAGGATATTCAGCTTCCGAAGGTCTTAGAAAATGATCTTGAAGATCTACCAAAAACTGGACAAAGAACGGCACGAACATTTTGGCATAATAAAATATTGGAGAATGATCTATGGAAAGAAGCCGTTCAGGGCTATCTGGCATCAATCAATTATGCAGATGAGTTGGTGGGAAAACTATTGTCAACCCTGGAGAATAGTGACTACGCTGATAATACCATTATTGTAATTTTCTCAGACCACGGCTGGCAACTGGGTGAAAAGACTGACTGGAGCAAATTTGCCCTGTGGGAAAATGTGATTAATTCAGTGCTTTTCATCAAATCTCCAAAGGGAGCTCCTGGTTTACCATCCGGCAGTTCATCAGAGAATTGTTATAGCAATGTCTCCCTGGTTGATATCTTCCCAACACTTACAGAACTTTGTGGATTACCATCGAAGGAAGGCACTAACGGGAACAGCCTGATACCTGTCCTCAAGAATCCTGCAAGCAACTGGGCTTATCCCGTCATCACCAGCTTGGGAGCCAATCATTATTCTGTCCGGCAGAATGAATGGCACTACATCAACTATAATGGTAATGAGGAAGAATTGTATAATCAATCCACTGATCCGGAAGAGTGGAATAATATCGCCGGCAGAGAAGAATCTGAGGTAATAAAGAAAAAGTTAAAGGGCATGATACCAAGTGAGCGTCACAAATTAGTAAAAACCGGTCCTATTCGTTGGGCTGATGTCTTAAGTGGTAAAACTAAATTATACAGGGATTAGTTCTCAAAGTAGGCACTAAACCCTTTTATTAATGGTTCTCCAATACTTTCTTCAATGACAAAGACAAGGGTTCTCAAATAACTGTGTCAAGAATACAACTCGTAAATTTGACACAGTTAATTGAGCACCCTCTTCAAAGCTAGTTTTTACTCAGCTTTTCTGCTCTGTCTTTAATCGCCTCATTCATTTCTGCGAAACCCTTCTTTGTGTTTTTCAGGACTTTCTTAAAAAGACCAACTAGTTAGTCCTTCCAAAATAGCAGGAATTAATTCTGATACTGTTGGATGAGGCTGCACAGAATCACCTATCACTGTGTATGGTTGATCGGCATACATAATGTTTAGTATACTACTTATAATCTCGTCACCTCCGATGCCCAGGACAGCTGCTCCAAGGATTTTATCTGTTTCAGCATCAATTATGATACTCATAAAGCCATTGGTTTCTATTTTTACCCTTTTGAGGCCATTTTGTAAACAAAGGAGTCCCGGCCTGGCCTGAGCTTATTATTATTGCGTCAAATTTCATAGATGGTTAATTAGACGGCGAAGAATCATGTTCTTTACAAGTTACTTCTCAAATTATGCACAGCAAATACTAATCAGATGCACAATTATTCTAATTTTATAAATGATATTTCAAAATATTCAGACAAAGATTAGTATGAAGAAAATTATTGAACCCATTATCCATGCCATATTATGGGTCGCAGGATTTTTATTATTACTATATGGAACCAATACTCTTGGTGTTTTTCATAAAACTGATGGTACTTTGCTGTTACCATTTCTTGTTGGGACTTGTTTGAATATTATGGCATTCTATGCTGTTTCAGTTTATCTGATTCCCAGATTTTCGATCAAAAAAAATGCACCTGTCCTGGTCTTTCAAGTGGTGGTTATATTGCTGATTATTACCACTGTAGAATCCCTAATTGATTTCTTATTTTTTTCAGCTAAGTATTCTACTGCAGATGAACCATTTGGATCTCAAATGGTGGTTAATACGGTCTCTAATTTTATTATTATATTATTAGCTGTGACCTATGGATTTACCAGAAATTGGCTCAAAAATGAAAGACTTAAACAAAAACTTAAAGAAGAAAAATTATCGGCAGAGCTTAAATTTCTGAAGGCACAAATCAATCCTCATTTCCTGTTTAATGTATTAAACATGGCATACTCAAGTGCAACAAGTAAAGGAGATGAAACTACAGCCAATATTATTGAAAGGCTGTCGGGTTTAATGAGGTATATGCTTTATGATAGTAACTCGGAAAAAGTTGAGGTTGAAAAAGAGATAAATTATTTACAAGATTATATAAGTCTGCAGAAACAGAGATTATCTGATGATACACCGGTGGATATCAGTTTTGAAGCCAAAGGAGATTTAGCCACAAATACAATTGCTCCACTTATCCTGGTTCCATTTGTAGAAAATGGTTTTAAACATGGCATTAAGCTAGAAAAGGAGTCATTTATTCATATTCAACTGAATATTGAAAACCAAGTTTTACATTTTAGAGCTGAGAACTCGAACTTCAAGATTGACAATCATGCTAGGAACGAACACTCCGGGATAGGATTGGAAAATGTCAGGAAAAGATTGGCAATTCTTTATCCTAATCAACATCATCTAAGCATCACAGATGAGAGCGAAAGATTCATTGTGGATCTTAAAATCACTTTAAATAAACCAGCATGAGATGTATTGTAATTGATGATGAACCTTATGCTCTGGACCTGATAAAAAGCTACATACTTAAAACCCCTTTTTTGGAGCTGATTGAAAGCTTCACTAATCCCTTCAAGGCTCTTAGTTTTTTACAATCAAACAACATTGATCTGGCCTTTTTAGACATCAATATGCCTGAATTGACTGGTTTACAACTGGTCAAATCACTAACATCACCACCAGAAGTGATTTTCATCACTGCCTATCCCGAATTCGGAGCCGAAAGTTATGAATTCAATGCAGTTGATTATCTCCTTAAACCAGTAAAATATGATCGCTTTCTCAAAGCAGTAAATAAAGTCTCGTTCCAGCCCAAAGATGTAGAGAAAAAGAAATCTTCACAAACGGTTTTCATTAAAAGCGGCACACAAATCAATCAAATACAAGTGGATAATATTCAATACATTGAGGCTGCCGGTAACTACATGACCTTCTATACCACACATAAGAAATTATTATCCCTGTTTAATATGAAAGAGGTTTTGGATCTTTTACCAAGTGATGAATTTATTCGGATTCATAAATCATTTATAGTTTCACTTGGTCACATTGACATCATTGAAAAGCACAGGGTGATTATCAACGAGCAAGCCATACCCATCGGTGTAACCTACCGCGAGGAGTTTCTAAAAAGGTTTGAGAGTAAAAAATAGCAATCTCACATATTCCATTCAAATAATATATTCTGTCATACAGATAATAAATCCACTCATTGATGGATTTGATTTTTATTGAATATCTAAGCATTATACTTTGGTTCCAGATTTAATAAACTTAAAAATCAAAGTCATGAAAAAAGTCAATGTTTGGATTTTAATCAGCATTCTCAGTTTATTTGCATCCATACAGGATGCACAGGCAAATACCCCCAAAGAAATAACCGGAATCTGGTTAGGTACAATGAAGGTTTCAGAGGCAGTTGAACTTCAAATTGGATACATTGTATCAAGGACAGAAAACGGTATCCTCACAGCTACTATGAATATCATTGAACAGAAAGCATTTGACATTCCAATGGACTCTGTTAGCTTTTCACAAGATTCTATTCAAATTCTATTTACCGCTGCTGGAATAAGCTATTCAGGAATACTTGATGCAGACAATCAACTAATACAAGGGTATTATGAGCAAGGAGAGGCAAAATTCGAGCTTATTTTGCACTCAGTTGATGAACTACCAGGGGAAGTGGTTCGGACTCAAACCCCACAAAGGCCTTTCCCATATATCGAGAAAGAGGTAGTATTTCACAATAAAGAAGCTCAGGCAGACCTTGCAGGCACTCTTACCATTCCATATTCAGGCGAAAATTTTCCAGCTATAATTCTAGTCCATGGATCAGGTCATACTGATAGGAATGAGACAAAAATGGGACATTTCATGCTTTTAGCTGATTACTTCACAAGGAATGGCTTTGCAGTTCTCAGATATGACAAGCGTGGGGTAGGAAATTCCACAGGAAATTATGATGAAGCCACCACCATCGATTTTGCTCATGATGTTAAAGCGGGGATTAATTATCTAAAATGCAGAAAAGAAATTGATAATACCAAAATTGGAATTATTGGGCATAGCGAGGGTACTCTGATTGCGACCATCGTAGCCTCTGAGATGGATAAGCTCTCCTTTATCGTTTTACTTGGAGTAATGGGAAGTAATGGAGGAGAGATCAGATTACAGCAAACAGAGATGATCTCGAAGCTAAATGGAGTTCCCGAGGATGAGATAAGCAAAGAACTTAAGCAAATAAATGAATATCATGCGATACTCAGAACAGATGATATTTCGGATAATAAATTTAAGACAATTAAGGAATTGTACCCAAACATGTCTGATGGAATGATAAGCTATATGTTGAAGCCCTGGTATTTAAATTTCATAAGCATTGAACCACTGGATTATCTAAAAAACGTAAGCTGCCCTGTTTTGGCTCTTACAGGCAGCAAGGATGTTCAGTGTCCTCCGGAACATAATCTCCCATTAGTAAAAAAAGTACTTGAAAACGTCGGTAACAAAAACTTTATGGTTAAAAGCTTACCCGGTTTGAATCACCTTCTTCAAACTTCAAAATCTGGCTTGCCCATAGAATATGAGAATATTGCGGAAATTATAGCTCCTTCAGCCTTAGATTTAATGTTGGATTGGATTACTCCAATTTTGAATTAACCACGGCATTCCATACCTTTAAAAGTCTAAAAATCAAATTAATAATCACAAACCTTGGAATTATGAGAAGATCGTTCACTCTTGCCAATCGTTCTCATGATCATTTGAGAGTACTATTTTTCTTCCTGCTATCTTGTTGTATATCCTTAAGCTCGACTTCCCAAACCAAGACACAAACCTTTGATGAAGAATGGCAAGAACTGGGTAGGCGTTTGGAATGCGTCATGACTGGTGCTGCTCAAAGCATTTCTAATAACAATGATATCAGCTGCCATAGAGAGTATGATTTTATATCCAACACTATCGCTTGGGAATGGGAAAACATTGATGACCAGGCTCTTACGGGCTCCTGGATTAGAGCCGCCGTTTTCGCCAATGAATCTGATGCAGATGAATGGTGGAAGGATCAGAATTTACACCGATATGTCTATGATAATTCAATTGAAGCTGCAAAATTTAATATCAGCCACGCTTGGCAAATCCATATGGACAGTTACCCGGATGAAATAGAGTACAATGACACCATTATTCTATCAGGAATAGTTGAAGATCTTGCACCGCCATATCAATTATTTAATGAGCAGATTTCGTTCTATTTGCACACAATTATGACTACGTGGGTATACGATTGTTCTGAAACTCCTGGCTCATTTTCAACTTCCTTTATAGCTCCCTCTAAAGAAATCGCAGGAAATATGCCGAATGTCAAAATTGATATATTATTATACCCTTGTTATTTTCACGGTGGTAATGCAAGTATTCAAGTAACTATACCTTTCGCAAACTTCATCCCCGATCCTGATGAAGTTTTTTCAAATGCAAAATCCATTGGTGGTAACGGGGCTGATAAAGGAGTTGATCTTGTTATTGATCCCCCATACGAGTTTATGGAAGATCCTAATATCACCACTGGATATGTAATTGGAGATTTTACTGAAGAAATAGAATTTGATGGCTTAGACCTTGAGGCTCCTTTCAATTCAGCATTATTTCTGACCAAATTAGAAATGGATGAGAATGATAATATGATTGCCGTTTGGGGAGAAGTAATTGGAAGTACTGGTTATACAGAAACTCTTGCTACATCGGTAACTCCACGAACTGTACAGGACAGAGGAGTTTCAGTAATGAGTATAAGTGGTGGAGCCATCAAATTAGGAGATGTAACCGTACCACGAAGTGAAGGCGAAGCTTTTGTTGTTGTTGCTTCCTATGACAAGGATGGAAACCTGCTTTCAAATACTGTTTCTGACAAATTATCACCTGGCCAAGCTCGTCATAACGCTAATGAATTGGTAATTGACGATTATGGTAGCTCATTAATTCTGGGAGATTTCTACGAAGATATATTATTCCATGATTCTGGAGTACCAGGAGCCAAAACAGGGAACAATTCAGGTGATTGGAAAGGTAATGGGGATGGCAATATATATTCCCAAGACCTGTTCTTAGTAAAGCATGATTTAAATGGTAATTTGCTATGGGGGTTTTATTGCTAAACTTGATCCGGATGGTAATGTCATTTGGGTTGAACATATATCTGGACCACTTCCTCCTTCCGTTACCATAACAGCAATGTGCACAGATCAAAATGGAGGTCTTTTTTTAACGGGCACCTCATATACTCACAGTACATTTAGCGGAATGAAATGGGATGATTGGGATGATCAGTATAATCTTGCTTCTACATTTGTTACAAAATATAATACTGAAGGAGAGCCCCAATGGGTAGAATTTGCAACAGTTGATAGTTATCTGGTAGCACAGGGTTGTAATGATATGGACATTGACACTGATGGGAATATCTATATCACAGGCCGCTTTAATATGGGTCCAATAAGTTTTGGAGAACATGAATTGTTACCAGCATCACCAGTTAATGGAAACTCAGTAATATTTGTTGCTTCCTACAATAGCAATGGCGAGGCCCTATGGGCACAAATGGCAGGTGATGAAGAACATACAACTCCTGGGCCTGATTTTGATGAAGGAAAAGGATTAAGTATTGATGCCAATGATAATTGTTACCTCACTGGCACTTTCTCGGGCAGCATAATTTTTGGAGAGGATACATTGACCAGCAAAGGTGGCCCTGATGCTTTCATGGTTAAAGTTTCAGGCTCAGGTAGCACAGGTGTAGAAGAAATAGAAATACAGTATCGCTCCAATAAAATCACTTTAGCCCAAAACTATCCCAATCCCTTCTCAGAATCAACAACAATTAGCTATTCCTTGCTAACACCGGGATTGGTTACACTAAGCGTATATGACTTACTTGGAAACATGGCCATAGAGTTATTTAATGAAAATCAAGCAGCTGGAGAATACTCAATAAAGGCTGACCTAAAATCCCTCTCAGCCGGAGTTTATTTCTACCAACTGAGATCTGGCGCTGAACAACATACCAAGAAAATGATTATTAGGTGATATCTTTAAGTTCCTATGACCATAGCACAAACTAATGTTGCCTTTTCCCACTTCAGAAGTATTCAGCATTAATATGTTTCATAACCATTGCCAATAACAAATCCTTCTTTATCGGTTTTGAGATATAATCATTGCATCCTGCTTTAAGTGCCTGTTCTCTGTCACCCTCCAGGGCATAAGCAGTTTGGGCAATGATTACCACCTTTTTATTGAACTTCCGGATTTGTCTGGAAGCTTCATGACCGTCAACTTCTGGCATTTTAATATCCATGAGTACTAAATCAGTATCAGGATTATTTCTGCAAAACTCAACTGCCTCCCTTCCAGTTCTTGTATGAAAAATTTCTCTATCCAGACTTTTGAGAACTATCGAAAGGTGTAAATCAGCTGTTTCATCATCTTCAGCAATAAGGATTTTTAGCTTCTTGATTTTTACCTCTGATTTAATTTCTGGTAGGGCATCTTTGCTTGCTGCTTTCTCCTTCATAATTGTGCTATATTGGATAGTAAAATAAAACTTTGTTCCTTTGTTTTCTTCTGATTCTACCCGGATTCCCCCACCTAACATTTCTACATAAGCTTTTGAGATTGACAGGCCTAATCCAGCCCCCTCAAAGGATCTGGACCTACTAAGGTCGGCCTGAACAAAGCGCTCGAAAATAGCATGTTGACGGTCCTGGGGGATTCCAACACCTGTGTCGTTAACGAAAAATTCAATTAAACCATCTATTACCTGATAACCAAATTCAATGCTTCCCTTATGAGTATATTTAATTGAGTTTTTAATAAGGTTGGTAAGAACTGCATACAATTTCTCCTTATCTGTTTCAATGGTAGCCTCTTTGCCAGAAAGTGATTTTCTGCAGACCAGTTGCAATCCTTTCTGCTCAGCTTCCAGTTTGAAAAAGGAATAAAGATCATTTATTATCTCGTTAACAACAGTCGTTGAGAATACAACTTCCATTTGTCCCGCTTCAATTTTGGAAATATCGATCAAGTCGTTAATTGTGTTAAGCATACGGTCACCACTCGATTCGATTACACTAACATAACTTTGAAGCTCCTCCCTTGAAAGCCCTGGTTCTTTCAAAAGTTCAGCAAAACCCAATATGCCATTCATTGGGGTGCGTATCTCATGACTCATATTTGCCAGGAAAGCCGATTTAAGGCGATCGCTCTCTTTAGCATTCGCTAATGCAGTAACTAAATCCTCTTCAGCCTTCTTACGATGAATTGACAAACCAATCTGAGTAGATACAAATTCAAGCATTTTCATATCTGACTCATTAAACGCATTTTCATTAGTATAGCTTTGAACTGCCAAAACACCTGTTGCGTATCCTTCAACAATAAGGGGTACTCCAATCCATATTTCTGAATCTGTACCATACATTTCAATATCACCTGACTCGACTAATTCGTGTATTCTGTCTTTTGTACCAAAAAGAGACTTTTGAGTTTTATTCACGTAGCTCGTGAGTGTTTTGCCTGCAGGAAAAGTATCGAATTTATCTTTTTCATCAATGAGATATGGGACAGAAAACATGTCGGTTTTTTGGTCGTAAAGAGCCACATAAAAGTTTGTGGTATCGATTATAGTCCTCAGTTCTTGCTGTATCAGGATGATTAGTTTTCTGAGATTATCAGTTGTAATAACGGCATTGGAAATATTGTATAATACTTTTTGGATTTGCTCTGCACGTTTGCGCTCGCTTACGTCACGAAAACTCCACACACGACCAACAACCTCTTTCCCTAGATGTTGCGGATGTGAGTATCGCTCAAAGATTCGGCTATCTTTCAGTTCTATCGTATCAAAACTGTTCCTCTCAGGATTGTCATAGAGTTCTTTGACTATAGCCAGGAATAACTCCGGATTGGCAATACTGTCAAAGACGTAGTCCAATGCAGCCTTGTCATCACCAGACTCAAATATCGAGGATGGAATTCCCCACATTTCAACGAACTTCTGGTTATAACTTGACCAAGTTCCTTCCTTAGTAACAACCAGAATACCGTCAGCTGTAGATTCCAGCGCCGCCTTCAGTAATGATCGCGACTGCTCTCTATCATCCTCTGCTTGCATGCGCTCAGAAACTTCAAGCTCTAAATCTTTATTGATTTTTATAAGTTCCTTTGTTCTATTCAAGACAACATTCTCCAGATTCTTTTTTTCCTCCCTCAATTTATCCTCTGCCTCTTTTATCCGGATCATTACATTCAATTGCACAGATAGCTCAATAGGATCAATTGGTTTTGACAAAAATGCATCAGCACCTAAATTGAGACTTTTAATCCGGCTTTCAGAATCAGTTTTAATTGCAGTTACCATAATCACAGGAACATGTTTTGTCGATTCATCCTCCTTGAGTCTTTTACAGACCTCGTAGCCGTCCATATCAGGCATGATAATATCCAGAAGAATAGAGTTGGGTTGCTCTTTTCTTGCAATTTCTATCCCCTCTTTTCCCGACAGAGCAGTCAGAACTTTACATTCTGGCATATTGCTTTTCATTATCGCAGTAATTGTCGTCAGGTTATCTTTTTGGTCGTCAATTACGAGTATTGTCTTCATACTTGATTATTCATAATTGTGTAAAAAATTTTAATCCTGATTCCTGGATCGCCCTTTCCCTCCCAGAGCTATAATTTTATTTTGCAAATCCCTGATTGTAAGCTCTCTGCCAACGAACACTTTCATTGCATTATTGAGTTCTTTGTTTTTATCTTCCAGTTCTTTTGTTCTTTCTTTTACTAATTCTTCTAATTGTTCGTGATGTTTTGAGAGTTCTTCTTCAGCTTTTTTGCGCCCGGTGATATCGGTAAAAATTATTCCCAGTCCCTGTCCTACCTTAAATGCTTTGAGCATAAGATACCTATTCCCAAATTTTGGATCAGGCATAAAATCATGCAGAAGCAATGATTTGCCCGTTTTTATTACATTAAGGTACTTATCATAGCGTCCACTCTCTTTTAAAGAAGGAGCTATTTCCAGTATATGCTTGCCTATCAATTCCTCTCTACTCAACCCGGCCGGAAATATTTCCAAAGCAGCGTTATTGATCTCGATCAGATTCATATCTGAATCATACATAACAATACCATCAGTTGCCGATTTAATGAAACCAGATAATTTTGCTTCGCTATCCTTTAACTCTTTTTCCGTCTCCTTGCGCTTGGTGATGTCGTGAATCACACCAACGAGAAACTTTTTACCATTGTCATCAATAAACCTTGTCTTCCTTGTAGAAACAGTTAAAGTTTTGGCATCTCTGACCGTAAGCGTCTCCTCATTTATATTCTCCCGTCCATCCATGAGCACTTGCTTATCAATTCTAAGAGAGATATCTTGTTCGTTCTGAGGCACATCTTCGGCCAAGGTCTTGCCTATTATCTCACCCCTCTGAAGTCTGAATATGTTACAAAAAGCATCATTCACAATGAGCAACCTGCTTTGCTTGTCTTTTACGAAAATTGGGTCTCCAATGTTGTTGATAATATTATTGAGATATTTCTCCCCTTCTTCGACTTTTTCTTTGGCAACAATCAATTCTTCATCCGCCTTCTTAGACTTGCTTTCAGATTTCTTCAATTCGTCAATTTTGACTTTTAATTGACGAATCTCCTCTGTGAGCTGCTCTTTTGTTTTTCTATTATCCATTTTTTCAATCTTTGAGATCTAGGTGATATAAGGCATAGTGATTTAAAACTTAGCCCCTTTACCAACTTCTGACTCTACCTTGATTTCCCCTCTGAGCATTTTTAATGAGGTTAGTTAGAATTGCATACAGCTTATCCTTATCTTCTTTTATAGTAGCATCTTTACCGGACAATGTATTCTTGCAGAAAAGCTGCAATCTTTTCTGCTCTGCCTCTGGCTTGAAAAATGAATACAAATCATTGGCTAATTCGTTAATAATGGTTATCAAAACTAAAAAATCTATTTAACCGACTTCTATTTCTATATATATCGATCAAGTCAGATGGCACACGAATATTTCTGTCCTTACGACTGAGAATAACATAGGGAGAATGTTGAAATATGACAGCAAGAACGACAAAAGGCCTGCCAGAAAGTCCTTGAGCCCAGTCATAGCCTTGCGACTTTGTAGTATAGCACCTCGTTCCAGAATAACTATTGATAAGAGTTTTCATAGTTTCGACATCAAGATACTAATCTGATTTCAAAATAATTAGCCTCTTTAAAACTTTTTGATTAAATACATAATTGATTTTATATTAGTGAACCCGGAATTGGCCAAAGCATGTTAACATGCAAAAGTCTTCAAAACAATTTGGACTAGTTGGATAAAAATTATTGGATAGATTCCGTAATTTAAAACCAGTAAACTAATATCCCATTACCTCAAACTGATACATTCTCCTCTGCCAATCTCTTCATCTCATAATTTTCAAGAATCCTAACCTTCTCTTTTTGAAACATTGAATTTATCATGGCCTGGCCCATTTCTTCTGATGTGATGACGTATTTTGGCCATAAAGTTTTCACGAGAGGATAAATTAGCCAATCGAAATACTTTGCTGTAGCATAGGAAACTTTAATCCCTTTTAAGGCTTTGATATAGGCCGGACGATGCAGAGATAAGCTTTTGAAAGGATATTGCCGCAGAAGGTTTTCTGCTTTGCCTTTCACGCGTGCCCAGTTTGTGCGACTCTTTTCTGTCTCATCTGTTCCTGCACCAGAGATAAAGCCAAAACTAATTGCTGGTGTCAGATTTCCCAACACTTCAGCAATAGCAGCAGTGTAATTGACGGTAATATCATAGTATTGGTCTTTCGACATTCCTACAGACGACACTCCCAAACAATAGAAACAGGCATCATAGCCTTGAAATTGAGATTCAATTTCTGAATAATCCATAAAATCATTGTGGATGATCTCTTTGATCTTCTCACTTTCAATACCACAGCTTTTCCTCCCGACTACCAGGATTTCTTTAATGATTGAACTTTTAAGGCATTCCGTTAAAACACATTGGCCTACCATTCCTGTTGCTCCGAATAGAATTACTTTCATAGAAAAGTATTCAATATTTTTAGATTACTCTTTTACTGCTACTGCTTCAATCTCAATAAAACACCCAAAATGCAACTCCCTGGTAGGAACTATACTCCTGACAGGTTTATGATCTCCAAAGAAGGCACTGTATCTTTCGTTGACTTTGCCCCAAAGCTCAATATTTGAAATGTAAACCCGCATCTGGAGGATCTGTTTTTTTGAGCTTCCTGCTTCATTTACGATTGTCTCCACATTTTTCAGGGCCTGGTCTGTTTGCTCTTCAATACTATCAGGAACGGTTCCACTGACAGGGTTTACGGGTAATTGTCCTGATAAATACAAAAGGCCATTATGCTCGATGCAAGGTGAGTAGTGCCCATTGGCTTTTGGGATTCCGGATGACTTAATGAATTTCATGCTTATTGGTTTATTCGTTTATTGGTTTAAAACCATACCCGCATTGCTGTGGGCCCCCTGTTTCTCCATGCAAAATACGGAATCGCAGTAAATCTAATTGACTCTTCTCCTTCTACTTGCTTCATATTCCCCTGTATAGTATTAATGCCGAAAGTAAGGGTATTATTAGCTTGAACACTAAAATTTTCAGAGCTAAATTTATAATTATCAGGGTTCTCTAATATAGAAGGATTATCAACTCCTTCCAAACAAAAGAGAACCGGTCCACGAGTCAATACCTGTTGACCTTCAACGTCCTTAATATTAGGATTTCCTTCAACCAATCTAACTGGCATGTCGAACTCAATCTTTACAAAATCTCCATCACCCCATTTCCTTTCAAGAGAAATATACCCATTATCATTAATTGTAACAATCTTCTCCCTACCATTCAGAATTACAGCAATTCGCTGAGAACTGAAAACTGAGCTCTGAAAACTAGAATACTCATATAAATCCCCAGGATAAAACTCCCCACGAACCCAGCCAGGAATACGGATCATCAGATTTGTCTTAACCTTTCCTTCACATCCAATTTTAATTTCAACAGTATTCTTCCAAGGATAGCCTGACGATTGTTCTAAATTAAATTCTGCCTCCCCTACCTTAGTCTCGAGCTTACTCCCAATAAACTGATTAACAAATACACCAACTTTATTTTGTCCATAAATATATTGGTCAATAGAAGAAATAAACCTCACAAAGTTACTAGGACAACAACCTGGCTCATACCATGGATGTCTATTGTTTTTAGGATTGCCCTCTAATGGATTTGTATAGAAAAAGCGATCACCTGAGGCTGATCCTCCTGATATCCCTCCATTATAAAGAGTTAATTCAAAAAGATCAGAAAAAGCAGCATCTCCTGTCAGGGCAGCCATCCTGTGATTCCAAAACATCAGGGCAATTGCAGAGCAGGTTTCGCAATAAGCTGATTCAGTAGGCAAAGAATATTCAGATCCGAAGCCTTCATCATGAAACTCTGCAGTGCCGATGGAACCAGTTATATAGATCTTCTTATCGACGATATCGTGCCATAGAGCATTTAGTGCAGGCATATAAATCTCTGATCCACTGATCCTCGAATAATCAGCCATCCCTGAAAACATGTAAGAAGCTCTTACGGCATGACCGGTAGCTTTCCGTTGATCTTTCACAGGAATATGATCCTGACGATAAGAAGGCTTAAGCCATCGTGCAGGAATTCCATAGTTAGGATCTTTCTCTCCCAAGCCAGCACGATAGGCTAATCTTTCAGGATTGCCCCTCTCCTCCAGGAAAAATTCAGCCAGCTTGTAATATCTTTCCTCACCTGTCAGTTCATATAGCTTGAATAAGGCGAGCTCAATTTCCTGATGTCCTGGAATATTTTCCAGTTTCCCTTTTCCAAAAACTGAATCAATATGATCAGCCAATTTAATGGCCATATCCAGGATCCTTCTTTTTCCGGTAACCTCATAATAGGCAACTGCAGCTTCAAAAAAGTGACCGGCACAATACAATTCATGTCTTGTTTCGATCATGGTCCATCGTCGCGACAGATCCTTGATCGACCAGTAAGTATCCAAATAGCCATCCTCTTCCTGGGCAGCAGCTATTCTTTCAATAAGGGCATCAATATATTGTTCCAATTGAGGATCAGGTTGATGATCGAGGGCATAGGCCGCTCCCTGTATTATTTTATATACATCTGAATCAGTTGCTTCAGTACCCTTCCTTTCAGCATCGGAAATTCCGGCAGCAATATCAAAGTTTACAAGAGAGTGATCGCAGCTTTCGAAACATCCCGGGATTCCATTTTGGTGATTGGAATCAATTTTGGCTTTCCAGAAAGCATCAGTTACGGTAACTTTTTGGTAGGAGACTGGAGTGTATACGGGGAAGGTAGGTTGCACAGATTTGTTGCAAGATGCAAGTGAAATTAGTGATGCTGCTATTAGTATGAATGCTGTTTTCATGATCTATAATTTGCTATTGGGTCCCTGATAATGTCCGGGATGACAGTTGGCACCTCATCATTCGAGCTTATTCGCTTAATTTTCTGAAATATTTGTATACAGGGTAGCTGATTTGTTCTTTATTAGCTCCCAACATCATAAGGTATTCATCGAGCAGTGTCCATCCTGTGAATCCGTCTGGGGTTTGTGGTTCGAGGCAGTAGAAGGCCAGATTTGCCATTGGCTGGGCCATATCGATATGGAAACTGCCAGCTGGAAAGACTTTTCTAGTTGATTTTATGAATTCCCCATCTAATCTGGTAAGGGTGAAGCCCATCCATTGTATATGTCTTAAGGAATCAATTAAAAATTCTTCACCAAAAACTGTCATTGGCTCTTTCAGAATCTCAACTTTGATATTGTGGGTTCTTAATTTTTCAATCAGTGGGCTCAGATAAGCTGGCAGTAAATATCCTCTTGGCACAATGGCTTCTTTTGTGCCAACTGGCTTGGCTAAATGATCTACACCTTTAATAAATACTGGTGGGCCATCGGCTGTTCCAGGCTTGGTTCTCAATACACTTGTACCTGGAATATACTCTGCCTCATTTTCTTTGTATGCAAGTATGTCAACCTTTCCGTATGATTGATATTCACCATCAACAAAGTTCATTAAATTTCCAGATGATGCATTCTCCCTAATATTCCTTACAACTTCCTCATCGGTTTTCTTACAAATTTCCATCATTTCATATCCATGCTGATTGGTGTACTCCAGCATTTCATGGATATAGGCATACTGTGCATAAATTCTTCTTTCGAAACTTGGATGTCCGGGAGTCTCAACCAATACTGCCATTCTATTCCTTAATCCATATGCTGTGGTCACAAATTTTCCTTCTAAAAACCAGTAAGCCCTGTGATGTGACCATTCAGTCGGTGGCCAATTCTCTTCATCTGCAATGCAATGGGTAAAAGTTTCCAAACCAAAATTACTCCTGATTTGATTTCTTACGGCGGGAAACATTGTTTCCCAAACATAATCACGAGGGGTTTGATTGGCGGTTGGCAGCTGAGAGGTAGCATAGCATATCGCGTATCCGTGTTTGACCCGACTCATTGCATGGGCATCAAAGAATAATACAGGATCCCACTTATTCAAAATATTCTTATTGAGCCCGTTTACTTCTGTCGACTCCAGTTTTATACCCTCCCGATTCAGATTGTACCCTTGCCCTGATCGTCCTCCTCCAATGAGATGAGGAGTTCCTTGATTCAATATAAGGTTATCGGTGCCATCCGGACAAAAATCCGGACAAACAATCAATATTTGATTGTCTAGTAAATGCTTCTTATCACCGAAAAGAATATCTCTCATCACCATCATCAGAGCCTCTTTCCCTTCAGCCTCCGGAGGATGAATATCTCCTTGCAAATAAAGAACAGGTTTCCCTGATTTCACAGCCTCCTCAGGCGATGTAACTCTTGGATTTGACAATATCGCAGCGACACCAGTTCTGCCCTGGATTGTAGTGAACATATTAACCGTATGGACGAACTCACTATTCCAACGCATTGTGTTGATAAACTGCAATACATCCGTGGAGCTACTGGTCTTTACATAGTTAGATTTTTCCGGAGTTGTAAGGAATTCGTTTTCCCAATCGCCTGTCCAATTATCGGGTACATCATCACCCCAGTATATTTTTTGAGCGTGGGATGGGAGGATCAGGGAGAGAAGGAGAAGTGCGGATAGTATTTTTTTCATGATTGGTGGCTCGGTTACTCGGTTACTCGGTTACTCGGTTACTCGGTTACTCGGTTACTCAGGGTTATATTTATTGTTTTATTAGCAGTTCGTTTCATCCACAAAATCAAGGTTTTTGATCCATCAATGCCATATTCTAATCCCTGTCTGAAATTTGTTCCTTCTGGTATCTTTTTGCCATTGATTTGTAAATTTGCCTCTTTACCTGGCCAATTAACTATTACGAAAGCAGGATTCAAAATAGGCGAATTATCATTGGCTATGAGATCGAAACTAAGATCTGTACTTTTGCTGTCAGACTCTATAAGATAAGCTCTCTGAGTATAGTCGTAGCCATTTGACATAAAGCCTTTTGAGTGAATATTTAATTCAGGAGGTCTGTTCCATGATTTTGCCAAATCAACCAGATAATCTTTTAATTTGTTTGTCATTCCATACATGGCTGCAGGTCCTTGTGTATTTCCCCAGCTAAGCGATGAATGTGCAGCCCGGTCTGGAGCAAACGCACTTCTTCCATCCGAAGCAATCTGAGCCACTGGCCAATGGTTCCACCATGGAAAGTGAGAGTATTCAGGTCTAACCTCTCCATTGAAAACAGAATAGCTTCCACCTTCTCTGAATATTAGGAAAGGTTTGTATTCTGACTTAAAGTTTATCAGTTGGATATTTGCTGCCTCTAGATCAAATTTAGGATATCCGTGCTCCCAGGTATAAGATTTGCTTTCACCATTCATATTTATCAGAGTACAAGCTTCTAACTCAATATTATCCTCCGGTGTAGTACCTGGTGCATTTAAGAGAATAGTTTCCTGCCAACCTCCTCTTCCTGGCAAAACTTTTCTGATGGCAACTCCATCAGGGTAGATATAATACAATTCATTACCCCATTCTCCAAAAAGTGTATTATCGGGAAGATCTTTTTGCCTGAACTTAACATCCATTTGCAGATATCTCCAGTTTACTACCACACGTGCATCATTATTCTCGATTATGGCAACACGCGAACTGCGGGTTTGTACATCGGACATATGCTCCATGCATCCCGTTGGCATATCATCTCTAGATCCATCGTTCAAAAACCAGTTATAACCAGTTTCCCGGCTCTGATCGGCCATCCATTTATTATTTTCTGATACCCAACAAGCCGAATATCGGGTTCCTCTCCAAAACATCACTTTAACAGGAAGATCATCAAACTGGACCGCTACATCCAAATGATCCCCGACTGGCCAAATATTATCCCATTCGGGATAGAATTCTAGTCGTGTATAGTTGGCTCCAAAACGACCCGATGATGGGATTTTAGGAAAATCACGTGAAGCAAATTGGGGGGAGTATTCCGGTACAACCCCATCATACAAGCTACTTATTTCATTATCTGACAAGGCTTTACTATGAATTTTTACTTCGTCGATAATTCCATCAAAGGAGTATTGAGAAGGCCATGTAGCCCAATCGCGAATAGGATCTGTGGGTGCTAATTCTTCTCTGTTCATTCCGATTCTAAAACCCTCCTCCAGCTTACTATATCTAACACCGTATTTGAATTCAAAATCATTATAGTTTCCTGACAATTCCCCATTGATATACACTGCCATTCCTTTCTGAGGAGAATAAGTACATGCAACATGGTACCATTTGCCAAGCTCCATCCCAAGCTTTGTTCCTGGAATAAGTTCAGATTTACATGAATGCCAAACAGAGGTTGCATCGGACATCTGAAATCCAACTCTCCCACGAGAATCAACTCCAAAATAGAAGCCTGTTACCTTGAATTTTCCTATAGTGACAATTGGTGCCCAGTTCCAGGGGTAAGCACCCAATGAGACCCATGCCTCGATGCTGAAGGAGCGAGGCATTTTGCTGTCAACCAAAGACTTGTCCTCAATGTAGGATGAGAAGCCATCAAACTTATAGGCCTTACCTTTGACGCCGGGTACCAGGAGGCCTTTGCCAATGACCTCGTAGCCTGGGCTTTCCTCATCGAATGACCAATGGGCCAAAGGATCATTATCCATTTGTGCCATTACAAGGCCAAACGGAAAAAGGAATAATATTATTGATATTTTTTTCATGCTGTTTCAATTTTGTTCATTGGTAGAGACTTTGCATGCAAGGTCTTTACAGAGTATCGCTATCATTGTGATCCTGAATTTGGCTCAGTGCAATCTGGAACAGCTCCAATGCCTCCACCAGTTTTTCCGTTTCGCCACCAATCCCAATCCTCACATATCCATCCATTCCGAACCAATCACCAGCAACGATAAACAGGCCGTGTTCTTCTCTTAGCATTGTGGAAAATTCATTTGAATTAATATCGATGTCATACGACATGAAAGCCATTCCTCCTCCTTGTGGGGGAACGAATTCAAATTTTCCATCCTGTTTATCAACCCATTTCTGGATGACATCCAAATTCGCTCTCAATAAATTCCTGTTTCTATTTAGAATCTTGGCTCTCATCTTTGGTTCCAGAGCAAATTCAGCAATTTTCTGGCTCAGTAATCCACTTGTTATGGAAGTATAATCGTGATATGCCCACGCATTGGCAATTGTTTCTTTGTCTCCGGCAAGCCAACCTAGTCGCAATCCTGGTAAAGCATAGGCTTTTGACAATCCTCCAGTTACCAGCACTTTATCATACATTCCGATAAAGCTAGCAGTTTCAATGTTATTGACTTCAGCACCTCTGTATATTTCATCGCAATAAATCCAAGCACCTACTTCATCAGCAATATCCACAATCTTTTCCATTTCATCCTTAGTCAGGATATATCCGGTAGGATTATTGGGATTGCAAATAGCTATCATTCTGGTTTTGTTATTCACCAGGTTTTTTAACTCCTCAAGATCAGGAGCCCATTGCTGTTCCTCTTTTAAATGAAATGCCTTTGGAATAGCCCCCAATTCTTCGACAATACCCCAGATTTGCATGTAATTTGGAACCATCATCACAACTTCATCATTATCTTCAAGCAATGTATGGCAGGCCACATAGTTAGCTTCTGATGAGCCATTGGTCACCAATACCTTATCCTCATTAAGATCAGTATACAAATCGGCTATTCTTTTTCGCAAAGGAATTGAACCATTGGTCTGGCCATATCCCAGAACCATATCATCAAGCACAGACCTTTGTTCGGAGCTTAACAATTCCTTTAAAGTAAATGGGTGGAATCCACTCTCAGTCAGATTGTATGGAACAGTATTCTCATAAAGAGATTGAATACGTTCAAGATCAAAAGTTCGGATATTCATCAGATACGAAGTTTATTCATTATTTAAGATATGTGGATAAGGCTGTTCTATCGGTGAGTGTTCAATGCTTGTCCTTAATTTGCATGTACCAATCCTATATTTTCTGAATCAACAGTTCCAAGCACATCTTAAACATCATCACCTAAATACCAAACATTCAGAAAGCCATTTGATTCAATAAATCAGCAGAACCATCAGACTAGCTCTTCCTCGGGTTCCTATGAAAATATTGCTTCTCTAATCCAGGGGCATCAGGAAATTCCCTCTTTACAGCATCCCACTTCACTTCATTGCCTGACCTTATGGAGATATTTCCCATATGACTTATACAATCTGAAATTATTGCATCTTCTAATGGGGCAATTTCTTTGATTTCACCTTTTATAGTTTTTATGAAGTTTTCTCCGTGTTTGCCATTTTCTCCAACTACACCAACGTTTAGTTCATTGTGTATCTCTGGAATGTTTGAGGCGATTTGGCCTCTGCTAATACTTATCCAGCCCTTTTCTCCGAAAAATGCTGTGCCATCACCTGCCATGTCAGGCAAATATTCTGAAACAACTGGTCTGGCTAAATCTGTACTCATAAAATGAACAGTTAGTCCTTTATTATATTTGATATTAACATCCCAGCTAGTTATTGTATCGAAAAGCATCCCTTCAGGGAACAAAGATCCTGTCCCTTTATGACTTGAAATATCATTCATTTTTTCTTTGACACCCCAAACGGCTATATCCAACGGATGTGCTCCCCATCCTGCTATGAATCCGATGGCATAATCGTAAGTGTGATAAACTCCCGTTGCTGATCTGCATCTTGCAAAGGAGTATTCGGCCAATGGTGCAGGGCCAAGCCAACGATCGAAATCAAAGCCATCAGGTATTATCTTATCATCTGGTTTAACCGGACTTCCTGATCCTTCAGGAGCCCAAACATCAACATAACTGATTTCCCCTAGTCTCCCGGAACGAATCATTTCAATCCCATTTTGGCAATGGGTCAAAGATCTTTGCTGGGTGCCATAATGGAAATGGACTTTATTTTTCTTTGCCTCTTTTTCAAGAATAAGCATGTTATCCAAACTCAGACCAAGCGGCTTCTCTAAATAAATGTGCTTACCTGCCTGAGCTGCTTTGATAGCTATTGGCAAATGCCAGTAATCACCTGTTGAGATGTGAACAGCATCGATATCCTTTCGTTCTAGTATCTCTTCAAAATCCAGGTATGGCTGACAAACGAGTTTCTCATCAAACTCTGTAGCATAATGATTCTCAATGAATTTAGCAAAATTTTCTCTTCGAGTTGTGAAGGGATCACAAACTGCTAAAGATCTGGATCCCTGCTGAGGCAGAAAATAATGTGTGGTGGTTGAACGTCCACGGCCCCCCACTCCAATATGAGCGACATTTACCCTATCGTTTGCGCCTTTCCAGTTGGAACATGATGTTAGGATAGTTGGGGCAATTACTACACCTGCAGAAGTAAGCAATGATGTTTTTACAAAATTTCGTCTTTTCATTTTTCTCTGATTTCGGTTAGAATAAGTCTTGCCATTTTTTTTCCAAGCTTAAGTTGAGCCTTGGTATCAAAGTGAGTATTATCTTCCAATGTACTCAATTTATCAGTGTTAATAATATGAACATGAGGATCTTTTGCAGCTACAGCCTCTTGAGCAGCCTGCACAATCTTCGTATGATCGAATACCCAGGGTGTCTCTTTAAGAAGGCTGGAGGAGATTCTTCCCATAATAATTGGCAAGTTGGGCTCTTTGGTTTTCTCTCGAATATCGGCAAACATGACCTTCAGATTCTTCTCATAAGCATTGGCCATTTCTAAAGTTTCAGAATCTGATTCTCCCTGCATCCAAAGCATTCCAGAAAGATCAAAGGGCATTAGGTCTTTAATAAGAAGATAATCTGTGGCTCCGAAATAATTCTGCATACAGCGCCGGTACATTGTACTATCAGGAAGCCAGTGGTTGTACAGTTTTGTTCCCCCTCCGGAGGTTTTAACTATAGCGATTGTGTTATTTGGATATGCTTTTGACAAAACATGAGCAAAAGCCATCTCCGGGCCAAATTGCATGTCTCTTCTTGATGAGAATGTGGTTTCAGTCAAGCCCACCCATATCTTCTCATTGTTATCCCAGACTATCACATTTGATGGCGAGACCTTATATTTTTTCGGTAATTCCTCGCTTATTCCACATCCATCCATGTTGGACTGACCAGCAAGGATAAACACTTTTACATGGCTTGTTTCATCATCCTGGCCTAATCCGGAAGGAATTATTGTAATAAGCAAACAGAAGGAAAGTAACAGGGTTTTCATATTGCATAAAGTTAAAAAGTAAGGTACAAAATGTCCCTCACTTTTTAACCCAAAAAAGCTGTATTTAGGCCTGGTAAGCCTAAATTATGCGTGAACTCTTTACATAGTAAATATTTCTTTCTTCCAGGTACTTTAAGAGATAATCGAAACAGACTTTATGTTTTCCCACTAGTTCGGGGGGAAAAATACCTTTTTCATCAAACAGGCCATCCAAAAACATATTTGCTGCTGCTGTTGCTGTATAACCAGTTGTACGGGCCATAGACGATGTGTTGGTATCCCTGTTATACTCGTCGTGCATTGAATAAACCACCTCTTCTATTTGACCTTTTGAGTTCTCTCCTTTTAATGTTACTCTAAATACGGTTATTTCTTCTTCCGTTTCTCCTAACTTCCATTCATTAAACAAAATCTTAGAGGTAAAATCTAAGGGAGAAACCATCTTCCCATTCACTTCTATTTTATCTTCACCAAAGAAGCCACTTTCTTTTAGAACTTTAACATACTCAACATGACCAGGATAACGTAATGTTTTTTCCTTCATATTAGGAATGTGAGGCATGGTGTAAATAATGGATCTTAAGCCGTCAGAATTGAAAGACTCCAGGGTTCCGACTTTATCAAACTCAAGGTATTCACAGTCAGTTAATGGCTCTCTTACAATTACATTACCATTCTCCACATAACGTGCTGGGCGAGTATATTCCTCAATTACATCGATGGGTGAGAAAGGTGCTTTATAGCAAAATGGCCATTTCTTAATTTTAGGTAATCCACCAACCAAACACTCAAAGTCAGTGAGTTTCATAATTTCATTATAGTAACCTAAAATAACATTATCCATTCCCGGGGCTACACCACAATCGACAATGGCCGTTACATTATGCTCTTTAGCCAGAGCATCCAGTTCTAATGAGTTTTCAGGGAAAAATGCAATATCAATTACATTTATATCTGCCTCAATAATGGATTTTAGTGTTTCGAATCCTAAAAAGCCTGGTACAGCATTTATAACCAGATCGTGCTTGCTTATAATGGCTTGCAGCTCCTTTTTATTTGTTGCGTCTAATTGTAGTGTTGTTAAGTCACCACACTTTCTCTTTACCTTATCTAAAACATCCTGATTTAAATCTGTGAGTGTCACATTATGGTTTTTGGCCATATCAATTGCCATGGCGCTACCAACCATTCCGGCACCTAATACAATAACATTGCTCATATTATAAAAATTAAATTGTTGAAAAACTTGAAATTAAGAATACTAAAAGGAAGAAGCGCAGTTACAAACCAGGAATTAGTATCCAGGGCATCTCGTTGGTGCTTAGTATTCTTTTTGGAATCATTCTATAAATATAATGGTTTTCAGGAATCTCTGTAGCTGTCTTATCTAATATTTTGTTTCAGAAAACTCGAGTACCTGACCAGGCTTTGTATTAATTGTCAAAAGTCCACCTTTCTCAGCGACGGATTTCTGGCCGTTGATATAAATCGTGTTCCATGGCAGAATTATCTTTAAAGAAGAGCCAGCCTCACTAAGAATCTCAACTCTTGAGACCTCACCATTTTTTATATTTGCGCTAACAAGAAATGCTCCTGCTGCTCTTAGCTGATAGAATTCAGCATCTTTCCCTTTTGGCCAATTGGGAAAAAGCCTGATGGTTCCATTGTAACTCTGCATCAGGCATTCGTTGATAACAACCGGTAATGCAAAATTCTCGAACCATATACCCATTGGATCCATAAATCCGTAATTGGTGTAGTCTCTGTATCGACCATGTACCTGCATAACCCTGTTTGAAGCTGTTCCATTTGGCATCAGGCTATAATTTATCTGACGTTTAAATCTTTCGAGATCAAGCAGACCAATTCGTGCAGCTTGTAAATTGTAGAAGACCAAATCATTACCGCCCTCGTTTTGTTGATTTAAAAAGGTGTTTTTCAGTAGTTCCTGAGTTTCCATATCGCTGTGCAACCCAAAATCTTCTCCAGGAAATACTGTGGCCAAAGCGGCTGGCACATTGTAAACCACCTTGCTATGTTCATCAGGTACAGAAACCAATACTTCCATATTGTCATCTGTTAAGGCTGTTGGATATTCAGGGAAGTTATTCAGTATATCATCAATATCCTTCAACAGAACTTCTTCAGCATTTCTAATACCCAAGTCTGCAGTTGCTTCCTGAAAGGCCTTGAAAATAAACTTGATCAAAGTAAGATCCATGTTACAATCATAGTTATACTTAAAGCCCGGCCTGAGACCATATAATTCTGGTGGAATGGTAGGAAATACATGATACTTATTATCACCCCATTGCTCTCCTCTTGCTTCCGGACGTTTCATATAAGCCACCAAGAATTCAACTGCTGCTTTAATAGGTGCATATCCCCTATCCCTAAGGAAGTCAATATCTTTTGAGTACAAATAATGCCACCATACTCCCTGAACTGCCCATGGAGTTTCACAAATCTCCCATCCCCAGCTGGGAACTGGATAAGGATTCATTGTCATTTCCACAGGATATGCGCTATGCGGAAAATAAGCACCGGGCAACTTGTAATATTCTTTTGCCCATTTCTGACTAACATCCATTAAAAATTCTACCAATTGAACATATGAGAGATTCTTTTCAAGATGATTGGTAGAGAAAGTCATCCAGAATGGTTGCTGTGTGTTGTAGTTCATGTGATAATCACCATGCCAGGCTGTACCGATATCATTAAAACTCCAGTTAGCAAATAAACCAGGTGTTGTAACTCCTTCTTTAACTGCACAATTGAGGAAATAGAGATTATGGTACCAGGTACGCTCAAGAAATTCATCGCTAAGTGACACACCCGATTTATTCCAGAATTCCTTCCATATTTGACTCCCTAATTCGTAGGTGCTTGACAATGCTTTTCGTGAAGGAACACTGTTAACCGGAGATTTCTGTGGCAATTCTGAATTTAATCCCTCAGACAAAGAAACACATCCAATAAAGCTTTCTTTATTAACAAAACTACCTTCCATCCGAGCCATTTCCTGAATATTTCCATCCCAATTAATACGGGTTGTTTTCTTTAATGACGAGGAGAATTGTGCTGTTAAGCTAAGGGCTTTGTCTTTGGGATGCCCTTTTTCAACATCATAAACCTGAGGCTCCTGGTATGGTAAAATCTGTCTGAATGAGATTAAGCCTTTATCTAAACTCTCCTGGGCTGTGTATCCTGGAAACTCGTTAGGAGTTGATGGATCGGGGATTATTTTAACACGGTCAAAAAGATTCTCACAAAGATTTCCATTTTCATCTACCAACCTCATCCACAGTTTATCACTTAACATATCAGTGAACAATTGTAGAGTTCTTTTTTCCTTTTTATTGGTTAAGAGAAAGACCTCACAAAGGCCATTAGAGATATCGAGTTTGTGGCCAATCATTTCAACATTTCTCCGGTCGAATCCCAACACAACAGAGCCACAAGGAAATGGACGTGGATAAGGTTTGGCGTAATTCTCACGAGTCATCGCTTTATATTTATTGTACCAGGGATCCTGTGTAAGAAGTTTCAAAGTATCGGATATTATTTTCACTTTATTAAAAACAGTTTCGAAATCTCCGATTTTATCTTTGTTGTTCTCTGCAATTCGTATATCCCAAACATTGTTGTGACCAAAATACATTCTGACACCATCAGGACGAGTAGTAATGACAACGCCCATTCCACCATTGCCCAATAAAGCACCATCGAAAAAATCTACCGCTGGCTTGTCAAAGGTCAAGGGGTGCAGTTTTGCTCTTTGGAATGATGAAAAGTTATCATTTGCTTCTTGAGAAAAGCATTGTAAACAAATTAGGATTGAGCTTATCAGTAAAATTGATTTTTTCATTTCTCCAGGGTATTAATATAGTAATTATACCTCTCCAATAATTGGTTTTTTATCTCAATATAATTCTCGTCATTAACCAGATTATTTCCTTCTATAGGATCTGCACTGACATTATACAGCTCTTCCACCTCAGGTTCAACATTGATATAGCGGATATATTTCCATTCCTCAGTTCTTACCCCATGGCTATCGGGAATAGGATTTTCGACATCGATCACATCAACATGCTCCATCCAGAAATCTTTCCTCCAGGGCACTTTCTTCCCCTGGAGGTGAGGAAGCAGGCTCATTCCATCCATTTCAGTTGGAACAGCGATTCCTGCCAGCTCTAGTAAGGTTGGGGCGATATCAATGTTGAGGGACATCATGTCGAGTTTTGAACCTAGCATTTTATTCCTTATCCCAGGACCACGGATAATGATTGGAGTCCGGATAGACTCTTCATACAATAACCATTTGCCACCCAATCCATGCTCACCCCACAAGCAACCATGGTCAGATAGAAATACAGTGACAGTATTTTTATCAAGATTCATATCCTTAAGACTTTGCATAACTTCTCCAACTGATCTGTCTAAGCTCATTACACATCGCAGGAAATTCTTTTCAAAATCATCTTTTATTGCTTCATCTCCTCTCTCATCAAAGTAGCACCACTTGTTTAGTGAGGAGTCCATCACATGAGAAGCCATCTTCTGGTAATCCTCTGGCGTATCAGTCTCTCTCTTTGGGATGGAAACTTCTTCGAACAAGTTCTTATCCCGCTCATCAGGTTGATAGGGGTGATGTGGTGATTTGTAGCAGATGGTCAGACAAAAGGGTTCTTCAGGGACACAGGTCTCAAAAAATTCGTTGGCTTTGATGGCAAGCCATTCTGAATTATGAATCCTCCCACTATCAGTATCATGAAAATAGGATCCCTGATTGTACCAAGCCTCAAAAACGTCAAAAATCTTCTCTGTTCCTGCGATTCCCATTCCCCATTTTCCTAAAACAGCGGTGCGATAACCATTATCATGCAAAACAGCTGGATAACTTTTACTTAACACCTTGGGAGATATAGGGGTATTAAAATGATTCATTCCATGTGTACTTTCATACATTCCGGTCATTATACATGCCCGCGACACAGCGCAAATAGGGGTGGTAACAAAAGCATTTCTGAAATATACCCCTTCCTCCGCCAATTGATCCATGTTTGGAGTCTTTAACTCCGGGATAATCGGATTATCGGCATAGCTGAGTTGATCCCATCTTTGATCATCAGAAATCATAATGAGAAAATTAACTTGTTGATTGTTCTTTCCTGAGCAAGCTCCCAATAGCAAAACAATCAAGACATTAAGGACTAAATAACTTATTTTTTCAGGTCTGATCATTTCAGATTAATTTAAATTATCAACGGACTGATACTCAGGATTCGGATCCATAGGAATTGGAGCCTTAATGTTTTTTTGCCATCGAAGAAGTTCTTCTAATAGCTCATCCCTCTTATCAATTTCAATTGCAGAAAGATTATTCTGTTCTCCTAAATCGTCCTTCAAATTATACAGCTCTACGGCATTGTTATTATGGATGTTTGACACTCCTCCATCCAAAATCCATTCCTCATAAAACAGAAGCAACTTCCAGTCTCCTTTGCGGATAACACTTACTGGTCTTGTTCGAAAAATTGGCTCCCGGGATTCATCAGTTAACCCTTGATATGCTTGTAGATATCCCGGAAAATTAAAGAAAAGGGGCTCTCTTTCCTGATTTCTTTCTCCATTAATCAGAGGAAGGATACTTTGTCCATCCAATGGATAGTTTTCAGGTTTATCGAGCCCAGCCAGCTCAAGAAATGTAGGATAAAAGTCGGTACCAATAACAGGCTCATCACTGGTACTACCTGCTTTTACATTTCCCGGCCAGGAAACAAACATTGGAACCCTGATACCACCTTCGTAAAACATCCCTTTCCCTCCTCTAAGTGGCTTCTGACAAGTATAAGTTCCGTGTCCTCCATTATCTGAAAAGAAGACTAGCATTGTGTTTTTAGTCAAATTCAGTTCGTCTAAAGTCTTATTAATACGGTCGACACTTTCGTCAATACTTTTAATCATTGCGGCATAAGTTGCATTATCATGACAGCCGAATGGATCTTTGTCGTTAAATCCTTCAATCAGGCCTTCCTTTGCCTGAATAGGGGTATGAACGGCATGATGGGCCAGATAGACAAAAAATGGTTTTCCTGTTTCATGCGGGTTGTTCTCTTGAATAAAGGCTATTGCCTCATCTGTTAAGAGATCCGTTAGGTAATCTCCACTTTCTTTATTGAAATGCCCTCGAATGCCTAACTCATCTCTATCTATTCCATAATCAAATCCATGGTCTTCAGGTTTGTTACCTACATTCCATTTCCCTATAGCAGCACTGTTATAACCTGCCTTTTTCAGGGATTCAGCAATGCTTATCTTATCAAAAGAAATTTCTTTGCTATTCTGAATGGGGATTAGCCTTCGATCTTTCGAATTGCCTCTTGCACCTGTACCCACTGTATACACATTATGACGTGGAGGATATTGCCCCGTCAGCAAACTCGCTCTGGTCGGAGCACAATTGGCAGCATTGGAATAGGCGTTGGTAAAAACCATTCCCTGACCGGCCAGATTATCAATAGCAGGTGTTTCATAGTACTCGGATCCCATATATCCGAGATCGGTCCATCCCATATCATCGATAAGAATGAATACGATATTGGGCTTAGTCTTTTCAGACTCATTACATCCGCTCAAAAGAAGCAGAAAGGCAAATGCCCAAATGATAGTTTTGATAGTTCTAAATAAAATCATATTCTATTGATTTTCTGGATTGTAAAATTTCATTTCGATAATTCATTTATGACAATTTTTGCTGAGGCAAGGCCATCAGATTCCGCAAGCAGATTAAACTCACCAGACTCACTAGCTGATTGGATGATTACCAGACACTTCCCGTTAAATGCTTTCCTTGAATTACCTGTGAAACTTTCCTGACTCATCGGATCTCCATTATCAAGCGCCAGAATTCTTGCCTCGCCCTCAATAGTAAAGATGATGGTATTTGATGCATCAGGTACAAATCGATTTTTACCATCAAGAATATTCACTTCAATATGTACTACACTCTTTTTGTCAGCTTTGATTGTTTCCCTATCAGCCAGAAGTTGAATTCTTGCCGGAGAACCGGATGTTTCAATTTCCTTTGTGCACACAAGCACTCCTCCCCTTTTTGCTTTGGCTACCAGGCTACCAGGCTCATAGGCCACCAACCACACCAAATCCATCTCATCACCCATCTCCTTCTCCCCTAAAGACTTACCATTCAGGAAAAGCTCTACACTTTCGCAATTTGAATAAGCAACTACCGGTATTCCTACCCCTTCCTTTCCCTCCCAATTCCAATGCGGAAAAACATGAACCATAGGCTCTTCAGTCCACTGACTTTGGTAAAAATAGTAAGTGTCTTTTGGGAATCCGCACATATCAATAATCCCAAAGTTCCAGAATTTGGCTGGCCATCCAAACATGGTCTCACCCAGGTAATCAAAGCCTGTCCAGCGAAACTCACCGCACATATATGGAAAATCACGAGTTCGTCTCCATGAATCCCTTGCTCCAATTCTGACCATTGCATTATCGTATGATGAGCTATAATACTTAGGTACATCTGTAAACACTTCTTCCTCTGCCAGATCAGGAACTTTCATAATTCCTCCGAGGGGATTCTGCCCCCTGTACCATGATTGTGTTCTGTAAACCCCCCGTGTTTGAAATGAATGAGGCACCTCCGTGGCTAAGAATTTCCTTTCAGGATAAGTTTCATGATCCTGCTCATACATAAAGGCAGATCCCCCACCCCCATTATATCCGGTAATATCCAACTGACTGGCAAACCCACTTTCGTTTGCAAGATGCATGTGGGTAATTCCGGCAGTGATTGGCCTTGTAGGATCCAATTCCCTGACCACTCCCATCAATTTCTTCAGGCGTTCTGTCCCAATTTCAAAACAGGCATCAGGGATCTCGTTCCCTACGCTCCAGAGTATTACTGATGGATGGTTTCGATCTCTCATGATTAACTCAGTCAGATCTTTCTCAGCCCATTCATTGAAATGTAAATGATATCCATATTTTGCTTTCCCCTCTGGCTCTTTAATCCCTCCAAATGGCCAAGACTCCAGCCACTCATCAAACGCTTCGTCCATAACCATAAAGCCCATTCTGTCACACAGATCCAATAATTCTTCACTGGGCGGATTATGTGCAGTACGTATTGCATTACAGCCCATTTCCTTTAGAATCTCGAGTCTTCTTTCCAATACCCGGTCATTCAGAGCAGCACCCAATGCACCCAAATCACTATGATTGTTAACACCTTTGAATTTCATGGATTCTCCATTGAGGAAAAAACCACTGTCAGGGGAAAAGCTAAAATCACGAATACCTATATTCGTTTCAAGTTCATCAATGGATGTGTCCTTTCTATTAATCTGAGTTTTTATCTTATACAGATTGGGCTTGTCGGGTGACCATAAAGCAGGTTTTAATACAGTTAGGTTCTGAACAAACTCCTGTTTATCATTTCCTGACAAATTGCCTGAGGATTCTACTCTGGCAAGCAACTCGTTCTCTGCGGAATACAACTTATTTACTAAAATAAAATTCTTGCTTTCGTCAAGCTCATTTTCAATTATTGTCCTCACAACAATCAATGCAGAATCTGTTGTTATTGTTGGTGTTGTAACGTAAACGCCATGACGGGCTATGTGTAAGTTGCTAGTTTTAACCAGCCAAACATGTCGGTAAATTCCTGATCCTGTGTACCAGCGTGCATTTGGTTGTTGTGAATTATCGACCCGTACGGCCAGTACATTTTCACCTTTACTATTAAGAAAAGGAGTTAAGTCGTAATTGAAGCTGATATAACCAAAAGGCCGTTTCCCCAAATAGTGTCCGTTTATCCATACTTCACTGTTCTCATATACTCCGCCAAATTCAATGCATATTTTAGAAGACCTATCTTCTCTAGGTAGGCTAAAAATTTTCCTGTACCATCCGATTCCTCCGGAAGCAAATCCTCCTGAACGTCCGGTTGGATAATCTTTTGAAAATGTATCCAAAATACTCCAATCGTGAGGAAGATCAATCTCTTGCCACTGACTATCATCAAAATCATTATCAATTGCTTTTGGGAAATCTCCCTTCGAAAACTTCCAGCTGGGGTCAAAATTTTCCTTTTTTCGGAGTGAAGCACTTCTATTATTATTTGTTACGCAGCTGCAACACAATGCGATAATAATAACCAGACTGAGTATGTTAGAAAGGGGTTTTTGTGTCATTATTCCATTTTTCCAGCAACTACCCTAAGGTAGTTATTTAATGATCTCAGGGTACCAGCGCCCAATCAGATTTTTTTCCTCTTCATTTAGTTGTTCAATTAATATTGGTTCATCCTGTGGACGAATGCCTTTCTGGTTAAGCGTGTTCATCAAACTCCAATTACGGGAATGTTGACCTGGTTCAGGATCTTTGGGCTCCTGAGCTTCGATGTCGTACCTGGTAAAATCAATAAGTTTAGCAGGGGTATTTGCCTCCCAATCCCTTAAAAGAGCCAACCTGAAATCTTTATTCATAAACCATCTCATCTCCAATTCAGGTTCTGAGCCACATACACCTGTACCCCGCTGTACAAATTGATAATTGAGATCGTCATTGTCTTTAAATTGCTCACGCCATAACATCCCAAACTCCCCAAGGGTTATACACTCAGCATCAGGCCAGCGTTTGCGCATTTCACTAAACCATATTTCCATACCCTCCATTCCGTTTCGTCCTTTGTATCCATATATTTTTCGTGCTTCCACAAGACCTAGCTCCCACGTACAGGTAACCCAGGCAAAATTATTCAACTCGAATCCTTTGTCGAAATGGGAGGCGGTGATGGCAAGCATCTCTTTGGTTCCTTCTTCGATCCCCAATCTGATAACTGTCTCAATGGGGCCAACACCTTGTCTGCTACCGCACCATTGGCCATCAATTGATCTTCCGCCTGGGAATCTCGCACTCAGGAAATCCATGGTCCAACCATCCAGGTTAACACAATCGATAAAGTCGTCTTTACCCTGGGCAGGTTTACAGAAATGTTCCAGGGAGGGATAATATGGATAGGATATCGAGCCTTCACCGTCGCCGTTATCGATGGCATACTGGCTCCAGATATTGCCCTGACAAACATGAATATTTTCCTCTTCAGCAAGGTATCTTAGGTTTTCTGCAGACAGAAAACCAGCTATTACACTTTTAGGACGGTATCCTCCTCCAACCATATCAGAAACCATTTGTAAACCATCATGCAAGTCACGGTTCACCTGCTCTCGCGTGTTATACATATTAGCAAAATAGCCTCCCGGAATGAAGGTAATCTCATCACCGTATTTTTCATGATAAGAGACAATTAACTTCCTCAATTCAATATAGTTAGAGCGCATATCCTGAAGCGCAAGCCAACTGAACGACCATGTAATTTTTGCACCCGGCCATCCTCTTTCCACTGTTTCGCGAAATACTCTTGCTTCAGCCGGGGAATGAATACTCGATTCATCTTCCCCATTAACTTCATCACGTGATGTTTCAATCTGATTTACACGCACTACAGTGTTGAAGGTGAAAAAGCGCTTACCCATTAGTTGAAGATCTGAGTCTTTTGTTTGTTTGTCTTCATTTTCGTTGACACAGGAATTAAGTGTCAATATGGAAAGGATCAGAATTAATACTTGAATTATTCGTTTCATGATTTCGTTATTATTAGGCTTTCAGATTATTATAATAGTTTATTGTTGTGAAGCATTCTCGGGAATCACCTCCTGTTTCCATTTCTCGATAGCGTTCTTCATTTTTGCTGTACGTTCGGGGTACTTGTCCGTAATGTTTGTTGTTTCCTTGATATCCTTACTCAGGTCGTACAACTCGACAACATCACCCTTGGTCTGCATCTTCCATTGCCCATCACGCATTGCTGTACCCAATTTGGGTTCATAACCGAAGAAAACACGTCGATCAGGCAAATCAGCTTGATTCAGCAGGTGATCTTTGATGCTTATCCCGTCGAGCTTTCTATGTTCGGGAATATCAATATCCGCTATTTGCATAAGGGTAGGTAGCAGATCCATTCCGACGATCAGCTCATCTGATGTCCAGTCAGCCTGTATATGACCGGGCCATCTGGCAACTGCGGGAACACGATGTCCGCCTTCATAATTACTGAACTTACTACCGCGATAGGGTCTTTCATTCGGATTCATGTATACTGCACCGTTGTCAGAAAAGAAGAACACTAAGGTATTCTCCTCCAGATCGTATTCTTTCAAAGCATCCAGTATCTTGCCTACTTCCCTGTCCAGGTCCTCCAGCATGATCTTGTATCTTGCCTGGGCCTCCTTACCCGACAGCGGAATATCCCTGCCCCGGGTTCCAGGTGGATCCGATGGGATCTGGTAATAGTTATGTACGGCCTGGTGAGCAACATACAGAAAGAAGGGATTATCCTTGTTACGTTTAATGAAATCGATGGATTTGTCCGTTATGATATGAGTTCCATACCCCTCTTGATCTTTGATCTCAGTACCGTCCATCCAATTCTTATGGTTCAGGTAATCGCTTCCCCCGTTAAGGAATCCAATATATTCGTCGAAACCATGATTGGTGGGATTATGTCGAATGTCAGTACCACAATGCCATTTCCCGAAAATAGCTGTCTTGTAACCTGCATCCTTAAATAAACCGGAAATGGTCACTTCAGAGGGTTCCAAGCCATCCTTGTCTCTAAACCCTACAATCACATCTACAATACCAACCCTTTGTTGATAACGGCCAGTCATAAATGCAGCTCGGGAAGGACTACATACCGAACTGTTGGAGTGGAAATCTGTAAACCTGACACCTTCACCGGCCATCTGGTCAATATGAGGTGTCTCGATCCAGCCATCGTAAAGGCTCATATCACCACAACCCAGATCATCAGCAAGGATTATAACAACATTGGGCTGTGGATCACTCTTTATTATATTGCAGGCCAGTCCTGTTGCCGCCAGTGCTACCAAAGCAAATAAGTATTTGATTTTCTTGAATTTCATGAACATGAGTTTTCAAAAAGTTCATAATTAGAATATTGACTTTCCTTCAATGTATAAAAATAGGAATTCCAAAGTGCAATACTCTCCACATTTTAAACATAAAAGCACTCATTAAGGATAATTTTGGAAAATCCAAAGAAAGTAAGAATCTTGCAGCTGGTCCTTTTGTAGCAATGAAAGGTGTGAACAAAATTATTAAAGTATGGCCCCAAAAATAAATTCTATCCACAAACGCCAATTTACAGTATGCCTTCTCTTCATGCTGATGACAATAACATTGCAAGCGCAAGACTGGCCGCAATGGCGTGGTCCTAATGCCAATGGAGTGGCTGAGCAGGGAAACTACCCTTCAGTGATTTCCTCAAGCAATAATCTATTGTGGGAGATAAAGCTACCCGGGGTCGGCGGATCAACTCCGATTGTTTGGAAGGATCGTATTATAATTACCTCAGGTATTGGCGAGAATGATGATGCTGAAGATGGAGTAATCTGCTTTGATTGGGAGGGAAATCAGGTATGGGAAGTTAAGCTTGGTAAACAAAATCCGGGAAAACATAAAAGGGGAAGTGGCAGTAATCCCTCTGCAATAACTAATGGAGAGCGTATTTTTGTCCTCTTCAAAACCACAACACTGGCTGCACTTGATTTTGACGGCAATGTTCTATGGAAAACCAACCTTCAGGACACCCACGGCGAAATAACTTTCTGGTGGGATTTCGGGACCAGCCCGGTTCTGGTGGAAGGGAATGTTGTTGTAGCAATTATGAATGAAGGCCAATCCTATTTGCTGGCACTGGAACAATCGACAGGTAAAGTTGCCTGGAAAGTCGATAGAAACTACACCTGCAATAAAGAAACTGCTCAGAGCTACACAACTCCGCTGCTTATCACAGAAGGCGACAAAACTACAATAGTTGTATGGGGAGCTGACCACTTAACAGGTCATGATGCAACTACAGGTGAGCTCATTTGGTCGTACAGTGGGTTCAACCCCGGGCAAAAACAATATTGGCGCACAATCGCCTCACCAGCCATTTCTGATGGTGTTGCTTTAGTGCCATATGGAAGAGGCAGATTATTGGCGGGTATGAAAACTAAAATTGAAGGTGACATGACCGAGAAAGACTTCCTTTGGGAAAAAAGCGGAATTGGAACCGATGTTGCCACTCCGATCGCTATCGACGGTAAAGTATATATCCTTAGTTTTAACGGCAAGTTATGGTGTTTGGATATCCTTACGGGTGAAGAGCTTTGGAAAAGCGAATTACCGGAAGTCAAAGGATTGTTTTACAGTTCCCCCACGCTAGCTGGAAATATGTTGTATATGTGCAATGATGTAGGGGCATTTTACGTTTGTGAAGTATCCGACAGTGGAATTAAGGTCCTTACACACACGCAGTTCGAAGACAATTTTGTGGCTTCACCAGTACTGGTTCAGAACAAACTGCTTTTGAGAGGCACAAAGAATCTTTATTGCTTTGGACAGGAGTAAGTTTTTTATAATTTCCTGATCCAAATATTCCTGTAGCTCACCTCATTTTTATGATCCTGAAGCATTAAAGGTAGCTCAGGCTCTCTCAGGCTGTATTCCCCATTATGCGAAGCAGTCGGTTCAGTAACTTCAACATGGTTCAGAACCAAAACCCCGTTGTGAAATAGTGTGAAGTATCCGGACTCCAATAAGTCCTCATTTTTGTTGAATTTTGGGGCAGTAAAAATGATATCATATACCTGCCACTCTTCGGGTTCCAGAGAGGCATTTACCATAGGAGCCGCGTTACCGTAAAAGGCTGCAGCCTGGCCCAATGGATTGGTTTTATTATTATAGGAATTCAAAACCTGGATCTCATATTTACTCATCAGGTAAATTCCTGAGTTACTGCATTGCTGCCCTGTTTTACCATCAATAACATCTTTTTCAGAGGTTTTCCATTCAATATGCAATTGACAATCCCCGAATTTTTGCCTTGTTTCGATGTTTTTTGTCCCTGGTTTGACCGTAAACTCTTCTCCGGATACTACCCATTCCGAGTTCCCTCCGGTTTCTACGCTTCTAAAGTTGTTGAGGGAATCCCTGTTAAAAAGGATAATGGCATCAGAAGGAGCTTGACCATTTTTCACGGGTTCTATAAGTACAGGTTCAAGTTTGGCTGCTTTATGTTCCAATACCGACTTTTTGAAAAAGTCTAGTTCATTCTTGTCATAAGGTCTATGATCATTATAAAACAAATCATGTTGCCAAATATCCGGGTCCCCTTTGCCCGGCCTCCAGCCCCAGTGCAAATGAGTTTGAGTTTTACCATTAACCAAGCCCCATAACATACATCCGGCATTCTCAGAACTAAAAACCGGAAGGCATGTTAATACTTCAGACCCGATCGACCTGTTGAGCCATTCAGTATTAATAAGCGGCCGATTTAGAATTTTCAGCGACTTAATAAGCTCCTTAACCACCCTGGCATTGCTATAGCTATGGAAAGTGGTAATGTCATTGTTTTGATGAATGATCCTGTTTAATTCCCCATTACTATTCCATTGGGCAATAGTAATAGGTTGTGAAGGGTTTACTTCACGTCCCCATTGGTAAACTTTTTTTACCAGTGGCAGAGATGTGTTCTTCAAACCACCATTTGTTGGCTCGTTGTAAAGGTCCCAAACCCAAACTCTTGGATCGTCTTTAAATGCCGTGATTACATCTTTAACATAGCTTTCAAGTCGTGGCCAGGTTTCAGGATTACGAACCATATCATGACCGGGGCTCGGTGTCCATCCGCTTGCATACCATCCATCCAGGACTTCCGGTTGTTGACCATACCATGGATTCTTAAGTTTTGGGTCTGATCCAAAAGCACAATCATCAAACAATGTGAACATTACCTTTTGTCCGTGCTTATCACAAATTTCCAGAAATTCATTAAGTCTGGATTTGAATAAATTAGGATTATACTCCCAAACAACAAAAGGAAGAACAACTCGTAAGCAATTGAAACCAATGTCTTCTGCAAGAGCTAGTTCCGCATCAATGACATTTGGATCAAAGCTATAAGGCATCCACATCTCAGTATAGCTGATTGCATTTGCCGGTATGTAGTTATATCCGCAAGGCCATTCTTGCTTGTCGTACCACTCATTCGCTTTTCTTTCCGACCATCGGTCAACAATTCCACCCTCTCCATTAATTTCCTTTATCTTCTCTATTCCGATTGGCTGTCTTTCTGCCGGAGCACTCCGGCCGTTTTCTTTCGACTTTTCCAGCAACTTCTTAAGCTCCTTACGTTTCCTGGCCTCAGTAAAATATAGGTTTGTTGTTTCCCCTGGGTCTGATTCAAGGTTGTATAACTGTCCCGGAGCATCAGGTTCACTTTCCGGTAAGGCATACTTTTTCATTGTCTCATTCTCGTAATTATTACCTCCGGATCCAGTATGGTCCAAATACTTCCAATTTTCCTGCCTGATCTGAAATTCTCCACGGAAACTTTGAGTTAACAAATATGGCCTTATTGACGCTTTTTCATCCTGAATACCAAGCATCGCTGGTAGCATATCATAACTGTCCCTAGCATCATCTGCATCTAGTTTGTATCCTACTACTGATGCAAGGGTCGCAAATATATCAGTCGTATTGATCATTTGATCGGATATCTGCCCGGCAGGAAAAGTCTGGGGCCAGCGAACAATAAATGGAACCCGGTGCCCGCCTTCCCAACCATCACGTTTCATCCCTCTCCAGCCTCCTGAAGCATCATGCATGTGGTCTTGTCGCATCCAATCAACGTGGACTGTTTCTGCTCCATTGTCTGCATTAAAAACAATCAGTGTATTGTCGTCTATTCCAAGATTTTTTATAAGATCCATTAAGCGACCTACCAGAACATCCAGTTCCCAAACAAAATCTCCCCGTGGTCCGGCTTTGGTTGAGCCATTAAATTGCTCTGCCGGTAGTACAGGAGCATGAGCAATCTGGGTTGACAATACAGCAAAGAAAGGTTTATGTGGTGTTTTTTGACGGTGTTCAGTAATAAACTTACATGTCTTATCGTAAAACAATAGATCTGCTTCTGTAAAGTTATAGCCGGGTGACATCCAGCCTTCATCATTATCCCATCGCCATTTACCGCCTGGGTTTGGCAGAGTAGACCTCTTATGCCTCATACTGGCAGGTTTATGAACCATGCCATTTTCTATGTAGATATAAAGTGGATCTGTGGTTGGACAATTAGGGGTAACAAAGGATTTATCAAATCCTCTTTGATTCGGACCATCAATCAAGGGGGTGCTCTTCTCATAATCAATCAGAAGTGAATTATCGAACCCGCCTTTTAACCTTTCATTATTCTCATCAAACCAGGTCAGGCCAACATGCCATTTGCCAAACACTCCTGTTAGGTAACCTTGCTTTTTAAGCATTTCGGCAATTGTTAGGGTACCGGGTTTCAGATAACTAGGTCCTCCAGGACCTTCGAATGCTCCACCTCCCCGTCCTGTTGACCTATATATCTGATTGCCTGAATACAAACCATAACGCGAAGGAGAACAGATAGTTGACGGACTATGAGCATCAGTGAAAAGAACTCCATCTCTTGCCATTTTATCTAGGTTTGGCGTTTCGTATGCTGATTCTTCATTGTAGCATGAGAGGTCACCGTAACCCAGATCATCAGCATAAACGATTATAATATTTGGTAATTCCTGGGTTTGGGCAATTACAGCGCCTGCAAACAACACAAGAATCAAATACAATAATTTAACATTTTTCATTATTGGTATATTTAAAAGATGCTATAGGTCAATTTTTCTTCTGATTTCTGCTCTATCCATATAATAGCAGTAAGTGTGCCGTCTGTATCTCGAATAATCCCCTGTTTAACATTACTGACATTATTCTTCTTTTCACCATTTATCCTGATGTTGGCTTTTTTCTCACTCCCCCAGTTTTTAATAACAAAACAGGGATTTAGGATTGTATTAGCTTCAGATCCTTCCAGTGAGAAGGAGATTTTCCTGGATGTTTTATTAATGACATAGGCTCTTTGTCCTTTGTCATATCCATTACTTTCTGCACCCATGATTTCGCTGAGAGTCGGGGCATAGTTCCAAGAGCGATTCAGATACTTGAGTTCGGTGGCGGGTAGATCGGTCATCCCATAAATATTGTACATATCTGTTCTTCCGTCATCAAGTAAGTGATGAGGCCCATATAAGGTGATGATGCAGGATGAGCTAACCCGATCAATACCCGTAGCTACAGTTCCATCACTGGGTAATAAACCAAAGGGATAATGGTTCCAAGCATTATACTTTGTGTGTCCCAGGGCCATCCGCATCGACTCCCATTGGCTGTAGGGAACGAAATAGGAACCCACTTCTCCAATATTGAAGTGTTTGTATTTAGAATTGAGATTCATGTAAATCAAATTCCGATTCTCGGCTATCAGCTTTTCCTTTATGAATGGAACCCCGGTCGAGTAATTCCATGTTTCGGTTTCTCCTTGAATATTGGAAACCGTAATGGCATCATAGGGAACGTTGTCTTCAGGACGAGTTCCTGGTTGGCTCAATAATTCGTTCTGCTGGGTTTGTATCTCTTTGAAGTCTTTTAGGCGGCCACTTACCTGGTATCTAATAGCGGACGCATCGGGATAGATATACCAGTATTCATCCGTCCACAGTCCCCATCCGTCGTCATCCACAGTAAGCCAATCATAACTGACTCCTACACTTGCATTTCGCCAATGAACAACTACTCTTGCTTCTGTATTCTCAATCAATCTGACATGGGAGTATCGACAGGATTTATCCGACATGTGCTCAAAACATTGATCTGTATAATCTTCAGGTCCCTGATCACTATTCCAAATCCCATTAGGTCCGGGTTCTGTAACCAGACTCGGCAGGTAATTGGTTCCTCTCCAGAAAACAAAACGATTGGGTTTATTGTCAAACGAGACCACGATATCAGCACTGTTCCCAAATCGCCATAAACCATCCCATTCCGGGCTGCATCTCAGTTTGGTATAGGTGGCCCCAAAGCGATTTGGAATATCTTCTCCGGCCGGAAGAACCCAGAAATCAAGAACTTTAGACTTCCGTGGTTTATATTTAAGATATCCTGATTCTATTTCTGATTGGTCCAATGACCTGTTGAAGAGACGAACCTCATCAATTCGTCCGCTAAAAACAATATTTGACAAATAGGATTTCGTAATATTCCGTTCGTAGGCCCAAGGAGGCTTCTTTTCATGGGCCATACCCATATACAAATCATGGTTAGCCGCATCATTTAAATTACCGGAAATAGTATGGCTTCCAATTAATTCTCCGTTGAAATAGATCCTGAATCCCACATCTTGATCATATACACCTGTCACACAGGTCCAATGAAGCAAATCAACCGATTTTCCAGTAGTAAAACCTTCCCACGAACCATCAATAGTAGCGTGGAAACCGATTTGTCCAAGATGATTTATAGTCAAAGCATAGCCAGCCTTTTTGTCCTGATCGTGATCAACTATTCCGGCCACATTCCAGGGATATTCTTGTGGAGCTATCCATGCTTCAATGCTAAAATTTCCATCAAGCTGAGGAACATCTTCTGCAGGCATACTGACTTTGCTGGTATACCCATCAAAGGAAAGGCACGATCCTGATACTCCGTTCCTCCAATAGGCATCTACGCCACCAATGGCGCAAGAAGCATTGGTTTTATTCTCATATGTGTACAAATAGTTCTGATCCATCCCCTCGTCAAATCTCCAGCTTAGGAATGGTGATCTGGTTTCTGCATTTAGAACTGGGCTTCCGGCAATCTTTTCTCCCGGCAGATTCTGAATTTTGGCAGGAATCAGGTCAAGTTCTTCAATTCCCTTTTTTGTCAAATTCAGGAACTGTGTTGTTACATTCATCGGATCATTCCAATCATCTAATGAGTAGCAACCTTTCTTAACTTTTCTGGTAAGCCCTCCTTTCTGATCAATAATGAAGTATTCATCAGCATAATCAGCATAGTATTTGCCTATATCCCCTTCATAGCTTTTCTTAAAATCTGTAAAATTCAGATTGGTCTGATCAGGTGCGTACCTCCAGTGTATGATGATTTTATCTCCTGAATTCTCAACAATTCTGACATACGAACACTTATTGACTCGGTCTGGGCGTTCACTTGTACCATCTCCTTTGAAAGGAATAATCCGATCGAAAAATTGCTTCGAGCTCTTCGTCTCCCAATAGGGCAGATAGCTGTACTCCCTACTGAAAATCACACGACCGGAGTTGTTTATCTGAATTACAATATCTGCATACTTTCCAGTATTGTTTTCATCCTCAAAATCCAGTCGAGTGTAATAGGCAAAGAAATCTGATGATTGAGAAAATACTTCACCATTTGAAAGTATGATTATAAAAACCAGTAAAATAAGTTTCCATCGTTTCATAGCCTATTGATTTAATTGGAATGATTATTTCTTGTGCTCAATAGAGAATTCCATTTTGGAATCCGATTCCAGCTCAAGCCAAATGACCAGATCATATTGATTGATTGTTCTGACATGCCCGATTCGAAAGTTCTTTCCTTGTTTTATTTTTTTGCCATTTACTCTCAGTTTCACCTGATGGTCTCCCCAATTCTTAATTACAAATGCGGGATTAACAACCGGACTATCTTCAGTAGCCTGTATAGTAAATTCAAGTTTGTCAATTTTCTTTTGGTCATTATTTGAGACAACATAACATCGTTGAGTAGAATCAAATTTACTATCAGCAGCTCCTGAGTTGATTACAAGCATTGGTGGCCTTGACCATGATTTAGCCAAGGGGGTTAATTCTCCAATCTCATCTTTGGTAGCGCCATACATCCAGGTCCACCAGTATGTATTGTTTTCTCCTTTATGCGGTCTTGGACTGGCCCAGGCTAAAGAGAAGTGTGAAGGTCGATCAGCGGCCTGGCAGTACCTTCCATCAGACGGAATCATGGCTGCAGGCCAATGGTTCCACCATGGAAAATGTGAGACCTCTTTACGGTGTTCATGGGCAAAGGTGGTCAGATTACATTCCAATTCAAATATCTGAAAGGGCTTGTACTCAGACTTCATATTTACCATCATGATATTTGGCTTTTCACCCAGCTCCTCACCAAAATGAATATATCCGCCAAGCTCCCAACGTCCTTTATTTCGAAACTTAGGGGAGTTCTCAGCCCAACTATAGGTGTGCTGCTCTCCTTTGAGGTTTGACAGTGTCATTGCATCTAATTCTATTATGTCCTCGGGTCGCTGACCAGGCTGACAAAGACCGATAACTTCTTCTGGCCATAGTGATACCCCATCAGAATGAAGAACAACCTTTCGGAACCCAACTTGATCAGGATAAAAAGTATAATACTCATCAACCCAATCCTCCCATCCTGATATTGGATCAACCTGGGAATGATTACCGTTAGCGGAGGTTGGGAGGTAACGCCAATGGATAACTGCCCGTGCAGGTGTGTTCTCAATAATCCTAACATGGGAAAAACGGCAACGCGGATCAAGCATATGCTCGATGCATCCATCCTCACCATTGAAGTTTTCAATACTCTGATCGCCCATCCATATACCATTCTCCATCACCCAGGCAGGTCCGTAACGTGTTCCACGCCAAAACACAACGCGAACGGGAGAATCATCAAATTGAACTACAATATCCGGATCAGATTCGAGCCGCCATTGAGCATCCCACTCAGGAAAGTATTTTAGGTGGGTATAGGATGCACCGAATTTCCCCTTGCCTTTAGGTCCTGAGGGCATCACTCTTGGTGGTAGATCAGGCTCAAAATCAGGCTTTAAAGAAGAAAAACTATTGGCGATTTCCCTATCTGATTTTAACTCTGGAACCAAATGAATTTCATCAAGAATACCATCAAAGGAATACCAACTGGGTAGTGTGGCAAATGCACGAACAGGATTAGAGGCCTCAATCTTTTGGCGAGGCATTCCTATCCTTAACTCTTCCGACCTGGCCTGTATAAAGCCTTCAACATCCAGACTAGCAGCCTTTTTACCATTTATATAAAGAACTACTCCGGTTATTTCATCATAACTAGCTGCAACATGAGTCCATTCCTGCAGTGGTATTCTATCCTCAGAACGGCATATTTGCCACTTACCATTTCCAATATGTAAGCCCAAATTACCCTGTGGACTTATACCAAAAAAGAATCCTTCCTTTGATGACTTTTCTGTTATATCATCAGGCCAACAAATTTCGTCCAGGTTTGAGTTGGTACTGATAGTATTCTCCTGGGCTGCAATTGGTGCCCAGTTCCATGGATAAGCTCCCACTGCTATCCAGGCTTCAATTGTAAATGCCTTATCCAATTCCGGAACCTGATTGGCCGGTCTCTCAATACGAGTGGTATATCCATCCATCACAATAGCCTGACCTTTAACACCTTCCATCATCCTGTAATGCCCCTTTATGCTATCCGATTTTTCGTCAAAGCTCCAATTGGTTTTGGGTTCTTCTTTACGCTGGTTGGTCACGATTGGGACATATCCATATTCCAAGCCCTTTGGTGGAGTAACCAGGAGCGCCGGATCAAAGGTGGCGAGTTCACCCTTGGTAGGTGGAGCCATATAGTCTCTGTCAATAGGCCATTGATTATGAATCTTTTCAACCAGAGCCTGCAATTCTTCTTTCTTGGATTCGCTAAAGCTATATTGCTGAAAAGATGGCTGGTCGACAAAACGATACCAGTAATAGGTAACAATAGATCCATCCGTAAGATTAACTTCAAAAGGGCCTGCTTTAGGTCCGGGAACCGTCCAGGCTCCTTTTCTTGGTGAAGTGAAAGGCTCACCCGCCCGCGCCAAATTGAATTCTTTTGTCAGCAGATTGGTCTCACCCGGAACCTCAGACTCAGATACAGCAACTAGTCGATCATCTTCATGTTTGAAATACCTGGGAAAGTTTCCAAAAGCATTACGAGTACCATCAAACCATTCCAAACCCCATAAATTTTCATCATGAACCTTGGTGTCGAAAACTTGCTCAACACCGATGATTTCTTTACCGGCTTGGTCAAATTTCGTTGTACGTGTGGTAAGAGCGGATTCCCAGGCGCCAGTTTCATTGAATTGCCCTGAGCAAAGCTCTCCTCCATCACGCCATCCTTTAAAAGAATCATAGAGTGCTTCTTTAGAGTAGTATGTCACATCCTGCACCAGCAAAGTATTTCCCTGATCATCAACAGGAAATTGCAGTTGTGGTATTTTCGAATAGGTAATACCATCCTGATCTTGTGATTCAAAACAAGGCACTGTATTGATTTCCATTGCACCACCACCCATATTTGCCGGTCTGGCATCAAGTCCGCGACCGTAAATAAAATCGTAATCAAATAATTTACCAGTTTTACTCCATGTCTCAGGGATGAAGTAAGCAATTGGACCCTTAAAATTTGCAGTACTAAGAAAACAAGTCCAGGCCTGGTCTCCTGTTGGTGGATCGCCGTTAGTTGGCTCTGTAAATGGTAGAGCCATATAGGTACAGCCAAGAAACTTTCCATTTGGGTTTCCCTCGAATGGCAAAGCATCCGGTGGAATCAGGAGGCGATTACTCAATTGAGCTATCCCAAGTCTGTCATCTGGTAGAGCTTCTGTGTCGTAAAAGAATGACCATCCCGGTGAACCAATTTCGTAATCGTAACATTGAGGAGTGGAATTCATGCTGAATTTTGGAGGTCCATAACGGAAGCGATTGCGAGCCCAGTAGCCTAGTCCCCCCTCAATAGTTTGAAATACACTTCCCCAAGTTGGTCCTCGCTCAGGCCAATTATCCCGTGCATAAGTCCCAATCGGGGCCAGGGGTTTATCCTTATTATCAGAATTATTTGGAGTCATCCAGGCAGAAGCCAGACCGATTTGGAATCGTTCTATCGGCTTGTCAATCAAGGGCCAAACTGCAGAATAAAAACCCATCCCGTAGCTGTAATCCGTTCGATCTGAAGGCCTTGCGGCACTATACCCAATGTAGCCATGCAAGCCTCGATAGTGCTGCTTTACAACACCAACTTTATCATCATTTTTCACATCTTCTTGCGCAATGCAAACACCAGATGAAAGAAGAAAAATCAGGATAAAAAACAGATAATTTATTCTATACATTTTATTAATTTTTTTTCATCATGGACAACCACAAGAGCTCGTCCCTACAGATTACATTTCATAACTCATAACTCATAACTATTCAATTCCCTGGCTTGTCACGATCGGTACATATCCAATCTCCAAACCCTTTGGAGGAACCATTATCAAAGAAGGATCAATATCTGCCAATTCACCAATCATTGGAGGCGGAAGATATTCACGTTCTTTGGTCCAGTGCTTGTGTAGCAACTCTACCCTTCTCTGCATTTCTTCACGCTCCTCTTTTGTCATGTCTGCATTAAGCAAAGCTGGCTGGTCGGCGAATCTGTACCAGTAATAAGTCAGTGTACTGCCATCACCAATTTTCACCTTAAATGGCCCGTCGACGGGGCCCGGACTTTTCCAGCTACTGTTTTCTTCATCAGGAGTAACATATGCTAAAGGATTTCTTGGGACTTTATTGCTAAAATCAACATTGTGCAATCCGGTTTCTTCCGGCACCTCTTCAGGTGCTATTGCGACCCATTCCCCAACTTCATCATCATCTTTTTTTACCAGTTTATAATACTCCGGTAAGGTTATTACCATACCATTTCCTGTATCATGTTTCTTAATTAGGTCGCCTTCCCATCTAACTTTTAAAGTTGCCGGCTCTGTTACATCTGCATCCATATAATCAGTAATATTCATCAGGGCTCGCTTGTCCTTGGGAATATGCTCTCCATAAAACCTCCAGTTCGACCTCACTCCTTTTTTAAATTTCTGCATCTCAGCCTCCTCAACATCAATTTTACCACCTACCGGATCTCCTCCTTTGAACCATGCTTCAACATCATCCCAGAGTGCCTTTTTATTATAGACCATCAAACGGTGCAATAATTCAGTATTACCGTCTGGTCCAACAGGATACTGTGTAGGTGCCATGCGGGCATACCTTTGGTCTTTAGAATCAGTAGCTTCATATGAATGTATATGCTGAGTTTCCTGTTGGAATGGTTTGTTTGCCTGAGAAGGTCGCTGATCCAGAAATAAACCATCGATCCGTGGATCCTCGGCGGATGCTTTTGTCCAGAAATATGGTGTAAAAAAAGCTATGGGGCCTTTGAAATTTCCGGCATTGATAAACAAGGTCCAGCATTGATTTCCAGTGCTAACATCTACACCTGCAGTTGTTTCCTTAGGTTCTGTAAGAGGAAGAGGCAAGTATCCGCTTCCGAACAATTCTCCACATGTTCCTTGCTTAAGGTTCAATCCATCCGGGGGCCATAGTACCCAAGGACTTAGTTGTGCTACTCCATACTTCCCTTTAGGATTATCCCAGTCTCTTCCCTGACCGGCACCGGGTCCGTTCGCCCATCCGACAAAGTTCAGCTGTACTCCTCCCATAATAAATTTGGGGGTTGCTGTTGCATATTCAGTATCGCGCCACCAGCCAAGGCCACCTTCAATATCAGTATATAATTTCTCCACTGGTAGTGGTCCATCATGATGAGGATGCATCCATGTCCCGAATAATCCTGATTGGAATTCCCTGCCCGGATACTCCCTTAACAGAGGATAGGCTGCTGAATACATAGAGTACCCAGCGTTAAAAGATTCATCAACTTTTTCGCGCTGTGTAATCAGGTAACCGCCTGCATTCCCTTTTATTTGTGCTGCAATATCAACCACACTTCCCGATAATGCTAATAGGATCATGCTAAGCTGTAAACATCTTTTGATCATAAGTATATTTTTAGGTTTTGTTTATTTTCTCGAAAAATTACATTTCTTATTTTCTAAAATCAAAAGTCAGACTGATTCTCACAGGTTCCGCATCCCATCCATAAACTGTTTCAAGCTGTGATTGCGGCCCGAGATCTTCAGCTCTTTTAAACATAGTACCCAAGGGAGGTATAGCATTTAGGAATGATATATCCCCATCAGGACAAACTAAAGCATCAGATCCCCAGCCTTCCCTGGATTCAGACGGCTTTTCAGGGGTAAAAACACGAAGGAAAGTATAAGGTGTGTGGCAATATACTGTCATACTACTGTTATCCTTGTTCATCAGCTTTGCCCAATAAAGTGAAGAGAAAAAACCTTTGAACTCCGGATAGTCATAGCCGGATGCCGGATCGGCAGTGATAGTATTATTGTAGTCATCTTCCCAAACTCCGAGTGTGGTTCCTTTCATACGGTTACGCCAAACTCTAAATGGTCCGTCGCCAAGCCTTCGTATAGATTTGATATTTTCTTCAGGATAATCGAAACTTATGCCCTGCATGTAATGACCGCTGACATCCAGGTCAAGTAAACCATCTGCTTTTACAGTCCACTTGATCTCATACTGAATATTTCTGAACTTGGTAAGCTCTCCCTGAAATGAAAACTTAATTACGTAATTGCCACCTTCATCCTCAAAATGATCAAAACCGCTTAATTCTATCTCACGCTGAGTTATAAATCTGGGCCCATTATACAAGCTGATTTTCTTACCATTATTTGATGCCCTTGCTAGAGAACCAGTGCACTTGTCAAATTCAAATGATAAATCTCCTGATCTAAGCAATACTGAAGCACCTGTAACATCAACTTTAATATCTCCTTCATCTTCAGCACTTACCAGCTCATCATAAGTCTTCTCACCGGGACCTTTAAGCGGAAGGCTCCAGGTAAATATTTCCTTACCATGCGGATCAGTAGCTTTAATATACAGCGCATCAAAAGAAGCCCAATTATCAGGTAAATCTACCGACAAAACACCTTTTATTCCAGGTTCCAGATCAATTGCAGGAATATTACCTTCGATAAGAGAAGAAGGGTCAGTTCCGCTTTCATCAGGCCCCCTGAAGTTTATCCATTGTGCCGCAAATTCACACAGGTTCAGATTAGTATAGTGATAACGATTTTCTATATCAAATTTTCCATCAAATGAGGGGGTGATAAACTTCTTTTCAAAATAAACAGGAGCCCATATCTCTTTTACGGTATAAAAGCTACCCTCCTTTTCACGGGCTGGTCCTGTTATTCCATCAGCCGCATGGTTTCCATCAACATCCAGAATTCCATTGCGATCGGTTCTCAAAATAGCCTCATCAGAAAAATTCCATAGAAAACCACCGGCACAGATCGGGTTGTCCCACATCAGTTTCCAGTAATCATCAAGAGCTGCTCCATGGCCTTCATCCCAGCATCCATGCAGAAATTCTGTTGTGATGAATATCCGGTCCTGAATATAGCTGTCATAAGCCAGGTAATTATATTTGAAATAATGAAGAGTATTTATTTTTCGGAATAACTGGCGTGGTCGTATGGTCTCCCTTTGTTGAATGTCATAGATCTGAAAATCATCATCCAGATCAGGATTCCAGCCTCCCTCATTTCCATTACCCCAGAAAAGGATAGATGGATGGTTTTCATCACGGATTACAAGTTCTTTTACTAGCTTCCTGCCAGTTTCAGTACCGTAAGCCGGTGGACCCCAACCTGCTAGTTCATCAAATACGAACAGGCCGAGGGAATCACAAGCATCAAGGAAATGTTTGTCAGGAGGATAGTGCGACATCCTTACCGCATTCATATTCATTTCCTTAATAAGATTTACATCGGAGATACTAATACTCTTACTGGTTGTTCTTCCAGATGTTGGCCAGAATACGTGCCGGCTGATTCCCTTGAATTTTACTTTCGCTCCATTCACATAAATTCCATCCTTTTCCTTTACTTCAACTGTTCGGAAACCTATCCTCACTTTTGATTGATGCAAAAGGGTATGATCTTTATCCATTAATTTATAGACCACTTCATAAAGTGCTGGGAATTCAGGATTCCATGACTTAACATACTCAAAATGTGTTGACAGGCTGATTTTTCCTTGAGATGGATTCTGAATTTCTTCTTCGAGATCGGTAATTTTCACCCCACTCAAATTCAGGAGCTCAACTCCCAAATATGCCGCTTTTGGCGATTCGAAATAAACATCAGATTTGAAATCCCCGTTTGCTTGTGCATCTGTTGCAATCCTTTCAATATGATTGGAAGGCAATACTTCAAGATACACTGGTCTGAAAATTCCACCAAAGATCCAGTAATCACACCAGCGTTCGGCTTCATTCACCAGGCTATCAGATGAATGCTTGTGAACAGAGACTTCCAGCCTGTTGATCTTACTTCCAAAATTCAGAAGCGAGCTTATATCATACTTGAATTCATAAAATGCACCCTGATGTTTCGGTCCAGCTGCTTTGCCATTGATTTTTACCTCGGCATCCGTCATTACACCCTCGAACACTATATTGACTTTCTTATCCTTCCATTCTTTTGGTATAACAAATTCATGACGATACATACCATGCTCGTTCATTCTATCCTCCCATGGATCAATCCCATAATTATAGGATCCAAACCCTTGCAGCTCCCAGCAGGATGGAACTTGGATTGTTGTCCATTCTGAACTATTCATTCCTTCGGAGCAATAAAACTCCCATGGAACTGTATTATCATTTCCTGTTCCTGAAAGGTATCTAATTTGAGTTTCCTGCGAATGAGTAGAGTTTGTAAAAGAGAATATAATCCCAGCAATCAGTAAGCAGGAAAATAATTTATTCAGAGTCTCAGGCTTAAGCATTTTTAAGTTTATTTATTTTTGGATCAGGTCGATCTATCCTTTTGACACAATATAGGTTTTCCCTGGCATCGCAGTAAATGTAACTTCAGATGCCTCAATGCTCAGATTTTTCTTTTTCACAATTTTTCCATTGCACCAAACTTTTATTTGTCCCGTTTGTCCCTGAAAAACAACTCTAAATTCGCGTTCAAAAGCTGTTTTTAATTCTACAGAACTGTTGGTAGGATATTTTACTTCAAGCTTGCCAATTTTTAAATGACGCCCCTTTGCATCAGGAGGAATTACTATTGTTCGGTAATCCTCCTGTATACCATAGATAGTATTCACTGCGATGCTCCATGAGGCTATCCCCCAGCAGTAATCCTTTACTCCTATACCAATACCATCAACACCGTTGTATCGTTCATAGGCATGTCCGTCATATTTCTCCAAAAGTTCCTGCATTTTGTCCGCCAAATCAATGGCAATATCATAATAACCATATCGGTTAAGACCAAGTGCCAGCAAATAATTGGTTGGGGGCCACATATCGCCACGCCAAAATCCATCGGGCTTAAATGTTGGCTCTTCCATTGATGAAGTCGTTACGGGATATTTACTCCAGAACTGAGCAGGATCAGTTAAGTGTTTGACCAATTCTTTTGCCTGTTCCTCACTTGCCAGTCCGGCAGTTAAAGTCAGAAATCCCTGTAAAGTTTTAATCCTGATTTTTTCACCGGTATCTCTATTTAAACTATAAAAGAATTTCGTTTCCGGGTCCCACATCTGTGTACGGATAGCCTCGGTTCGTTTATCGAGCCTTTTTACATATTTATCCCTCATTTCCTCGCGGCCAGTAATTTCGCACATTTCTATCATAGCCCGCTCCGACATTGCCAGGAAACTCGTTTGCTCCACACCTTCAATATTTCCATACCAGGCACCACCAGTTCCGCGTGTAGGATGCTCAGTTAATTGCAGGTCATCAAGAGTCGCATGAAAATCAAATGTTTCAAATCTTGCAGACTGTGTTATATCTCCAATGCTAGTTTTCTTATAGGCTCCATACTCTATCAAACCATCATTATCTACGTCTCTTTCGTTCACATACCAGGTGAAAAATTTATCCAGATAGGGTATGCTCTGTTCCAAGAGTTCAAAATCATTGGTTTGATTAAAGACCATCAAACATCCCCAGGCTAAAATCGGGATTTGCGAGTAGCCATTCTGTGGAAAATCCGGAGTGGTTGTGCATGGAATCATGCCATATCTGTATGATCCTTCAGGAGCTTCCGGGTTATTATCAATTATATTCCAAAAATTCTTAAATACTTCTTGTGCTACCTCGTTATCATCCAGAGGAGCCCATGCATTAAGAACGAACATTGGATCCCACTGCAACTGGCACTTGCCGTAAGACTCATCTCCTTCACCTGTAATTGAAAACCATTTGTGCGGTAGGCCTGGAAGAGCCGGCTCCCACAGCTTATCAAAGAGACAATCGATATATAAATTATGTACTTGCCTGGTTAGTTCGGGGTCTTCAGTGTATACCTGCCTTGGTAGGTTTTCTTTGGCGTGCTGAATGTTTTTTTCAGCAAGAGTGTACTCCTTTTCGGCCCCATCTTGACACTGAGCCGTATTATTAAGAATAAAAATAGATGTAAAAATAAGAGTAGCTCTTAAAATACCGTTTAGACGGTTATCGTAATGTTGCATGTAATTTATCATGACATAAAAATTTTAAAAAGTAGATTTTACTATTTCATTGAGCAGGCTTTTCCCTTCATTAATTACCTCAGCAGCTGATTTATCATCAAGAGTTTTTGAGTCAATTGAGCTAAGAAATTCATCCAATTTCATTCTGGCAGCTGCCGCTTCAGGTGAATTCTTTTGATCCAATTCATTTCTTATTATCCTGATCTTTTCATAATCCTGGATTCCCTCTCTCAGTCTCTCAAACCGAACTGAGCTTAGAGGTCCCGGATATATAAAATATGTATCACCTGCTGGCCACTTGGTATATCTTGAATCGATCAATGGTTTTTCAGGCCAGCTGTTATATGCCCATCTTAAAAAGCCATCAAATCCCATTGCCGAGGCTATCCATCCTTCAAAACATGATTCTGAGGGGGGTGAAAAAGTGAAATTATTGGGTTTTGGGATACCGCAGGCCACATAATAAGTCGTTATCAGACCGGCTTCCTTTCTTGTTTTAATAGCCTTAGTAGGGATTCTTCCGTAGTCCCTCCAATTGGAACTGAAATCATAAATTGATAAGTTGATACTCTCATGATAAAATCCCGCCATCGCAATTTTAAATTCAGGGGCAGTTTTCGCTAAGAAGCTGAACATATTTGTCATCTCTTCTTCTTCCCGCTCATCCAAAGCAATTGTTGTAATGTCTAACCAAGCCTTTTCCTTCAAATGAACTCTAAAGTCAATCAAAAACCCCTGCCACAGATCTTCATATTTTTTTGTCCCTGGAAATAACTCCTGAACAACAGTTTCTGAGCTCGCTTCATCGTACCACGAAAACTTATTATTGATAGGCACCATAGAATAGCAATTAATCTGCTTTTTTATGCCACACTCCATTGCCAGGTTTACATATTGGTCGAAGATCGTATAATCATATTCCCATTTCCCATCCTTCTTCCTGGTCCAGGATATCATGGAGCCAAAATCATCATAGCAGGGTTTATTATCCCCCCATGGCTTGTCAATCAATGTGGCCGTAATACATTTTTGCCCTGCATTAGAGAGCATTGTTAGGTAGGACCTCAGCAATTCAATATGTTCCATCGACCATAATTCAACATTTTGAAACCGCGCAACTGCGAATGGGTTTTGCCAGAGATCTAAATGGAAAGACCATTCCGATGGCGGAGGGAGCTTCTTATTAAGTACTTCAAGTGTAATGTCATGTTTTTTTGTGCCAGACTTTGATTTTATACTGATGCTCCCTGTATAAATACCAGCCGGTGCATTTTCTGGTATGTCAACCGATATCCAAACAGGACGAGTACCTTTAGCGTCGATAGAAAAACTACTTTCATTACTTATGATATCAGGAGTCAAATGAACAGGAACCTTATCATTATCCCTGGGCCCACATGCTCCTGAATTCTCATTTAAAAACTGGTCGGTGAGCACATATTTTACAAGGGAGATTGATGTACTGTTTTTATCAAAGCTATAATCAGAATTACCAAAACTTTTTGTTTTTATTCTGATGTTTTCAATTGTGCCATTCGACCATACCAGCAATTTACAAGAGACTCGTTCGCCCTTCCAGCCCTGGAGATTAGTTGCTTCAGATATATTTCCTTCCGGAGGAATACTTTTCGAATATGCAAGATCCGTTGATCCGAAACCGGAGTGAATCCCTGGTTCTACAGTTTCCCATACCGACAGATCATAGGTATCAGGATCAGCTGGTTCATCTATGGTTTTAACAATCTTTGTTGTGCCACAAGTCATGCAGAATACTGCTATAAACAATAATGTAATGGTAGATTTCATCCGTTTATATTTATTTCTATTTATCGGATGGAGCTCGCACAACAAAAACAATCATCCGCGTGTGTGTTAAAATATCTTTCCTTTTGTCATGCCCGGTTCATAATCAGTTATTTTCAATTTAACACTACTCTGTCTTAGCATTAAAACTATACTCCCCCGATTCTAGCTTGAAGATACTATAGCCATCTTTATGTTCTTTGAAGCTAACTCCCACAACATCATTGGCAGCCATATCGCTTTCCGTAATATCTTTACCCGGAAGATAGATCGTTGCAGTTGTATTCGCCGGGATTGATATATTCCATTGAAGTGATCCATCCTGCACTTTCCAATCGCTGTTTATCCTACCCCTAATCGAGTCGTAGTGACCTTTTGCCCAGCTAACTCCTTCTCCAAATTGGGGTTTCATTATAATCTTTTTGAAGCCGGGACCATCCGTTTCAATACCGAGCATGCTTCTGAACATCCACTCACTACATGCACCGTAAGCATAATGATTGAAGGAGTTCATACCCACGTCGCCAAAACCATCTTTTTTTGTGTAGCTGTTCCAGCGTTCCCAAATCGTTGTTGCACCCTGGTCTATGGAGTATCCCCATGAGGGATAGCTTGTGTTCTGAATGAGACGGTAAGCAAGATCGCTTTGTCCTATTTCTGTAAGGGTTGGCAGGAGGATCGGAACGCCGACAAAACCAACCGAAAGATGATAATCCTTGGCCTTGATGCGTTCAACCAGATGAGCCGCTGCCTGAGTACGTTGCTTTTCTGTTAATAAATTGTAGTGTATGGCCAGGCAGTAGGCGGTTTGTGAATTGCCAGCGATTGTGCCATCCGTGTTTACGAAATTATCTTGAAAATTCTTACGAATATCCTCAAATAGTTTATTGTATTTTACGACGTCCTGTTCTTTGCCAAGGTCAGCTGCAATATCTGCCATGAGGCTTGTGGTGTACCCGAAGTAAGCTGCTGAGATAAGATCTTTAGGAGTCTCTGATCCGACAGCTAGCCAGTCACCGAAACCACCGCCGTGACCATTATGGCCAATCTTTCGACATGACTCGATGAATCTTGCCATGGCTTCATAATTGTCTTCGATTATACGTTTGTCACCATATACCTCATAGATTGTCCAAGGGCAGATTACGCCGGCATCTGCCCATGCAGGAGATCCGTGGCCGTGGAATACCGGTGCCTGCTGACCGAAGGTACCTGCATCATTTTGGGTGTCCATCAGGTCAGTGATCCATTTGGTGAAGAAAGCCGATACATCCTGATTGTAGCACCCAGAACGGATAAACACCTGTGTATCGCCAGTCCAGCCGAGGCGCTCATCGCGCTGGGGACAGTCGGTTGGAACCTCGAGGTAGTTTGATCGCTGGCCCCAGATGACATTGCTGTGCAGCTGATTGAGCATTGGGTTTGAGCATTCAAAGGAGCTTGTCATTGGTGCATCTGATTGGATGACTATGCCGGTAATGGTTTCAGGGCTTGGTTTTTGACTCAGCCCTGTCACCTGTACGTAACGGTAGCCATGAAAGGTGAAATGCGGTTCGTAAATCTCTTCACCATTGCCTTTCAGGATATAGTTATCGGCAGCCTGAGCTGAACGAAGGTTGTCGTCATAAACAGTGCCATCGGCATTTAGCATTTCGGCAAACTGCATATTTACCGTGTCGCCTTCTTTACCTGTAACTTTCAGGCGGGCCCAGCCGGAATAATTCTGCCCCAGATCGAAGACATATGTATTGGGTTCTGGTTCGCTTAATTTAGCCGTTGGCAATTCCTGTACTGGACGGACAGGTACGCCTGGATAGGCCTGGATAAGAGGATTGATGTCACTACCTCCATCGACAGCAGCCCAGTAAGTATCATTAAAATCAGGGGTATCCCATCCCTGTATTTCTTTTCTTGCATCATATGTTTCGCCTTCGAACATATCCGACAGGATGATAGGACCGAATGATGCTTTCCATGAAGGATCGGAAACAATTGTCTCTGAACTTCCATCTTCATAATCGATTTGAAGCTGACTTAAAAATCTTAATTTATCACCATATTGGTTCTGTCCCAAAATGCTGATATTGCCCCTGAACCAACCATCACCCAGTATTGCTCCAATTGCGTTGGTCCCCTTATTTAACATGGATGCTACATCATATGTGCGGTAGTAGATGCGTTTGTTGTAATTGGTCCAGCCAGGGGTAAAGTATTCATTTCCGACTCGATTTCCATTGAGGCGCATTTCCACATGTCCTTGTGCAGTAAGGTAAAGCGAGGCACGAGATATTTTCTTCTTAATATTAAAATCTTTTCTCAGGTAAGGACTGGGTAGATATTTCTTATACCTGGGCTCAGCGTTGGGGTCGTGTTTGAAATTTCGAACTGGCATTGTTGCAATATCTTCCACATCCGGGAGGGCGTCATAACCGATCCATTCAGCCTTCCAGTCAAATCTCATTAGTAAACCCATTGACCACTTAGCTGGTTTACTCCATCCTGATTCCTGACCATCCTTGTCCCAGACCCGAACCTTCCAGAAACATTGCATCCGAGACTCAAGCTCCTTGCCATCGTAAGTAATATGGATAGTTTCGTCTGAATTCACTTTGTCGGTATCCCAAAGATCACCTATGTTTTTATTGAGCTTATCGAGCGAACTTGCAACCAAAATGTGATAAGCAGTTTGCTTCTGTCCACGTATAGCAGATTCGAGTTTCCAACTTATACGTGGTTGTATGACATCAATACCTAATGGATTTGTTAGGTATTCGCACTTCAGATCATTCACAATTACACTTTCTGAACAAGATACCAGGGCTGATAAGCCGGCAAAAACAACAATCGCTATTAATAATGAAATGAGTGATTTTTTCACCTTAAGTTAATTTTAATATTCTCCATCTCTAGCATCGCCTCGGCAAGGGCCTTCCCGAAACGAATAAAAGTTTTACCACTACCCAGATAATGGTATTCAGCATTGGATGCGCATCGATCCCAGGTGCTCTGTTCCTGTGTGGTAAGTTCACCGTCACCGAAACCGTATCGTAGGCATTCCTCCCGGGCCTCCTCCGATGTCATTATCCCTTGCTTAACTTTACGCTTCCATTCATTGTTCAGTCTCCGTTTCCAATAAATGTCACTGAGCTCGAGTTCATAAAAGGGCCCACTGTCTACCCCTATCACATGGCCACGATAAGGAGGCATAACCTTCAAATCGTAGAGCTCAACTGCCGCAAATTGGGTTTTACGGAAGTCGGTCACTGGTAGCCTCTTGTCGAACTTACGACTATCTGGATCTGTTCCATAAACTCCCAGAATACCTACAATGAAAGGCAGGGCAGGCATTTCAAATTCCTTTCGAACATCACTGATAAAATAGATCATATTCTCTGTGTATTGTTCGATGTGATGTCGGTTGCACATATCATTCCAGCCCTGGAACCAGACGAATCCCGATAGTTCATAGCCCTGCTTTGCGCTGTAGTTGGGAACGATCTTCCTAATACTCTTAGTATCCTTTAGAGTTGCCCGAATGAACCGAATCATCTCGCGGTAGTAGTGCCCAACCTCCTCGTGCTCAGGAATGTTGCCTCGTTCCTTCTCTGTTAAGCTTGGCTCATAGGGTCCGGCGCTTGGCGGACGGAAGTCCACGGCCAGCGATTTTCCGCCCCAGGCAGTCTTGATTATTAAGATAGGTTCTTTGAGTGCCTTATCCATGTAGAGGCCGAATGCGTATTCGGGACCAATACGTTCATCGTCAAAGCCATAACCCACCTTTACCTTACCATGTATTACAGTATCGCGTTGGCTGCGTTGTGTGATGTAGCTTATCCAGGCCTTGTCACAGACGAGCGGATCTCCGTTCTGGTCCAGGATCTCACTGAGAAGCTTTGCTGCCATCGGATCATCACCCATGGCTGCAAAGGTGCTTTTATGCGCCGAGCCCTGCATGTTCGACTGGCCTGCAAGAATATAGACTTTCAATGGTTTCTTAGCAGCCATCACAGAACTGCCCAGTACAAGCGCTAGTACCGATGTTATTAAAATTTTTGTTACAGATTTCATAATAGTTCTATTTTCTGAAAACACATCCCATAATGGCTGCCTGGAGGATTAACACCAATGCTTTCACCATTCATGCTGTCCCAATAATTTCCTGAGTAAAGCAGCCAGACTGTTTTCCCATCCTTGCTTATGAATTTCGAAGGAATATTTACAAAATATGCTTGTTCACCAAAATTCATCATATAGCTTACCATTTTCCATTCACCTGTAATACTATCTGATTCCAACAAATAGGTATTCATTCTTGAGTAGGTGTTCCCGCCATCTGTCACGCACATTATATATTTTTTAAGCTGGGCATTGTAAGTGATAGTAACGCAGCCCATATTGGCTTTCCATTATCATCTTTCCCGCCATAAAACTCATATTTTGATGCATCATTGATATTTTCAATAGAAGGAGTTACCCTTATCAGATAAACCTGGTCTCCTGTAATCCAGCTATCATTCCATATCCCCCGACTTTTGGTGTCAAAAATATCGGCACCATGAGCAACCATGTAGGCCTTTCCATCAGGTGAATGCTCCATGTTTTTGCCAAAATCAACAAAGTGGGGAGCGCCAATTTTTACCGGATAACCATTAATACCAGTTTCACCGAATAATGGTTCTTCTGGTGTATGTGGGCATTCTTTCCACATATGCCCATAATTTATTGAAGTCCGGAAGCCAACAAAGGGTCCCATCCATGGCCAGTTAATGGTATCATTTCCATACTTTGTATATCCTGCCGGATCCAGACAGTAAGTGCCATAATACCATACACCATTGTAAATTAACGATCCACATGGATAGCGTCCATGATAAGGGAAGGCGGGTGAAGTTTTGTCAAGCCCGATACTGTAAGCTGTCAGGGTAAGAGGGTCGTCTCCAATAATAACCCCCTGTCCTGTAGTAATATGTACCGGATCTACCCATGACTGTGACCAGTCGGTGTATCCGTCCAGTCTTTTTGTCCTGCCATCAGTCCAGGGAGAGTATAATGTGTCATTTTCAGCCCAGGCTGGATACCAGGTATCACCATAATGAAAGCCGCTTTTTATACCCAGAAACTTAATACCGTTAAACTCTTCTGATTGTTCGAACGGACAATCTTCCGGGGTTTCATTTGGCCAGATAAAAGGATCAAACTGTAATATTTCAGGACTGAGGTCTACTGTTTGTGCTATTGTTGGGTATACAATAAAAGACAAAAAGATTAGAGAAAATATTACTTTATGTGTTTTCATAACTCTGGCTGAGTTAGTTGATATTTCTTATCGTAATTTTTTATCTGCCTTGTCCTCCAGCTATTTGGCTCAAGAAAAACAGGGTGAGGAAGAAATATGTCCCAGGTTCCAAGTTTTTTTAGCATGGATTTAGTTCTTTCGAGCTCCTGGAGCGACAGATCGTTTAACTCTGATATATCCTCTTCAATATTATATAGCATTGGCAGTCTGTCAGGTAAGCGAATAAGTTTCCAATCTCCATCCCTGATTGCTGCACTCACTGTATATTTCCATTCCATCGAGGTATGGGGAATAATATCAGTTTTCCCTGTGAGGAATGGCATCAGGTCGATTCCTCTTAGATTATAATCTTCAGAGACCGTTCCACCCGCAGCCTTTACAAAAGTGGGAAAGATATCAAGAGATAAGACCATATCGTCTACAGTATCACCCTTGCCTAGAGTTGAGGGCCATCTAAAAATTAGAGGCACCCTTATTCCGCCTTCCAGTACTGTGGTCTTTTGTCCTCTAAGGGGAGCATTTACGGAGCCATTAAAGGATGTTGGGCCTCCATTGTCACTCATAAAAACAACAAATGTGTTGTTCCCAAGGCCTTCATCTTCAATAGTTTTAAGTATTTTGCCAACATTCTGGTCAAGACGGTACACCATTGCACAATAAATTCTCCTCATTTCATCTTCGATATGGCTGAATAGTTTCAGGTCTTCCTCAGGTGCCTGCATTGGAGAATGAGGGGCATTGAAGCAAGCATAAAGGAAAAAAGGTTCATTTTTGTGACGCTCAATAAAATCAACACATTCATCCCCTATGTCATCTGTGAGGTAAGTAATTGGTTCAGGTTTTTTATAGGTGCTTTGCATAGGACGTTTCATATTGTTATCATTGGGATCCTCAATGAAATAATCATGTCCTCCCCCCAAAAAACCCCAGAATTCATCAAATCCCCTTTTAGTAGGATAAAAATGATCCTTTTCACCAAGGTGCCATTTGCCGATAATCCCATTTGTATAACCCAGTGACTTTAACTTATCACCTAAGGTGGTTTCAGTAAGCGGTAGTCCAACGAAGTCAGGATCAAAGCCTGGCTGAGCAGGGAAAAGGTTATTGTCAAAACCAAAACCAAGCTGATTTTTTCCTGTTATTAGACCTGCGCGGGATGGACTGCAAACCGGTGAGGAAACATAGGCACTGGTAAATACAATTCCAGATTCTGCTAACCTATCAATGTTTGGAGTAGGGATTTGATTGCTTCCCTGGTATCCAAGATCGGCATAACCCAGGTCATCGGCAAGGATAAGTACGAAATTTGGTTTTTCAGATCCACTTTGTCCAAATAATGGTGAAATACTGAAATATATAGTAACAAAGAAGTATGTTAAAATATGTTTGAATAAACTCATGGTCAAATTTTCTTTATTTACTCATTTCCTTCACTTTATATATCCTGAGGGCTTGTCTGTTTAGGTATTAAAATATAGCTATTCTTATCTATTCCAGCACAAAACTCACCGGAGCAAATGCCCCCAGCTCGAATGTCAGTTTATCATTCCGAATATTTATGGTGTTCCCAATAGTCTCACCGCGTAAGTTTACCGGTGTTGCCATTTTTGCTTCGCTCCCTTTGGGTAACTCAACAGTAAGCTTCCCGGAAACTCCCGCCTGCTCCCATACACGAATCAGTGTCCCCTCTCCATCAGGGTTTGCTCCAAATGCTGTTACCAGTACACCCGATCGTGAAACACTCAGCCCTTTCTGCTGCACGGGCAATTTACCCTTAGGCGTATTCACACTGCTTGTATGAACAGGATAACGCATTTCAAGAGAAGGTGTAATCAAGGTAGTAGCCGCATCATACTTGTCGAACGACCATATACGAAAGCGGTAAGTCCATTTTCCTTCGTTCCAAAAGCGGTAATTGGTTGTCCATTGGTTGTTGAACAAATTAAAATATGCTGTCGGTTTCTCAGGTACGTAAGTCTGGTCAAACTTCCAAATCCCCGTCACCCCCAGGCTAAGCAGGGGCGTTTCAGGAGCGCATATGCCAACTCCCCGACCATGCTTATCAAACATTGCCACACCAGTTCCAAGCGCATATATATAACGGTTAGCACCAGCAATAATATCTTTTGACGGATCCATAATAAAACCATGACGGCCCACCCGAAACTGCGGAGCATCCACCTTAAAAGGCAGGCATATCCAACCCGCTTCCGGCCAGATATCAGCAGGTTTATCGATCGTTAGTTCCAAATCAATATAAGCAGCATCATCATACAGGTAGACACGGGTCGTAACCGGATAATCAATCCCCGTCTCCCCCTGGGTGGCACTCATCACAAAAGTGGTGGTATTCCCACATCTTGATTTACTAAGCGTCGAATTGCCAGCTGTCATAGCCCTGTATGGCACTTCCGAGGCCGGTGGCATATTGGGTTTACCTATCACCGCATAAGCCCAGTAGAATTCCTCCCAGCCTTTTTCATTCTTCTCACCACGTATATAGGAATCACAATATCCGGCCACCTCATCGGCACTGAATTTCTCATGCAGATACTGACCAAAGCCATGCTTCCCTTCACTGTCAACCAACTCCCTGCCGCTGTGCTTATCGATCAGCGATGCAATGGCACTCTGCGTGGGATCAAAAACAATCCTGAAGTGGTCATTCTCGAATGTATTCCCGGTCTTTAACGCCCCTGTTGAAGAAACAGGCTCCGGCAGAAAAGCCTTATAGCCCCCGGCCGGGATATCCTTCACCAGGGAGCCATCAATGATGGCGTCACGATTCCATGGCAGCGGATTGAAGGCAACCATGCTATGACCTTCGATATTCACTGATATGGCAAGGGCCTCCATACCCTCCTGCAGCGAAGTTGATGCAATTTCAGATACATTACGGGCGTAATCGCTATGTTCCTCCCAGGAATCCAGTAGGCGGTCATACTTATTTGTCTTTAAGTCAGCCTTCCACTTATCGCCATAAAACCAGTTACTAACCTGGCCAATATTATTCCGGGCCGGACCGAATTTGGTAACCCACCATTGTGCTCCGCCCCACGTATGTTCATAAAACAGTATGCCATTCTCATACCCATCAGCAATACTGCCGGCTGCATCCCCACTTTCAACACCCCAGCCCCCAAGTAAAGTATGAAGTTCCTCAGAGGCAAAAAGGTCCGGTACTGCTTTTCGTGCAAGAATAATTCCATCAGGATTGCTCATCGGGCCATGAATCCATGAATCCGGCATATCCTCACTGATCACAGGCATGTCACTCATATCCTCCCCGGCCATGCGGTCGCCAAAATCACCGATGGTACCAATGCGAACCTTAACCCCTGGAAGCTTCTCTTTGATTGTGTTAATGTGTTCACGAACTTCTTCCGGACTCGGTGGCGGTTTGTTATCACTTCTCATCATCATTGCGATCCAGGTCTTGTACTTCCAGTCATCCGGCGGAAACAGGCTATTTCCATAGCTGGCACTGTACATAGTCAAAAGACGAGAGCCGTCGGGACCTTCCCACAAGAATAAAAAGGGTACATCAGGAGGCGTACTTCCCGGATTACAGCCCAAATGCAGAAAGTTGATCCCGGCATTTTTAAGCAAAGTTGGTGTAAATTTCGTGTATGACGGAACATCGGTCATTTTGGCCCCGGTGGGCAAAGGTTTGCCGGCCTCACGTGCCAGTTCAGAAGTATATACAAGACTTCTGACCATACCTTCCGGCTCCATTAATCCGATCTGCATAGTAAACGCTAAAGCATGCACTGCAAAACGTCCGTCTCTGAACGCTTCCTTTACACGCTGGCGGCGCTGAGGGCTTTGTCCTTCCCAATCCTCCAGTATTTTCTTCATCGGCCAACCTGGAATTGTCCAAACAAACTGTTGCTCAAGCGGCAGATTTTTGTTTTTATCCACAACATCCAGGGCTCCTTCGATGGTGCTAGTGCGATAGTTGTGAATAGTTTCGCGGGCCAGGTGTGTATAGCCAATATCGAAGTGTGATTTATAAACAAGAATTATCTCTTCAACATTGCTCTTTTGCTCTTGCGCTGTGGTGTGGACATATCCTGACATACAGTATATGACCACTAAAAACATTGTAAATCTCTTTATCATAATCCTGACTATTTCTCATTCCAAACTGTTCCATGCTAAAACAATAATCTATTTCGCAAAAAATATTTCTGCCTTACCAATAAGACCTGATTTCAACAAGGCGCTGTTTTTAGAAAATTTGTTTTTAGCATTCGTGTTGGTAAAAGGTTTTTCATTCGGATTCATTAAATCTCCAACAATTCGATTGTTCCAGGTATTAATGACATGGACAGTAATTTTATTTGTCCCTACTTTTAGATACGGAGTGATTCGTGCTTTATATGGCGGAGTCCACACAAAACCACAATCATTGCCATTAACAAAAACACGAGCCATTTCCTGAATATCTTCGAACCTTACAAAAGCTTCTGTTTCTTCGGATAATGTTTCCTCGCTTATAGAAAAATCTCTACTATATTTGGCTGAACCAGAATAATATCTGACGCCCTGATTGTCGCTATCAGTCCAGCTTATAAGTTTCTCAAGCTGATAGGTTTTCGGTCCACCCATCTCAGTATTGAAACTTATATCCCAATTATCAGTAATATCTATCGGTTTAATACTTTCTCCCTGAAAGCCATATTGCAAATCATAGGTCAATCCAGCATCGTTTTCACCTGTAGAGTTACTCGTGAAAACTACAAATCTTGATGCCAGCGGATCCATGATTAATTCAATACTTATTCCGTTTTCTACTTTTGAAAATTCTACATCCCGCTGTATTAATCCTGTTTCAGCATCCCATAATTCAGGAACCCTGTTTTTATCAACTCTGAAAACACAAGTTACTTTTTCCTTCTTCGGACTGCTGTTTGACACGAAATAGATATCTTCTGTTTCAGTCTGACGATGAATATAATCGATGTGTGAGTCACAATTATCAATGCCCTGTACTTCAAAATCGGGATGAACATTAAGCTCTTCAAGTACTTGTTCTACTGACTTCCCCCAGAAAATAGTTCCTTTTCCATAAGTATTTGAGAGAATATTTTCACCATCACACTTGCCCCATAATTTATCGGCAATTGCTTTTACCTCCTCATCGCAATCGGGGTAGTTCTTCAGAGAAGTGGTTCTTTCAGGTCTTCTGCCAATAACTATGGCACCATCATAAACCAGTTTTTCAAGACTCTTAAATACTTCAAAAGAAATATCGTTCCTATCGGGAAGTAATATCACTTTATATGAAAGTCCGGATGGTAATACTAATTCTCCGTTCTCTATTGTTAATGTTGTAGTAATAATATCGGCATTCATATAGTCATAATCGTAGCCTGTCATTTTGCCTGCATTAACCGGCTTAGGTTTACCACAATGAAGACACTGGGTGTCATCAAATATTGGAGTTATGTTGGGGTCGATACGTTCTGGCGGTACCAGATTCGGCGCCTGATCGCCATAATAAATACATGCGTCGCCAACAAAATTGCCCTGCCTCAACATATAGGAGCATCTTCCGATATAATCCATAAAAGGCCGTGCCATTTCCCACCATGTTGTATTTACATTGATGTGTTCGCCGGCATGATATACAAATCCAGGCTTGCCTGCAATTTCAGGGTTATGAGCAAAGGTGTGAAAAACAACCTGATTAAGGCCTTCGCAGAAAGCTACATCAATTAACTGTTTAAAGTCTGTTGGGCCATGCTGCCAGTGATTCCAACCCGTAAGTGATTCAGAAGCCACCAACTTTTTACCATAAATATGAGCCGCGCTTGCTGCTTCTTTGGTAACCCAAAAACGTTTCCTGTTCCAGAATTCTCCCATTGGGATGTGCGAATTCCCAAGAGCCTTAAGAGGGTCAACACGTGGATAACCTCCGTGGCCAGCCTCTGTAACCATCTCAAATCCATTTTCATCCGCAATTGTCACCGATTGTGCAAAATGATTTTCAATCATCATATCACTCACCAAGCGACTATAATCGCCACGAAAGCGTTCGTCAATCACCGTATCTTGACTGCTATAACCCCGAAGTAGTGGTAGAAATGGAATCGGGTCGTATCCATAGCGCGAAGAGAATTCCTGGACAAATAGTGGAGACCAGTCTTTCATTGGCCTTACTTCATAGCTGTCGAGCATTAAGAACTTCAAATGTTTTTCAGGGGTACTTATAGTAGCAAGTCGGGTTAAAACACTATCGAAATTATTCTTTGTTGCTATGCGGCTAAGGTGATCTATAATTAAGCCGTTAGAGTTTGGACTTGGACACTCCAGTTCCTGCCCTGAATTACTCATGAAAAAGGAAATGATTTCCCATTTTCCTTCGGGTACTTCCCATTCAATATACTTGTCTTCTGAAGTATAATCACCGAGTAAGATTGCTTGACCTTTAGTATTGTCAATTTCCCTAACTTCTGAGTAGGGAATAGCCAGGGACGATATCAAAGAATATCGAAAGACCTCACCAAAGCGGCTCTTTGGTTTTGCTATTGATATTTTTTGTTTTGATGGCCCTTCCACTACCTGACTTGAACTTATTAATTCCATAGCTGCATTAGCCTCATCTACCCATGGCCCACCAGCGTTCCAGCTACTGGATGCAAACCAACCGATATCGAGATCAAGCATGCTGCCAGTTTTTAGTGCGAGAGAGAAATATTGCAAGGATTGATCACCGAGCATAGCAGGTCCGGCAGGAATCATTTTTTCAGGATCTGAAAGTGCGCCGACATCCCAAATCAGGGCTCCACGCATTCCTTTGTCCTTCATTTGTTCTAATTCATAAACCAATTTCGTTGTATCAACATAACCATTCAGCCATGGCCATAAAGCAAGGGGCCTGTTTTCGGTGGACGGATTAATGAAACCCTTTTCCAATTTACCATCAGAAGGTGTTTTAGTATTACACTGCATCAGCATAAGAGGTATTACTAAAAGAAAAGTAATTGTATTACTAAGTCTAATTAATTGTGGTTTCATAGTTCTATTTCTTTGTCCCCCAGTTTTTGTTTGGTTTATCACCCATCCATAATTCCAGTAATCCTCCTTTTGAAAATTCTTCATGAGTAAACCAGCATTGTTCCAGCTGCATTCCATTTAATTCGGCTTTCTGGATATAACAGTTTTCGTCAGAGTTATTATGTGTTTTTATGGTGAAGGATTCACCTGGATAATATTTCTGATCGAGCTTAATAATAATCTCATCAAAGACAGGGCTGGTGATCTCATAAACAGGATCTACCGAGGTGGTTCCTTTAAGGCTGAACAAGCCCATTGACATTAATGCACTTACACCACCCATTTGCCCCTGATCCTCATCATGCCCGCCATATCCTTTATCAGGCGTTGTTCCACCATAGGCCTGCTCATTAACTTTGCGTACCCAGTACTGTGATAGCCATGGTTTGCCCGCGTAATTAAAAACATGTGCATTTGAACATCCGGGTTGATTGGCATAACTTACATAGCCATCATTGTAAGCAAATACAAAATGATTGGGTTCCCCCTTTTCAAATGCATAATTCAGTTTATCGCATAGCCTTTCATTCCCACCCATCAATTCTGCTAATCCGGCAATATCATGAGAAACAGACCAGGTTCCCTGCCAGGCATTGGCTTCAATCCATCCCCTACCGCTTAAGGGATTATTATGCACCCAGTTTCCATTTTTATCTTTCGGAAAGATTAAACCCTCCTCTTGCTTATACAGGTTTTTCCAGCCGTTTGATCTTTTCAGGTAGTATTGTGCATCTTTCTTCTCACCCATTTTTATTGCCATTTGTGATAATGCCCAATCCTGGAAGGCCCATTCTAAGGTGATTCCGGCATTGTTAGGCCTCCAACCCTTTTTCACATAAAAGTCAATTTCATCACCTCCCATCATTCCTCCGGGTTGATGGTTTTGTTTCATAATTTCAAAAGCATGTTTATCATCGACTTTTCTCAGCAGGCCTTTCATATAAGCACTTACAATCAGGTTGGTTGCCGGACAGCCGGTCATTATGTAAGAGTATCCTCCTGCACAGGGTCCGCGTGGCAATAGTTTACCATTATCGGCATACTGGACAAGAGAGGCAGAAAAATCATCCAAAAGATGAGGCCATCCCAGTCCCCATAAGATATTTAAGTTCCATTGGGTTAACCAGAATGCATCGGAATTATACATATTGAATTTTGGATTTCCATCTGCACCTGAAGGTAATTTTCTTACCTGCAGACTTGCATCTGTATGTGCACCCTTCTTTTCGCCTTGTGTGTAATCAGGATAATCTCCACTATAATCATTGAGTTTATGCCTTCCCAAAAGTGTATGCCATAGATCCGTATAAAACTTTACCCGCTGGTCTCGGGTTCCGCCTTTCACATCTATCTTACCCAATGACTGATTCCAGTCATCACGTGCTTCTTCTCTTATTTTTTCAAAATCCCAGTGATTGAAGTCAGATTCCATATTCTCCCAGGCATTCTCAATACTGGTATATGAAATTGCAATTTTAACCTTAAGCTCATCACCCCTTTTAACATGATAATAAGCTGAAACTCCTGCAGTGGGCGCATCATGATAAGACATGCCTTTTTCTCTTCTGGGAGAGCTTACGTCTTCAGCTTCAAGAGAGCTAACATCTGTTTTCTTAATCTCTCCTTTCCAGCTATCAAACCGTTCCATAGGCTTCTCTAACTTCAGGGCAAAAAATATCCGTATTTTCTCCGGACCTCCCCATATTCGTCCAACTGTATTGAATGAACCCTCAATTTCGGTATCACTTTTTTTATTTACCTGAGCCCCGGTCATTGTACTTGTTGATACATATCCACCGAGGTTAACAAGGATATTGGCCTCTGCATCTTCTGTGTATCTAAAACGATAAAAGCTGACCCTGTCGCTTGCCGTTTGTTCAACCCATGTATGGTATTTGTCCAAAAAAACACGGTGATAACCCGGTTGTACGATCTCACTTTTATGAGAAAACTCCGATTTCCAGCCATCGTGCCAGCGGGATGGATCGACCTCACCTGTGGTCGGCATCAACTCCAGACCCGATAGCATCCATGCGTGTATTTGCGGGAAACTGAGGATTTCCGTGCTATTATAATTGTACCCACCACCCATCTGGTTCTTGTTTCGGGTGAGTGGTGCTGAACTGATCATTCCAAACGGACGACTGCCAGTCACAAAGAAGAAATAACGTCCACGGGTGGTTTCAATATATGGATCAACCATGGATACAGGATCAAGCTCGCCCTCAGTGGATGGGAATACCTCAATCTCTGATAGTCCCATATTGTCTCCTATTCCATCCCTCACTTCAAAACGAAACCATTCAACTTCCTTTGCCGGAAATTCAACAACACAGGCACTTCCATCATTAGGAATTAAATTTACACTGAGCTCGGAGCCATCACTGAACTGCAGAGTACCACCGGCCAGATGTGATTCGAGACTTGCACGGTCATAAAAGATTATTTTATCAATGACTTGCACCTTTTCCCAATTCAATTGGATCCATGGATAATTGATCCCTCCCCAAGGATTCTCCTTGCTGTTAGATGCCCATTCACCAATCCCATAGGTTCTTATGAGGCCGTCAATAACATTAACAGCTGTATAGCTGACATTCAACTCTGCTGAAGCACTTACCTTCGCCAGTTTAGCAACATTGTCAGGCCCGGCTATTGCGCTGTAACTCAATGCAATAACAAGAGTTGCTAATATACCGGAGAATATGAATCTGCCATTAACTCTCATTTTCTTCATTATCGAATTATTAAATTTTGCTATTGCTTAAACCATTTCGTATCGTATGCTTCTCTTCTTCTTATACTGTCTTTACATTCATCTGACTAAAATCTCTCCACAGGCTTGGTTCTTTTAGCTTTCTCTCTTTGTGCTTCCATAAAATTTGTAATCACCCCGGGATCGTTTCTATCCCTGAATGCTTCATATGCCGGATCATTATATTTCTTCATCATTTCCAGCATTTTCTTCCTGAATTTCATGAGTTCTTTGGCATAGGCCGGATCATTAACCAGATTGACAAGCCCATCCGGGTCATTTTTAAAGTTATAGAATTCTTCAGGAACCCGGTATTTATATAGCTCAACCCGTTTAGCAATTTCAAGATCAGTTTCAGCTGCTTTAATCATTGCCCTCCATGTTAAACCACCTGTTGCATCACCCCTGATTTCAGTTTGATGGTCTGACCAGAAGTTATATATGTATCCAAAATCTTCATTTTGAAGGCAACGCATCGGAAATCGTTTTTTAGCAAATATCTGATAGAAAGTGGAATATGCATATTCTCTGTCCCTCTGCTTTTTATCGAACAAAAGAGGAAGGAAACTTTGTCCGTCAAGCTTCGGTATCAGCGGAAGACCTGCTATCTCCATAATCGTCGGCATCAAATCGATGCCTGTTACAAAGTGGGTGGAATCAACTGATCCGGGGCGGATCTTTTCCGGCCATCTGATTATCAATGGAGTTTTGGAACTATTCAGATAACATTGTGCTTTTGAGAATGGAAAAGCAGCACCATGGTCGCTCAGAAAAATTACAACAGTATTATCCGACAGGCCGCTCTCCTCAAGAGCATCGAGAACCCCACCAATACTTTGATCACCGCGGTAAACACTACCATAATATTGAGCCACTTCTTTTCGAACATCCTTTATATCCGGGAGATATCCCATCACTTCTACCTCTTCAGGTGAATATTGTCGACTTACAGGCGGCATATTATCTCCCCAGGTAAGGGTGTCTTGACGGCTTCCAATAAAAGGTCTGTGTGGATCATGGGAATTGGCACTTAGGAAAAAAGGTTTATTCTGATCTTTGGCCATTTTAAAAAATATGGAAGAATACTCATAAAACATTGATGGGTTACGCGAATGCCCTGATCGCCATATGGAATCCTTTTCTGTTACAAAAGGAATGAAATCCCAAAAGAAACGATCCTTTGGCTGATGATGGATTTCTTTTCCTAAAATACCATTTAAATAACCTATACTTTTCAACTGTTCAGGGAGTGTTGAAACATCTACATTGATCGGCTCAAATCCCTCAGATTCAATACTGTGCGGAAACCGACCGGTGAGCCAGGATTGTCGGCATGGCTGACATACTGGTGTATTTACATGTGCATTTGTGAACCGGATTCCTTCTGTTGCAAATTTGTCGATGTTGGGAGTTATATCTTTCACTTTGCATCCAAAAGCACCAACGGAGTTATAGGCCAAATCATCAGCGGAAACAATCAGAATATTTGGCAACTTTTCCCGGTCCTGTACTGCCCCTGAATCCTGATTTGTGCAGGATGCAAAAGCAGAACATAATGCTATCAAGACAATCACTTCTTTTCTCATAATCTGGTACTGTTTAAGATATTATCTTTGGCTGTTTACTATTTATTTTAATAAAATCAATCTATTTGTTTTTTGAAAAAGCTTAGCAGAATGAGCTGCTTTTGCCTTCAGCAAACAAACATATATCCCTGAATCATACTTGCCGAGTTGAATCTCTCTCGAATGCCTTCCGGATATTTGTTCTTCAAGAATGTAATCTTCCACCTTCTGACCAAATGCATTAAAGATAGTTAAGCTAACAAAACTTGCCTCGGGTAAAAAATATTCAATATGTGTAACTGAGCTGAATGGATTCGGGTAATTCGGGTAAAGCATGAATCCACCAGCTGTCTGGGACCAATCATCTATCCCTGAGGACACTTCCATTTTGAGGGATATATTATCCAGGTAAATATTCTCAACGGTACTCCCTGCATTAATTATGACACTAGTATTAAGATCTGTCTGTTCCACCATCTCAAAGGAGTATGTGTAGTGTTTCAACTCTGAATGCAAGGCTGTAAAGCTTATACGGCCGTAGTCTGTGAACGGTGCATGATCAGCTCCGATGAATATATCCACGATACGGTTTGCATCAGACCATGCATCAAACTCAAACAGATAATTCTGTCCTATATGAAGAGCTATGTTATTTTGTATCAGCTGCACGTCTTGAAATTTGTTTCCGGCATTATGAATAACAAAATTACACACACCATCAATAACCTGCACCTCAGCCGCAGCCAGGTAATCTACTTCCCATTCCCATCCATCAAGAGCATTTGTGAAATCACCGTTTACTATCAGGTTAGTTCCTGGCTGAGTGAAATTTACATATATATCCTCTTCATTTGAAAAATCACTTTCCTGTCCATTCATATCAACAGCCGTCACCCTGAAATAATAATGCAATCCATTTACCAAACCGTTTAGTTGTTTTAGGGTACTGTATGAAGTATCAATCAGAGTGCCTGGATTGGGTGCTGTTCCACCATAAATATTATAATAATCAACAGTACTGTCTCCAAATTTATTGAAAATCAAGGTAAGATTATCGATTTGAGATTCCAGAATAAGGTATGGTGCAGGGCATTTACCTTCCCATGGATGTCGGAATGTACGGTAACAATTAGCCCCGTTTTCATACGACATTTCAAATACTTTTTCACCTTCCGGAGTAACTTCAATAGCAATTTGAGGATTATTACTAACAGCCCAGTTAATATTAGTATTTCCATTAGGTAATCGCTGAGCATTACCCATAAAGCGGGCTATTCTGGTATTCAAATCATTTCTATATTCCCAAGCCAATGTTGCTGTCATTTGCACTGTATCAATAAAATATTCCACAGCACGCGTAATAGGTGGAGTGTGCAAATTACCATTATCTAAAAGAGTATATCGATTGTTTCCAATAGAGCGAATTGCATGCTGATTTCGAAAACCATTAAGAGGGTCATCCACAAACTGAAAATCATTGTTTGGGGTATCAGGAGTTCCACTCATTCGCCAAATGAATTCGCCGGTTTGACGATGTATTTTTGAGATCTCGCTAAGGTGGCGGCTGGAAAGCAAGATATGCCCATCGTAGTCAGTAAAAATTGCATTCATATGCGGAAAACGGATATGTGAACTGCTTAGAACTTCAAGCTCCAAATCACGAATATCAAAATGGTCCCAGGCACGCCAGATAAAAATCAACTGGTCATCGGCCGTGAACTCCTGAATACAAGTCTCTGTTACAATGGCATCTGGTTTGCCATATGTAGCATATTGGCTCATATCGACTTCAGTATCTCTTTTTGCTATCAGAAGATATCCACTGTCGGGAAGCATATAAAATTCATGCATATCTGAGGAGTACCCATTTTTTGCACGAAATGACTTAATAAATTCGAAGTTTTGAGTAAAAGCAATATGTCCCCAATCAGGTTCGGCAGTACCTTCGCGCATCTGCATGGTAATCCAACCGTTGGACTGAACCCTGGAATCTTCGCTAATTCTGGAGGTTCTCCGGTACCAAACTGGTTCACCTAATGTATTGAAGATAATATTGTAATAGGGCGCAATCATTGTATTAACAAAAAAATAGTCACTCGAGGGATTATCGCTTATTGCAATATTCACTTGAGGAAAATCTGCCGGAACCGAAACACCACTAGGCATTTTCCAAGGCTTTGCAATGCTTGTTTTCTTCAACGTAGGTAGATTACTGTTTCTTTCACTTGTAATGTATCCATTACTAACTTCTTCTTCCAGAACAGTAAATTCATATTTTAATGGCTGAATGGCATTATTGCTATATTCAGACAATTGGGCTTCTATAGTTACATTAACTTTTTCACCTAACTTATAGCTCTTTTCAGGTGTGAAAATAATAGTTCGATAATCCGAAGCAATAAATGTTTTACCTGAAAGCGAACCACTTTTCCCTCCTGACACTTTTATGCAGTCACTAAGGTTTGTCACATTTTTGGGGGATATATTCCTAAATCGCAAAATAATCGTAGAATTTGGGTGTACATATTTTGTCCCCGGACCGGGAAAAACATATTGAAATCCGGCAGGCAGTTCTTCCTGGGCAAGTGATTGCGAAGCAAAGAGCAAACAAGCCAGCATAATTACCAATCCTGCGATTCTCATAATGTTCTACCAATATTTCGTTTGCTATTCCCCTGTCAATAGCATCTTTTTAATCTTTGCAAATTGATTTCCTGCCTGCAATCTATAAAAGTAGATACCTTGTGGAAGATTATACCCATCAAAATTTACTGAATATTTACCAATATTCTGATTTTTGCTTACTAAAGTCCGAACCTCCTTACCTACTTGATCATATATCTTCAAAATTATGTAATTGGGGGTTTTTAATGAGTATGAAATCTTCGTTGATATATTGAAAGGATTGGGATAATTCTGCGCAAGGCAGTATTCTTGTGATGCATTATCCTCAAACTCAATAACAGCCGTATTGATTTCGTTAAGTTTAAAACTCCAAACCTCAGACCATTGGCTGGTTTGCATGCCGAGGACAGAATTTACCCGCCAATAATAATCTGTGTTCATGACTAAATCAACAGCAGTAAACGCAGAAAGATTTGTATTTGATTCATTCAGAATTGCTGTAAATGTGCTATCGTCAGAAAACTGAACATTGAATGAATTGTACTGCCCTTTTCCTGTCCATCGAAGAGTGACCGTATCCGCCATAACTAATTCCTGTTTATTTAATGGCTCGTACATTATTGGAATATTGACGACTGCATCCTCCACGGGAACTCCAAAAGCTATTTCACCTACACCAGAAAGGGTTGTTATCAGCTTATTATTAATACTATCATAAGTTGTGGCTAAAGGGATAAATAATCCCTGATTTGGAAAAGATCGATAGTAGACAATGGTATTTCCCGGGTCTTTAATCTCAGGATAAGTCGACAGGTCAATATACAATTCAGAAGTTTGAGAACTGACTGCAAAGACTTCGTAAACAACTGACACTGGATAGACCGTAATAATATTCTCAATGAATTCAGGCTTAACAGGTGCATATGGAACACGTATAATTTTGGATTCGTTGTAATCCGGCGAAACCAAATAAGAATATTTTATCTCAATTCCAGTAGTAATTGACTCATTATTAAAAGAATACGTATTCCCCTCTCTCACTTCATAGTGAGTAAAGCTTTGTTTATTAAGTGTTTCCCTCCATGGTAATTTGGTGACACGATACGCCAATACACCATCCGGCAGGTTCAATTCAAGTGCGATGGAACCATCGGGCTTAACTTCAACTGCATTTCGTTTAACAAATTGCTGGTTTGGTACCCCATAGCCTATAAACCATCCGCCGTCGGAAAGCAGCTCAGCATTTCCGGCAGTAACACAAAAAATATTTCCTTTGGGGTATCTCCACTCCGTAACCAGTGTAGCCACTTTATTTACTTCATCCAAACTATACTCAACTGCACGTGAATAGGGAGGTTGATGATACTGACCATTGTCAAATAAGGTAATATTACCATTGGGACGTTTACGGATATTGTGTTGACGGGCAAAGTAGTAAGGTGCATTTTCCACATGCTCACCAATGAAAGTAAACTCCCCACGTGGACCACCCATTCTCCAAATAATTTCGCCAGTTGATCGGCTAATTTTCATTATTTCGCTGTGGTTTCTGAAGGATGCAAGAATATTTCCATCGTCATCAATATTAAAAGCATTAAGGGTACTGTAGTTTAACCGCTTTTCAGTTAAATCCATATCGCTGTCGGTAATAGGAATATAATCGATATTACGCCACTCAAAAACCACATTCTTCTCTCTGTCTTGTTCCTGAATGATATTAATAACTAATGAAGCATCGGTTTGACCACCTTCAACAATTTGGCTCATATCGTAGAGAATTGTATGATAGGCCATCATCATAACATTACCGTTGGGGAGCATCTTAAATTCATGAAAATCGGTAGTATATCCGTTCTTCATTTTAAAACTATCGACTACTACAAGATTTTCGTCGAGGACAACATGTTGCAGATCTTCTCCCGGAAGGGGAACATTGGATGAAAAATCACCTAAAGCGTAAGACAGGAGTCCGTTTGGCTGAACCTGAAAATCGTATGGTGCCCCATCTACCCTTACTGAGTCAACAATAGCTCCGTTTTTATCAAGCACAAAAATATAGTTGCCATACTTAGCAGGTACATTGCGGTCCCATGTTGCCATGAAAATGTAACCAGGGGATGGATTGCTTACAGAATCAATGGTTATTGGTGGAGCCGCAAGTAAGGATTTAGTCCCACTTTTCTTTGCTGCTGTCTGCGCAGACATATTGTAAAATGAAACAAACAGACAGCCGAATAACAAATATTTAAAGAATTTCATACATGTTGTCTCGTCATCAATCTTACGAATAATAAAAACAAAGCAAAGTCAAAGTATAAATAATTACTCTGACTTTGCTAAGTCAATCAAGAGAATTTCGTACTTAACTCACACTATTATAAAGTTGTGATTCTAAATTTATAAGAGGTAGTTGCATCGTAACCTGACCATGGAATGTCAAGTAGTATTTCTCCTTGCAATACCCTATATGTACCAACTGCTCCAGCGTGGAAAGTTATGTCAGAACCTTCTGCTGTAACGGTTGCGTCCTTCGTTAAGCTTACTTCCCCCTCGTAGGTTTCCAAGTCAAGAGATTCTAATTTTAACTCGAGAACAAGCTCTGCTGATGAGCCATATCCCCAAAAATCAAACGTTATTTTCAACAGGCTACAGTCACCCATCTTTTCACCGGTGCAGTACGTTGGAGCATAAGATTCCCATACAAGATCCTCACATTTCAGGTCACCTGCCCAAAGATCAGCGGGGCAATCGACTCCTTCCGGACTTGTGGTTTTAAATGTCACCTCATTACCATATGCAATGCCTTTTTCTTTGTTTATGGCGAATGCGCGTACGTAATAATTAGTTCCAAATGAAAGATTTGACATTTCACTTGTGAATTCGCCTATTCCCTCACCATCATAAGTAGTATTTTCAGCTAGCTCATTAAGGGTTGGGCCGGGATTTGTGCTGTAGCATATTCCCCTGGCAATAACGGCGTCACCTCCGTCGTCTGTTACCATACCACCACCAGTGGCTTCTACCTGTCCAATGTTAGTTACTTCAGCTGTAGTTACTGTTGGCAGTGAGTATTCTTTTTCACAGCCAGTGGTAAATAATAAGAGTATTCCAACAAGTAATAATGGAGTAACCAGTATACGATTTCTATTCTTTTTCATCATACTTTGTTTTTTATTAGCAATTTTTACCACCCTGGATTCTGTCCAAGTGCAGGATTTAATATTAACTCATTAGATGGAATCGGCAGGAGATAATCCCTATTTGAATTGAATCCATACCCACTATTTGGCCCGGTTAAAATATACCGCATTGGATCGAGGAAACCGTCATCGCTTTCTGGCATCCCATCATCGATCGCCCTCAGTTCATCTGTATATTTTGTTCCAATAAATCTCTTACCATAAAAGTATTGATGAGACCTCCAGCGCATCAGGTCGTCAAAACGGAAGCCTTCACCATATAATTCAGTTACCCTTTCCCTTCTGATTTCTTGAAGAACATCTGTAATTGAATGACCATAATCAGGCCAGTTTGGGTCAGTTGTAATAGAGCCCATATTCAAGTGAGGCATACCAACTCTATCCCTTAACTGGTTAATTGTCATATCAATATCACCTTGAGTAATTTCACCCAATTCAGCTTTCGCTTCGGCATACATAAGAAGTGCTTCTGCATAACGCATGAAAATATAGTCGACATTAGTATTGTTTGGACCAACAGCAGGATCAACAACAATATGACGGTATTTTTGTGATTCAATTCCAGTTCCATTGTTATAAACATCAGGGTTCAAATAATATGTGGTATCGCCATCCATTATTCTTCTAATATCACCTGGTACCATAACTGACTGAACCAATCTTGGGTCGCGGTTTTTCTCAAGAATGTCAAGAGTTTCGTCACCTTCAAACAATGGACTCACTGCTGTAGGTAAACCATCAGTACAGAGGTAGAACCTTGTCATGTCCAATGTAATGCCGTACCCATTCGGCCAGTTCCACAACTGGTTACTAAAGTTAGAGCCGTAAGTTGGCCCATCAAAGTGCTTAAAGAATAGAACTTCTTGATTCGCGGTATAATCAACCTGGTTAAATAAGTCAAAATAAACAGAGTTTGGATCTCCTGTAACTAGTGAATAGTTACCATCATCTATGATCTGCTTGGCAGCATCACGTGCCATAGCAAGGTATGCATTAGGATCCCCAGTTCCGCCAAAATCAGAACCTGCATGATATTTCTCCCAAGTACCTTCGTATAGAGCAACCCGCGCCTTAAACATTAAAGCAATATCTTTGCTGAGTCTTGTTTTGTGGTTAGCCAGTTCTGAGCCATATTTCATCTTTGCGATGGCCATATCAATATCAGCCAGGATGAAATCAGCCACTTCAGTTCTTGGATTACGGGGTCCGTAGAGGATGTCTACATCATCGGCGTTTAATGATTTGGTAATAATAGGAAGTGCGCCAAAATTTCTGAAAAGCTCGAAATAGAACCAAGCTCTGAAAAAGTGGCCTTCACCAACATAGTGGTCTACCTGATCACTTGCGCTTTCAACACGGTCAACGTTTTCAAGGAAATAGTTGATCCGTCTCACACTTCCCCAATTCCAACTTCCGCCTGAGGCGGGGATTGTAATTACACCATCTAAACGATTAGTCCAATCGCCACCATAGGCATTGGGGGTTGGCAGAGCAAGGTCTGTTCCCTGATCATAAGTAGGGGCTTTTCCACCTCCGGCAACCCACCAACCATCAAATAAATCATAAAAATTATTAAGATAGAGTTCAAGATCAGTTTCACTGGTCCAGAAATCAGGATCAGATATTTGGTCCAGAGGAGTCCTGTCTAAAAAGTCCTTATCACAGGAATACATTGATATTCCCATTAGTATTATTAGAATAAAATATATTTTTTTCATTGTTGTAATTTTTAGAAATTAATATTTAATCCTAAAGACAGTGTTTTACTTAAGGGATAAGCATCTCCAACTCCATACCATCTTCCTCCAAATGCTTCTGGATCATAGAACATCATCTTAGTAAATGTTAGCAGGTTTTCACCTGATACATAAAACCTTGCACTTTTAACAAAAAACTTTTCTGTAAGACTGGAAGGCAGTGTATATCCGATACGTATATTCTTCAACCTTAGATATGCTGCATTTTGGAGGAAATGATCGGTTGAATAAGTATAGTTTTTAGCATTTTGCCCGAAATACTGGGCATAAGGGCGTGGGAAATAGGGATCATCCATATTTTCACCCAATGGGCTAGTTTCATCACGCCAATAATCCAGGTGCCCCTCAAGTACATTATTATGCATAGGCCCTGCGGCTGGTCCTCTGAAAGGCCCTCTTCCCTGCACTAAATCAATATCTCTTTTCCCTACTCCCTGAAAAAGAACAGAAATATCAATTCCTTTCCACCTCAGTCCACCATTCAGCCCATATATAAACCTAGGTGTAGTGTTTCCGAGCACAACAAGGTCTCCATGATTGTCTAAGGTATTATCACCGATATCAATTTTACCGTCATCGTTCTGATCAACAAACTTTGAATCACCGGCATACCAGTTACCTGAATAAACATAGCTCTGGTCTGTTGGATGGTTATCAACTTCTTCCTGTGAATCGAAATAGCCGTCAAATTCAAGACCCCAAATCTCACCCAGTACCTGTCCTTCATAATACACATCATTTTCAAACCAGATATTATCACCCAGTAGCTTGGTAGGATTATTATAGGATATAACGGTTCTCTTATAATCAGAAAGGACACCTCTTATTTCATAGCTGAAATCTCTGCTTATCCTGTTCTTCCATACAGCCTCGAATTCCCAACCACGTGTCTGGATTTCACCTTCGTTTTCTTTTGGTACATCTGTTCCAAGTACTGCAGGCAGAGGAGTTCCCGGTCCAACCAGGTTGGTAGTTCGTGAATCATATACTCCAAATGAAATACCCAGTCTATTAGCCAGTAACATAGCATCAATTCCTATATCCATTGTTGAAACTTGTTCCCAGGTTAGGTCAACGCTGGTAAGGTTCGGGGTTCCAACTGTCCAGGCCCTCGCTCCATTAAACAACCACTGACCCGTTTCGCTAATTGGTAATGTTGGAATATAAAGATAATTGGCAACATTCTGGTTTCCAACTGTACCATAAGAAGCTCTTAGCTTTAAAAGATCAAATTGGTCCTGCAATGGAAAAAAGTCTTCTTGTGAAATGACCCATCCTGCAGAAACTGATGGGAATACGCCCCACCTTTGACCATCCTCAAACCTTGAGGATCCGTCTGAGCTAACATTAATTTCAAGCAAATATTTTTCAGCATAATTATACGCCAGTCTGGAGAATACACTCTGTGTTGCCCAGTGTCCTATACCATCTGTAATTGTTTTTTCTCCAACAGAAGTGCTGAGTGATGGGATCGCATCACTTAGCAAATAAAATGCTGTAGCATTTAGATTGCTGTATTGGTATAATTCCTGCCTGTATCCGGCCATAAGATTAAAATTATGTGCTCCGACAGACTTTTTGTAGTTTGTATATATGTTAGGAGAGATATAAGTATTTGTCCCTATGCTGGATCTGTATTGTGTTTGCGCCCTGCTTTGAGGATTATAGGCTATATCCCCATTTGGTCTAACCCATGGATATTGTTTAACTGTTCTTACATCATTTTGTTGATCGGCAGTGTAATTCAGTTCAATATTTGTTACCCATCCTTTTACGGGTTCCAGTATAATTCTTGGCGAAGCAACGAATTGGTTAGTTACAATATTCTGTCTTACATTTTTCCATTCCTCAACCCTGGTGTTCGAAAGCCAAATATCAGTTCCGGGGTATTTGGCAGGCATCCCCGGCTTCATCTTACTAATCCAGTTCATAGTCCATGCACGACCATAATTCTGGTTCCATGGGAAATCTTCATGTCCTCGGTTATATTTGGCAAGGAAATCAAATTTCATCCATGAAGTTACTTTTGCATTGATCTTAGCGTCCAGATTATACCTGTCAAACTCCTCATCTCCCCACTTAATCATACCCTGTTCGTCATAATAACCTGCAGAAACGTAGTAATTGACAACATCGTTTCCTCCAGAAGCACTAATATTGTGCTTTGTTCTTGGTGCCCACCTATCCACAATCAGGTCTGTTAGGCCATCATTGGCAACAGCCTTGGTTCCGGTGTTTAATATGTCCCAGCCCAAACCGTCAGCTGATGGTAGCATTGGAACTGCACTTCCTGGATTGGCCAAATTCATAGCCAGACGAACCAGGGCATTATCAGTATATAATGGTGAACCGCCACCATTAATCCTGGCATCGTTCAAAGCATGTGCCCAATCCATATTTCCTTCAATTATTTGTGGCCATACAGTTGGGGAGCTCCATCCTGTGTTCATTGTGTAAGATATTCTTGAACCCTTCTGTCCTCTTTTCGTTGTAATAAGTATTACACCATAGGCAGCACGGGCACCATAAATCGAAGTTGATGCAGCATCTTTTAATACTGAGATAGACTCAATGTCATCAGGATCTATATCGTTTATCGACATTGGAATTCCATCAACCAATACGTAAGGAGATGAGCCTCCTTCAAAAGATGATAATCCACGGATACTCATGGCCATATCTGCTCCCGGCTCACCACCTGCAGCAGTAGGTGAAATGACAAGGTTGGGTACAATACCCTGCAAGGCCTGCTGTACATTTCCTACAGGCCTACTCTCCATTAACTCTTTGTCTGCAACAGATACAGATCCTGTGAGGTTAACTTTTTTCTTGGTACCATAACCAACAACAACAACTTGCTCCAGCCCCAGCAAGTCGGGTGCCATCACAACGTTGATGGTTGTCTGAGTGCCACTGGAAATTTCCTGTGATAGCATTCCAACGTATCTGAAAACCATAATAGCATTGTTAGAAACACCAGCCAGAGTATACTTTCCCTCAGCATCTGTAATTGTGCCAAGCGTGGTTCCTTTGACCGACACACTAACTCCAGGTAAATATAATGTCGTCTCGTCCTCGGTAACCGTGCCACTAATATCTCGTACCTGAGAATATGTGGCCTGTACTGAAAAAAGGGCCAGAAATATTATCAGAAATACAGATAGAAGATAACTTTTCTGTTTTTTGTTAATCATAGTTGTTTCATTTAAAGGATTTTGATTATTTATCACAAATTTTGGTTTGACTGTCTAAAAATGAATTGTGTCTTACAATCACTAACATGCTAAGGTAGGCTGACCACAATTTTTGAACTAACAATATTGAGCCAATCAATGTAAATATTGAGCCACGCCAATTTCAGACTATTATATGGTCAATATATACACCTAATTACCAAATATAATTTTGCTAATTTCATCAGTATATATTTAATTTTACTTGCCGAATGGAGCTCGCACAACAATAACAATCATCCGCGGGTGTGTTAAAATATCTTTCCTTTTGTCATGCTCGGTTCATCAGTAATAAAAGTTTAATCTTTTTTGAAAAAAAAGTGGCTCCGGGAGAACCAATCCTTAATGAAAAACAGGAATGTATACTTAGCACTTCACAATCAGTAAATCAGTTATCTATGGTTATATTAGGGGAATAAATTTGGGTTTTGCGATGAAATCTATTTTAAGTGTTATTTCACAAGCATTATGGGAACAAAAGAAAGTTCTGCATGTTTTCATATGTATTCTCATTGGCATTTCTTCAACTGAGGCCCAGGATGATCTTCACTTTAGTCATATTGGCATTGACGATGGATTGTCGCAGAGCACTGTTCTTGAGGTGTTCATGGATCATATAGGTTTTGTTTGGTTTGGAACAAGAACAGGTCTTGATCGCTATGATGGGATAAGCGTGGAGAAATTCCTTCAGGATCCCGAAGATTCTTTGTCAATAAATTTTGGCTTTATTGCCTCTATTGTTGAGGATCAAGGTGGTGATTTGTGGATAGGATCAAAAGGTGGCTTGTATCATTATGACCGTTCAGTGGAAAAGTTTTCACGATTCCAGTACATTCATGGCAATAAGACAAGCATTGGATCGAATGATATAATAAAACTGGCAGTTGATAAATCGAACCGCTTGTGGATTTGTCATAGTCAGGGACTCGACATGTTAGATGTAGATAGAAAGAGTTTCTTTCATGTGTTTGAAGAACTTAATACTCAATGGCCAGTAGATATCACAACGCTATTCGGAATTACTGAAGATAAACATGGCCGAATTTGGGTGAGTACAGACAAACATATTCATCAAGTTTCCTGGGATAAAAAATTGATACGCTCGTATCAACTTCCCGTAGGAGATAATGATTCGCCCACAATATTTCCAGAGATCGAATTATTTACCAGTTCGAAGGGCAAGGTGTGGGCAGCTGGCACAACCGGGAAAGTGTTTTCTTATAGAGAAAAGGATGACAAAATAATTAGGGAATTAGAGGGTATTATTCCGGAGTATGGCTTTACATGTATCGATGAAGATAGTAAAGGTAATTTACTCCTGGGGACAAATTCGAATGGTCTGCTTATTTATGACGAAACCAGAGGATTAGTAAGCCACTATACGCATAACGAGAATAACTCTCAAAGCTTGTCAAATAACCATATTCAATCCATATTTAAAGACAGAAATGATGTCATTTGGGTTGGAACCTGGAATGGTGGTATTAACTATACGAATGAATCCAGCAAGAACTTTAAATGGGTTTCGAAAAAGAGAAATAATTCAAACAGCCTGATTAATAATAATGTAACAACTCTTTTCGAGGATTTGGACAATAATATATGGATTGGAACCAGTAAAGGTATTTCATTGTGGAACATCCGGGAGGATACATTTATGCATTTTGCTAAAAAAGGCTGTCTTCCTGAATTTACAACTGAGTGCTCTGTCAATAGTTTTCTGGAATTTAGTCCAAAGAGAATATGGGCCGGAACTTCCAATCCTGGTGGGATATTTGAAATAAGCCTCGATGGTCTTGTTGTTGAGCCAGTTGACTTATTCTGGGATACTGATGACATTTTGAAAGAGGAACGGATTTATACTTTGGATAAGGATCTGAACGGATTTATATGGATAGGAACAACGAGTGGTATATACCGAATCGATTATCCTAATCAAACCATTCGCTCTTATAATACTGCGAATAGCGGATTGAGATCCAATTTGATAAGGAGCAGTTATATTGACAGTAAGGGTGTGATTTGGTTTGGAACATCGGCCGGTTTATTTATGTACGATAGTATAAATGATGATTTCATACATAAATCATCATTTATACTAGATTTTTCTGATTCCCCACAATGGATTTTCTCGATTTTTGAGGATAAACTGGGCCAATTTTGGGTGGGAACAGCAGGATATGGATTGGTTTTGTATGATAGAGAAACTGATGATTGGGAAAGGTTCACAACTAAAGATGGATTGCAAAGCAATGTTATAACAAGCATTGTGGAAGATGATGCTGGTAACTTATGGATTAGTAGTTATAAGGGTATTGTTAAGTTTAGTTCTCTTCAAAAAACTGTGCTGCATAATTATGACACAAATGACGGTTTAATTAGTGTTGAGTTTAAGGAAAACTGCCAACTTAAAACTACAAACCAAAAAATTCTTTTTGGAGGCATTTATGGTTTTACGGTTTTTAATCCAGTGTATTTTTCAGAGAATCCGAATGCTCCGAATATTGTATTTAAAGAACTAAGAATTGCTAATAAAACACTTAAACCCGGTCAGAAAAAATCGCCTCTTAAAGTGTCATTGAGTCAAACCACAAAATTCTCTTTAAGCCATTTTCAAAAACCTTTTAGTATAAGTTTTGCTGCTCTTAACCTGATGGACGCTCCAAAAAACAAGTACCTCTGCCTCCTGGAGGGATATGATGAGAATTGGTATTCCCCTGTTACAAAGGGGATTGTTCATTTTGACAATCTAAAGCCTGGGAAATATACATTTCATGTTAAAGCATCAAACAATGATGGAATTTGGAATGAAGAAGGAATCTCTTTGCAAATAAGAATCCTTCCTCCATGGTGGTTTTCAATTTGGGCCTGGGGAATCTATACATTGATTTTCATTGGACTATTGCTATTTTATGCACGACTGGTTAAGAATCGTGAAATTGAGAAGCAAATTGCCCAGGGAGAACGGAAAGAAAAGGAGAAAATCCGGGAATTGAATAAAGCAAGACTCCAGTTTTTTACTGAAATCGCACATGACTTTAAAACACCTTTAAGCCTTATTATCAGCCCGATTGAGCAATTAAACAGATATCACTCCAACGATAAGAACTTTGAAAGACTTCTTGGCTTGATATCCCGAAATGCTAAAAGACTTAATTATCTAAGTGGTGAATTAATGACCTTCAGGAAGTTGGAGATGGGTCAAATTAACCTTGAAAAACACGACCGGGATTTTGTCAGCTTTATACAGCAAATCATATATGAATTCATACCCCTGATTAATCGAAAGAAGATTCATTTTAATTTCAATTATGATAATTCACCTGTGAATTTATCCTTTGACGAAGAGAGAATGGAAAGGGTTATCTGTAACCTTCTGGATAATGCAATAAAATACACTGCAGTAGAAGGAACTATAAGAATTGATATTGAATCAAAACCAGAAGTTGATGAAGCAAAAACGTCAAGCAGTAGTGTGAGGGATCTGATAATCAGGGTGTTTAATTCTGGTCATCCCTTTTCCAATGAGGATTTGGAAAGGATATTTGATCGTTTTTATCAGGGAGGGAAACTGAGGAAACCCGGATTTGGCCATGGTATTGGATTGCCTCTTGTTAAGGGTTTGGTTGAATTACACCAGGGAAGTATTGAAGTGAGAAATATTACAGATGAAGGAAAAGAGTTTGTTATTAGACTTCCGATGTCAACTGCCGAATGGGAATTTATGAGTACTCACCAAACGGAAACTGTAGCTGCTAAAGAAATTGGACCATTGGAACACAATATAAAATCTGAAGTTCTTTTGGAAAACCATGACCAGAATAATAGTAATAATAGTAACAATAATAATGGAGATCGAGTGTTACCTTTATTACTTTTGGTAGAAGATGATGATGAGTTTCGTGAATACCTGGGATCAAACCTAAATCAAAACTTCAGGATTATCAGTGCTTCAGACGGATCTCAGGGTTTTGTGAAGGCCATTAAGAATATGCCCGACCTTATTATTAGTGATATCATGATGCCTGTTATGGATGGTCTGGAACTTTGCAAAAAGATAAAAGAAGATATTAGAACCAGTCATATTCCAGTGATTCTTTTGACCTCAAAAGCTGAAATTGAGCATCGGATCCAGGGACTTGGAATAGGAGCTGATGCCTATTTAACAAAACCATTCGTTAACAAACATCTGGAGATTCAAATCCATAATTTAATAAAAAATAGATTATTATTAGCCAGTAAGTTTAGTAGCCCGGAACCATATTCTCCGGAGGAAGTACATACCAGTAAGATTGACCAGGAATTCTTGAATAAGGCAATCTCGTTTATACAAAATAATGTGGCTGAAGATAATCTGGGAATTGACTTACTTAGCAGTCATCTTTGTGTAAGCCGACGTCATCTGCATCGAAAAATCAAAGTTTTAACCGGCTCATCACCTGTTGAATTCATAAATGTCTTACGCCTGCGCAAATCAATGGAACTGCTTAAGCAAAATAAGCTCTCAATTTCTGAAATTGGATATATGGTAGGATTCAGCAATCCTTCATATTTCGCCCAATCTTTTAAAAAACTATACGGACATCCACCGTCTTTTTTTGTGAAATAAAATAACAATGATGGCTCATTAATTACAGGTTTTGGCTTAATTATGAAAGCCTTCTTAGACATGTCAGTTTATATTTGTATCAAGAAGTATAATGTATTCAGACACAATTAAATCGAGCTTTTTTTTCATAGAAACTAGCAATTTAGGTTTATTAGGAAGGAGGCACCACACGTCTCCTTTCTTACTTATTACCAAAAGAACCGTATTAGTTTCAATCCTGTTCCTTCTTTTGTGGGGCTGCCAAAATCCAAATGCATCAAATCCTGGCAATCAGCGTCCTAATATTCTGTTTGTTCTCACAGATGACCAGGCGTGGAATTTGTTAGGCCATGATGGTAGATATCCTTTCTTAGAAACTCCAAATTTAGACAAACTGGCTGAAGAGGGTGTAGTTTTCGAGAATAGTTTTGTTACCACATCTCTGTGTTCTCCCAGTCGGGCTAGTTTCCTGTCGGGTTGTTATGCACACCGGCATGGTGTCTACATAAACGGATTGAGTGATCCCTTAAAAGAATCTCCCATGGTGGCGGATATTCTGCAACAATCGGGTTATGAAACAGCCTTCATTGGAAAATGGCATATGGAGAAACATGCAAATCCCAGGTCTGGTTTTAATTATTGGTTGAGTTTCGTTGGACAGGGTGAATACATTGATCCTGAGCTAAATGAAAATGGAAAAGAATTTAAAGCTGAAGGGTATATAACTGATATCCTCACTGATTATGCTATCAAATGGATCCGGCAGGAACGAGAGAAACCTTTTTGCCTCTTTCTATGGCATAAAGCAATTCATGGCCCGTTCACTCCGGCACCAAGGGATTCAGGAGCTTTCCCTGATGCCAATATTCAGGAATATGAGAATTGGTATGACACCATGGAAGGCAAGCCCGAATGGTTGAGAAGAGGCTGGTATTATGGAGTACATAATCAAGTATGGAAAGAGAGTGAAGGAAAACCCGTTCCTGATAAGGTGAATCCCAGACCATGGGATCCCCAAAATCCCAGGTGGATGAATTATTTGCGAACAATGCTTGCTATAGATAGAAGCTATGGTCTTATAAATACTGAACTTGAAAATTTGGGTTTATTAGACGAGACTGTGATAGTTTACAGCTCTGACAATGGTTTTTTTCTGGGCTCCCATCAGAGAGGAGATAAAAGATTGATGTATGAAGAATCTATCCGGATTCCTCTGATAATAAGATATCCGAAAATATTTTCTCCGGGAAGTTCACTGGAGGGATTTGCTCTGAATATTGATATTGCCCCTACCCTTATTGATTTGGCCGGATTAAATGTGCCGTCAGAAATGCAAGGTAGCTCCTTATTGCAGTTAATCTCAGATAAGGATACAATAAACTGGCAAGAATCATTCCTGTATGAGTATTTTCAGGAATCATATGCTCCGGGTTTTGTCACCATGCTTGGAGTACGAAATAAAAGGTTTAAGTACATTCATTTCCCAGATATACATAATGACATTGACGAACTATATGATCTGGAAAATGATCCGGGAGAAATGTGCAACCTAATCCTGGATCCGAAGTATCAGAATATCCTGAACATGATGAAAACCGAGCTACAGAATCTACTGATAGCATCAGATTATCGCAAACCGATTATCCAGGAATAGTAGTTGAAGACCAAATATTCAGGAAATAGCCAGTGTCACAATTAATTGAAATCACCGATAAGTTGCAGGATGGTGAAAATAATCAATTCACCAACATCATTATTTAAACCAAATTCAAACAAGGTAAATTGCTTGATTCGGGCTTAATTGGTCGTGCGTTTATTAAATTTGTGAATTAAACAGTCTCATAAGCTAAATAACTATGCCAAACAAACCTTTAAATATCAGCCGAAGAAACTTTGTAAAAACTGCCGGGGCTTTGGGATCAGGAATTCTTATCGCTCCACATCTATTAAGCTGTTCTGCCAACAACAGACTTAATATCGCCATTATTGGTGCAGGAGGTCGAGGGATTCAGAATTGGAAGCCATTCGTAGAAGAAAATATTGTTGCCATATGTGATGTCGATGACCGAATGATTGGTCCTGCAGTTGAAGCTTTTCCAGAAGCCCGCAGATTTAAAGATTACAGAGTGATGTTCGACAAAATGCAAAGGCAAATTGATGCGGTTATTGTTTCAACACCAGATCACACACACTTTGCGGCAACCATTGCAGCTATTGATTTGGGTATGCATGTTTATGTTGAGAAACCTCTTGCCCATAATGTGTGGCAGGTAAGAGAACTAAAAGAACGAGCAGCCAAAAAGAAAATTATTTCACAGATGGGTAATCAGGGACATGCCACTGACGGAATAAGAAGGGTTAAAGAGTGGTATGAGGCTGGAGTTTTAGGCGAGGTAAGAGAAGTTCATGCATGGTTTAACGGACCTTCATGGGGAGGAAATTGGTTTAGGAAACCTGCCAATTTTCCACCACCTGAGATTGCTATTCCCTCTGAATTAGATTGGGATCTTTGGTTAGGGCCTGCTAAGATGCGTCAGTATACAAACTTCTACCTGCCCCGTGTTTGGAGAGGATGGTATGATTTCAGTAGTGGTATGTTAGGTGATTGGGGGTGCCATACTCTGGATGCTCCTTTCTGGTCTCTCGATTTAGGAGCCCCGAATTTGATCGTTTCAGAATATAAGAGTGAAACTCCTGATGGCTTTCTAGAGGATGCCTCCATTGTTCGTTATGAATTTCCGGCCAGAGGGAATAAGCCACCAGTTACACTTAAATGGTATCAGGGCGGACACAAACCTGAGCCTAATCCTGAGTGGGGAATAGAAAGCCTGCCGGATTCAGGGATGATAATGGTAGGTGATAAAGTTTCTTTAAAAACTGGTGCCAGACCAGAATATGAGAGGCTGTTGTTGCCAGAAGAAGAATGGTTGCATTTTCAGGAGAACCAGCCCACGCCAACTATTTCAAGAATAGGTAGCGGGCCACAACTAGAATGGATAAATGCTATCAAAGGAGATGGCCCCGCACCAGGATCAAACTTTGATTATGCTTCTGATTTGACCGAAATGGTATTGCTTGGTGCTTTGGCACAGAAGACCAATAGTCGTATCGAATATGATGCGAAGAACATGAAGGTTTCGAACCATCCTGAATTTGATCGGTTTATTAAAGAACCAACAAGAGCCGGATGGTAATAAAATAAGACTTAAGACTCTAAGAATTGGTTTTGCTCTTATGATTGCCTGTTGTTTTAGATTAACTATTTTAGTCAAAAACCACGGGTCCTAACAAACCATTTGAAATAAGGTCCCGGTTCCGAATCCATCTATTAGTCTCTGGCATATCCAAACTTCTGCAATAGTTCCATAGGAGACTGGTATACTCAATTTCCAGTGTATTAGGACCAAGTCTCATCTGACTATCCAGCTCATATATGTGTTTTCCATACCATCGTTGGCCCAGAGACATTCCATTGAGTACAACTTTTGTTACTCCATCATTCACGATGCCAAGATTTAATGAAGCAAAATTCGATTCGCTTGCATCAAAGCTCGTTGAATAGACAACTCTTCCGGCAAAATTCTGCAAAAGTGTGTCACTTGACTCTTTAAAATCAATCAATTCTGTGAATGTTCTGCTAAATGGTTCTCCTTCAATCGGCACAAACTTAGCTATCCAGCCCGCCTGAATCTTCATTTCTTCAAGCTCCTTGGGAATATGAGCGTATCTTTTCGCATTAGTATTTCCTTGTCCTGGCTCAATAAACAGAAGCATGCTTTCTAAAGGATTCAGGGAAAAATAAATGGTATTATTTTCGTAGCTCAATAGCTCTCTTGTTCCTTTCTCAGGATTCCATTTCCACACACTCTTTCCCTCCAATTCAAAGTCGGCCTGGTTAATGATTTTTCGTTTGCGGTTTGTATTGGTAATGAAAAATATATCTGAATCTCCATATTTGTGATGGATCTGATATAAGGATTGGTCAGGACTCCCAATATTTAAATCAGGACGAATTTTAGCCTTATTGAACAAAGATCCCACCCATTCAGTTATATTGATTCCTGACAATGGGGCATCAATAAAAACAAGCTGATTATCATACTTCTTTATTTTCTGCATGAAGGACAGGATTACTTCATCCTGATCTGGTTTTGACAAAGAGCTCGATCGCACTGGTTCCTGACCAATGAAAATAACTTTCCCTCCCTTCTTAACAAACTGTTCAATAGCCCTGAGCGTTTTAGTACTCATACTTTTCGTATCAGCAAGGATGAGTGTCTTATAGGCCATAGGTCCGTATTTAATCAGTCCTTTCTTCATATTGGCATCCTGTATAACTCTCTCATTAATGTAATCGCATGAACTACCATTCTGGCTAATAGCTTGCCACAAATCATATACATACGAGGGTTCCATATGAAAGGGCACTCTCCGTAATCCATCCTTGCTCCAGGTATCAGCCTCCGGCCCCAGGATAGCAATGTCAATATCAGGATCTGAGTTTTGCAAAACGGCAGATATCCTTGAAGTATACCGGAGCCACTTTGAAAAATGTGGCCAAAGAGTATTGTGCTCGCTAAAGAATGTACCATATCTGATCCATCCTGGAAATCCAGCCTCGGGTGGAGAATAATTATAACCATGCAAAACTGAGTGGGTAATCCCGCTAATAAAATTCATATCATCCGCTTGCTTTATGGTTGATAATGAGGCCTTAAAAACCCCACCCAGATTTGTCATTGCCTCACAACTGACGATATCGCGATTAGTAAGATGGGCTGCAGTTGAAGCATATTTATTCCAGATCATCGATCCATGTTGTTTAACCCAGGTAAAATAATCTTCAGCCTCTGGTTTGGAATTTTGCACATAAAACCAATTATTACTTTCAGGGATATCAGCTTGTAGATAACCGTCAAGAATACCTATCAGCCAAGGGCTTCCATAAGCCTGAAAACGACACAATAAGTCATTCTCCATGCAAAACTGTTTAAATACACTCGTAAACCTTTCCTGGAAAAGGTCCACTAAAACACGGTTATAATCATACCTTACTCGCAGCAGAGTATCAGCAAAAGCGGCGCTATTAATCTCATATGGGTAAGGCTCACTGAAATAATGAAAGATAAATGGATAAAAAGGATCAAGAGAATACCCCATCCGTTTCATGAATTCACTTGCAAAATCGTTGCACCAGTTTGATCCGGCCAGTTCCATGCTATCACAAAATAAGGCCCTGACTAATTCAGCCAAAGGAATTCCAAGATCTCTTTCTATCTCTTTTAGTCGATTTAAAAAGGCCAGAGTTACTTCCTCATCAAGATGATTCATGGTTGGACCATCGGCACCCAGTGTTCCATGAACAACTTCCCGATATCCCTTCTGTAGCACACCCCAGGCCAATCTATACTCTCCTTCAGGTATCTGGTAAACAATTGAATTATCTTTCACGAATGGCATCAAATCTATAATTTGATGTGTACTATTTAGGTTCTGAGGAAATAGTCTTACAAAAGTCAGAATCCTTTCTGACTCTTTCTCCAGTTGTCCACCCAAATACTCTTTGGGTAAGTCATCCTCCAGATCAGAAACATTTAATGAGATCTTTTTAGAGCCCTTAATATCCTTATAATTAACAGCCATTCTTTCAATTGTTTGATCAGGCCTGAGAAATTTACCGCCGAATGGCCAACCAGATCCAACCAGCAAATCTGCAATCATGCCTCTCTCTTTGGCTCCAACACATGCAGCTTTAAGCACCTTATTCCATTCAGGACTAAGCCATTCAAGGGGCTCTTGCATTGGCTCCTTCGAGTGGGGAGGCATAGCGATTGGATTAATCTCTACCCCGCCAAAGCCAGCTTGTTTGAGCAGATCAAGCTCTCTAAGAACTTCCTTTTCATTAACCCGATTACCATTCCACCACCATCTTACAAACGGTTTAGCTTCAGCTGGTGGATTCTTGAATAATTCAAAAAGTGGATCAGAGGATAATGTTTGAGCCTCGCTAGTGCCAGGCAAAAAGCATGAAAAAGCCATTATTATAGCCCCACAAAAAATAGCGCGTAAGTCTTTCATAGACAATAAAGTTAGCTTAATAAGATAAAGAAGCAATCCACTTTTTATGCCAATAGATCCAAAATATTGCCTTGCGAATGTAACCAAGGTGAAAATGCTCCGTAAAAGGTATGATGCCAAGTTACCGTCAACTCCTTTATCACATCGTACTGCGCACAAAGTCTAATCGAAAATCTCTTACACTGGAAGACTCCAATGAGCTCTATGCTTACTTAATGGGGGCAATAAAAAACAAAAGATGTATCCTCTATCGCATCAATGGAATGGAAGATCATGTGCACATTCTTTGTGATTTACACCCATCGATAGCCCTTGCTGATTTTATCCGCGACATCAAGACTGCCTCCTCGATCTGGTTAAAAAAGTCAGATAAATTCCCAAAATTCCATGGCTGGTCAGTAGGTTATGCAGCATTCACCTACGCATGGAGAGATAAGAACGTGATTGCCAACTACATAAAGAACCAAAGAGAACATCACAAAAAGAGATCTCATAAAGCCGAGCTAAGAAGTATACTCAAAAGTCAAGGGATCAAAGTAGACGAGAGGTACTTCCCGTAGGGTGAGAGGCCAGTGCGAAAGCGTGGTCCTGACGTAGCCCAGTCTGCACTGCCAACAACCCTGGGCTTCACCCAGGGAATCTGAGATTCAACTCCTTCGGAGCTGAGGGCCTGCCCCAGAGGGGCAGAATCTCCTTTACCTCGGGTGAAGCCCGAGGACGATCTCCGCACAACTCAAAGGCACCACCCCCCCCACCTTTCTACTTAAGCGAAAACCATTTCTTCTGCAAGCCCGCCTCAACAGCGATTCTTTCTTTTTCTGACAGGATACCATCAAAAACAAGCATCTCCGCCAATGATCCTTCCCAATATCCATGAGTATTTCTAACTGGCTCCTGAACTTTCGATGCAAACTCAACTGTTAATATGCAATAGTCCATAGGGTTAGGAGTACGAAAAGGATTGACTTCCTGCCCATTTAAATAAGTCGTACCTTTTTTGGTTAAATCTGAAACACCTTGGTCAAACAGCTGTTCCTCAGGCTTCTCAGCCCTTCCGATTAGTTTACTCAAACCAGTAAAAGGGCTCGATCCTGCAAATGACATACTGCTCTCTTTGTAAACCATAATGACTGTCTGGAAATTCGTCACCGGCTTTTCAATATTCGTCAACCATACCATCTCAAATCCCGCAACACCCATTCCATTGAGCTGATTAGGTTTGTATTTAATAAAAGGCCCCTTAATCCCCAGGGCTTTATCTTTCCAGTTTTTATTAGGATCCCGCGATGGGGCCGGATTATCAACTTCCCCATCTCCATCTATATCACTCGCATCCAACCACAGAAGCAAATTCGCAGTTTTGGTTTTATCCGGAGGTAAAATTGATTTTGATTTAATTTCGGGCCCCTCACTATAGTAAAATCCCATCCGATTACTACTCACTGCACCCGTTGATTTATTTACGCCCGCCAAAAAGTAATTTCCTCTCTTTTCAGGATGAAAAATTATCCCCCGGCCTAAGGCTTGTGAAGGTTTTTCTTCTCTAAAAACCGGGTTATCAGCATACCACACATATTCCAGATCAGGATTTGGCTTAATAAGCTCTACCCCTCCGGTTTTAAGTCTCTTCATATGAATATCGGCCATAATAAATGTCTTCACTTCAACCACTTGCCTAATTTCTTCAAGCGGCTGCTCAGGCACCCATAAATAATCTACATTCAGCAAGTTTGAATTCTTTGTTTTAAGGCTTATTTTATTTCCTCCCGGATGGAGTAGTGCTTTAAATTTCACCATATCCCAACCAGTATACATGGGACGAGTTGCAGGAAAAACAAGATTATCAATCAGGAGCTCATCATTCACCCATAGCTCAAGATTAGTAGGGCCTTTTTGAGCACTGGCGAAAACAATACCCAAAGAATAACTATCCTTGTTTAACACGGTAATATCCCAGTCGATTCTATGAGATTTCTCCCCAAGCTTCACAAAGGCCTGCTCACTGGCCCCAAAATATTGTTTCACATCTGCCTGTCCCATATTATTACCTGCTGCCTCAGCCTCGTACCGTAAGCCTGTCTCATGCTTCGGATGGGTATCAGTCCAGGTAAAAGTATATTTTGATTCATGTCTCTCTTCATCAGCCCCGGTATTGATAAGCCACCTTCTTTCACGATAGGGGAATTCGCCAAAGGGAGGATCCTCCCGGATAAAAGAGGTTGTATCGCGTAATGTAAAGACTAATTCATATTCCCGCTCTGCTTCTAAATCAATAACCACATCGTCCACACCTGATGCAATTACTTCACCATTGAGTATCCAAAATGTTTCTTGTGTGTCGGGTTCAGGATGCACTCTTGTTACAGAGAATTGCTGTGTTATTGCTCCTGAAAGAAACAGTTCTTTTCCTGCCGGATAAGTATCCTCAATTGGATAAACCAGTGTGTACATCCTCATAGAAAGGCGCTGTTCACAAATGGCACACATTTCTTCTGTATTGTCGAAAACGCCAGCTCCCATGATGCAGCCCTGGGCACTCGGACGGAAATAGTTGGTCAAATGATACTGTGCACCTTCAAAAGCTCCAATCTTATCGATGTATTCACTGGTATATGGTGTTGGCATTGGAGTTTCAGGATCAATCCAAGCCTTCCATTTGATTGCGTCTCTCTCGTATTCGAGTGAAGCAGTGTATGTTGGTATAGCCTTTGTCCCGATTCCTCCTGCTGTATATTCATCCCCTATTGAGGTACAGGTATGCGATATTTCATGTAACATCTTACCAATGGCATTGCCTACAATTACCGCACTTCCTACCCTATCCTCCAGATTTCGTGCAGCTCCTCCGCCTCCACCATCACGATTAGGCATGAGCAAAAAAGTTACCCAGCCTGTATGCTCATCTGCCCATGGCAAAAACATCCTGTCGCGTATGGCATTAATTAATTCAGAATCAACTCCGTTTTTCCACTCAGGAGTTTCAGGCCACCATAAGGCATAAAGGTTGAAGAATTGCTGATAGTTAGCATATGCAGTTTGTGCTACAGGATTTCCTGGTGTTAGGGCTGCCAGTATGGATTTGTTCACATCATCCAGGAATTCAGCACGCATATCCTGATTATTATAAGGTCTTTCGTCCCTTTTTTCCCAACGATTAATGATAACAATATTGATTCTGTTGTCCTTTGCCCCATTGACCCGTATCGGGATCAATTCGGTTTGCTTAATAATGCTGTCAATGTATGAAGATTCGTAATTGACTTTGTGAGCATCCCAGCTACCAACTAGTCGGGCATGCCCCCAATCTCCTATTGCCTCTTCTTTTCCATCGAATTTTATGAACAGACAATCCAATCCTTTTACGTCGATATCAATTTGTATTGCTGCTGAATCTTTAGTCATCAACCTACTATCGAACAATACCCGTCCACCAAAAGCATCTTCATTAAGCACTCTGAAACGTCCTGTACCTTCACCATCATAAGCATCATCTAATCCCACCATGGCTCTGAAACGATTCGAATTGCCTGCAAGCTTATAGATTAATATACTTCCGTTTTTGCATGATAAGCCCTTATCATAAGTCACTCCATCCAGAGTAATAGTCTGCCCAGCCTCAGTGTGATCATATTCAGGGGCTGGTCCATATTTCATCATGTAATAGAGATCACTCAGATAGCTAAATCCATTACTTGTAGCCGTGTACTTTTCTTCAGGGACAGGATTAGGGCCAGGAATCAAATCAGATCCCGATTTCCCAACCTTCAATAAATACTGTCCGTGTTTTGGAAGTTGCCAGGCGGTAAAGCCATCTTTGTAGGTTCCCAGATTTTCTTGTGCCCATAAATCTCGCACTTTTTGTTTTCCAGACAGACCAACTTGTTCCCATGATACACTAACATTTGCGGGAGCTGTATCTGTATTAAACAACAATATTGCTGTAGTTCCATCTCCTAATGGCTTATTGTAAACCTGCTGTTTCCCATTATCAAAAACCTTGTAGCCCTGATGTCCTCTGGAATCCTGATTAACAGCTATTACCTCCGGAGCAATAAGAATCTGATTAACAGTATCTGACATTTGGCGAAGATCATTACCGGCCATCAAGGGAGAAGCCAGCATGCACCACAAACTCATATGGATTTTATCTTCCATCTCCGATTTCAGATTACCTATCTGCAGCATATCAGGATCATTCCAGTATCCAGGACCAGCAAATTGCCACAAACCATTGAAGGCCGGATGAATTCTCAGGTCGCCTCCTGATGATTCTGCATGGTGATACACATTTTCAATCCAGGGATAGATATCATAACCAGAGCGCCACAATTGGCCGTAATTCTTTCCACCCCATACCCAGGCTCCATTGCCAAAATCTGAAATACTCAGAATCATAGCTCGACCGGTTTTAGCAATAGCGTCCTTATAAATTTGAAGATCTTCAGTAGTTAAACGACCATTCTTTTCGGCATAGCAAGCATCCAGCTTTATATAGTCCACTCCCCATTCAGCAAATTTGGCCATATCAGCCTCCTCATGTTCAAAACTCCCAGGTAATCGCTGACAGGTAAGATATCCACGACATTCATATATTCCATATTTCAGTCCTTTGCTGTGAATGTAATCACCGATTGCTTTCATTCCACTGGGGAACTTATCAGGATCGGCCTGAAGATCGCCATTTTCATCTCTCTCTTTGGCCATCCAGCCATCGTCCAATACCAGATATTCATATCCGGCATCCCGCATGCCAGATGAAACCATTGCATCGGCGATATCTCTGATTTGTTGCTCATTGATTTTCTCGTGAAAACAATTCCAGCTATTCCAACCCATTGGCGGTGTTGGTGCGAGAATTTGAGAATGAGAAGAAAGGGTGATTGAAAATAATATTAGTAGTATTTTGATTCTGGTTGACATGGGCTTTCAATTAATTATGAGAATGTGGGAATGTGTTAATTATAGCTGACGCTCCAATTTACTTTTTCATTTTTTGATCGTTTTAAAACTAGCTTGCTTATTTCATCATTTTCATTTTCTATTTTTTCTGATGTTGGCTTGTGGCCGTTATTGGCAACTACTATTATATATGGATCATTGCCTATTACCTGGCTGGTTCCTGATAGCTCTCTCTTTTTTGGATCCCATTTTACATTTTCCATATCCAGGTATCCTTGCATTATATGTCTGTTTGTTGAGATTACCTGAGGGCGATCAAGTTGTTCTCTTACTGATAACATTCGGGCTTCTCCCGGACGAAGAACTTGTTCAATTCTTGAGTTTCCATTCATAACTCCGCAGAAGATTTCATTCCAGAAATCATAAACTAAATAATTCTTATCTGCTTTTAGATTTAATGCTCCGTCAACCGGATCTCCTGCGATAGTAATTCCGATTTCTTTTTCTTCTTCAAAATCTGAATTATAGAATGTTACCTGATGCCATTTTTCGTTTACCTTATAATCGTAAACACGTGGAATATCTGAAACGAAAGCATCTACAGGCCTGGCCGATTGGTTCTCAGTGTGGTATGGGAATGTTCGTGTAATATCCCAGAAAGTTTCAGCAGTAAATTGAGCAAAGCTATTTGCAAGAAGTAATCTACCTGTTGTTACATAAGACATAGTTAACACAGCTCTTACAAAATCCCTGTTATCCTGAAGTCTGGCAATATTTTTAGAGTCTGTATCCTGATTATAAAGAACCCGGTTCTTATACCAACGCAATCCACATCTGGTAACTGTTGTAGCATCCATCCGATCAGTATCATTCTCCGTTCTCATAGATGCAACGTATCCAATCGAAACATCAGTTCCCCTCTCCATATTCCTTTCATGTACATATGGTTCCGGACCAAATCCTTCGAATGGCATTCTGAAAATATTTCTGTATGCAGCAGCAGTAGTCGAATACTTATCCTCCATTCCACCACCGTGAGCCCAGGCATAGCCAGGATAATCAAACATAAGGCCCTTAATTCCGCCAGATGCAAGATTTTCATAAACCTCCTCCAAATGAGTCAGAAAATCAGGATCTGTATAGTCATAACCCCATACAATTCTATTTCTCGACCAGGTTTTATTCCATGTAGTAAACAAATCGCTCAATGTATCCTGTTGTGCCCCTCTCCAGGCATAACTTTTGTTGAATAACATATGCTGCGGCAAAGCTTTGGCATAATCTTCCGATCTAAATCCGGCTTGAAAGTAAGTCAAAGGAACTCCTCCGAGATCAGTTATAGCCTTCCCCCATTTCTCAGATGTTTCATACGGCTTAATGTAACGTCCGTTTTGACTGCCATCTCTGTCTGTATCCTCCATTTGCCAATGCTCATCGTTCCACCATCCCTGCTGATTAACTGGCAAATAAGAATCAGGCACTAATCGAACTGCGGCTCTACTATAATTCAGGAAACCCATGTTCTTGATAATTTTCATCTCATTGACAGCACCTAAGGTGGTATTTTCTGCACTGCCTCCTCCATAACCTCCTTGCTCAGCATACCAGAGGCAAACCGTTGGGAAATCATACATGCTTAATTCAATTGCCTGTGCCTCCCGTACAGAAATTCCGTAATCTTCCAAACCTTTGAATGGATCTGATGTTGTAGTATTGATATAAAAGCGATCCAATGATAAATATGTCTGGCCTGGATCAAGCAGTTTACCAACCGGATCATTAGCATATAGCTTTGCTTTAAACTCTCGTCTTGGTCTTGGACAATTGTCAATCTCCAACAGTTTTTCAGGGAGTAAAGACTGGTAGGCCCCGTCTCTCAGCCATATCTCACTTAGGTAAACATTTTGATCAACACGACCTGTTTGTCCTTCAGACATCTGATGTTTCTTAAGTTTTGTCCAATCAGCATGCCTAACAACAATATTAGCTTTACCTGCCATTACTGCCTCTTCGGGCAAATTGATCTCGACCTGCTGAATACCATCTTTTTTTACACCATCAAATAGTGGAAGTATCTGATTTTCAAACAGAGGCACTCGTTCTCTTTGCTTATCCTTTTCATATTCCACGAATACCGATTGAAAATGGTCTTTTCGGTTTCCATGCCACAAACTCCTCCACCATGAGAATCCCAGAGTATACTTTTTATTTGGACTCAGATTCTTCAGCTCAACAACAATCTCATTCTCATCTACTGCAGTAGTGGCCGCTTCAGAGCAATAAAATTCATGGTATTGCCATTTTCGCATCTTTTCCCCCTGAAGGAGAGTCATAACTTCATTGTTATCTGAACTATCTAGTGTATCTACAGGAAGGTTCAGATACGTTAATAAGCTTTTTTGATCATCTTTCCCTTTTTCAAGTTCCACTTCTCTGGCTTGTTCAATTGTGGCAAACTTTTCAAAGTCTTTATATGTCAGTCCTCCCATTATTAGGGTGTTCCTTTCCTCTTCTTCTATGAACGTGAGAAGAATATTATTTCTTGATTTCAAAGCATTCCGTCTTGAAAGCGGGGAATACATTCGTTGACCGTATTCAAGAGGTTCACCTCCACTAAAGCCATCTATCATTGCAAAATCCTGGCTTTTATCCTTTTCATTATACAGCTCACCGTTTTCAAGCACATAAATGTCCTTAATTTGGATTGGGGAATCCAGGGAGTTGTGTACGCCGGCGCTTATATCAATAAAAGACTGACTCGCATACATAATTACTGTAAAAAGCAGGTCGGGTTGATTTTGTGCGGTAATTTTAAGATCAAGTGCAAGGCCTTCTCCGAATTCATTTTCGATCAATCTTTTTTCCCATGTTCTGATTTGGCTCTCCAAATCAGAGCTCCAGTTATTAATTCTCAGATTAGCCTGGCTAATAACAATATCAGACTTTTCGCTATTTGAAATATTATATAGGCCCTGTTTCAGATCAAATTCAAACTTAAGCCACTTATTCTCCAAAATAACAGTCTCATCTTGTTCACTAATTTTAAGATCCTCAGTCAATCCGCAGGATATAAGGCCTGCGAGAGACAAACAGCTGATAACAATAAATATGTATTTAGACATAAGACAATGATATGGTTACGACTTAGCAATGTAATTTAATGAATAAAGATAATCCTATTCTATTATCCCATATTATTCCCTGATTTTATCGGATATCAGATCACGGTCCACAATGAAGTTTGTTGAGAAAAGAGTAAGTGATCAAATGAGAAACTTAGTATATCCCGCTAAAGCTTAATCTTACTAATTGAGATTCTGAAAACTGATGGATGAACGCCAGTCGCTTCTTTGAATACAGGGTTAAACACTGATTTGGATCTGAATCCTGACATATTGGCAATCCCCTCTATTGAATACACATCCATCTCCCTGTTACTCAGAAGCTCACAGGCTCTTTCGATGCGATACCTATTGAGAAAATGATTGAATTTACATTTAAAATCATTATTGATCAAAGCAGATAAATAGCTTGTATTGGTATCCAGCAATTGGGCAACTTTTGTCAGTGTTAAATCTTGTCTCAGAAATGCTTCATCTTTCTCAATCAAATCTATCAGCCTGTCTCTCAAGTCATCATGTACAAACTCCAACTTCTGATCTCGTTTCCTTCTAAGCTCGGTAATTGTTTTCCTCTTCCTGGTCAATTCAAGGGCATTAAGAGATAGTCCTATAGCATGATCAGTTTGTCCGCTTCTGAAATATGCTTCACTTGATTTTGTTAAAGCATAAACCAGGGCATCTGACGAAGTTCCTAAATTTCTTGCCGAATCTAGCGCAGCATCTAAATAATCAATACCTGTTTCAGGCGATCGATCATAATAATCAAGACCATAATTTGTTAGAGCGTACACCAGAATCTCCGGATCTTTTGCCTTTCTGGCTGCAATAAGACAGGAATCCATTAAGCCGTCGATTAGAAAAGAATTGCTAAAGGCATCTGAATTTGAAGGTGCTACATAAGTACATAAAGCTCTGTAATTATCACTTAAAGCAGCATAATCCTCACGTAACTGATTTATTTCAATGGCCTTTGCACAATACACCACTACTGAATCAAGTAGTTCAATTTGATAATAATAGTTCTCAATACCATGCATAGCATTGAGCATCATTGTGGTATCAGATAATTGCTTTGATAAGATCAGAGCATATTTGTAGGACTCTAATGAACTGTTAAATTCGAGAAGTTCATTATTGAGGATTCCCAGATATATATTGCAACTGCCAATCAATCCTGAATCAGGGATTTCCCAGGCCAGATTAATAGTTTTCAAAAATAAATCTCGTGAATCATCGAGCGAATCTATGTCCAATAATACCCTGGCCCTTTCAAAAATGTAATAGGCTTGTGAATCTTTTTGGCTTAAAATATGCGAATCAAACAGATCCAATTCAAAAGCATTCCTTTCTGATTTTGCAGTTTGAAAGCCCAATAAAAGAAGTGAAATCACTAATAGCTTTATGCAGCTTTTGACAGTAAGCACTTTATTACAAAATGCAGAAAAGGGCATAAACATGTATTTTAAAATCAATGATACGTATAAAATACCAAATTCATTTCTGCACCTGCCGGATAACAGGATAAACCAATTATGGGATCTGAAACATTGAAAAGGGATTAGTGAATCAGTATTGTCGTACCGTCACTAAAATCATCATTTATCCAGATAATTGTTTTCCAGAAGCTTAACTCTTTTACAACACCATACTGAAAATCTCCTTCTGTGATCGCTTTCCCATTAATCTCAATCACAGGATTATCTAATTTCACCCCTTTCAGTATGATTGCAGGTTTGATGGCAGGATTTGTAATCGAAGCCAACAATTTTCCTTCAAACTTCTCTCCAGACATATTCTCAACAATGTATGCACGTTCTGCCGGCTCATATTTCACTTCACCGTCACTTGTTCTGAGAAACGGTGGGCTTAGCCAACTCTCTGCAAGCGGCACTAAATCTACTGCCTTTTCATTTGTCATTCCGTGGAGCATGATACGGGTTTTCACACTTTCATCCATGTAGTAATCTTTCCATTGAGTAAAAGTGGTGAGATTAAAGTGAGAGGCCCGATCATTGTTAAGCACCCATCTGCCATCACCTGACACTGGTGTCACAGGCCAGTGATTCCACCAACCATAAATACTTGGCACTGATTCAGGGCTCCAATTACCTGCAAGTGAAGCAGAATATGATCTGAAGAAAGGGGATTCATATTTTCCTTCAGCCGATTCAAAAGGATCGGGAGGAATGATATAGAAGGGTTTGTACTCGCTTTTAAAGTTTACAACATGAATATTGGCCTTATCAGGTTTCTCCATTTCTATGGGTAGCTCGTTTCTCCATGAGTAATCATGGCTCTCGCCTGCCATATTCACGAGAGTAATTTCAGGATCATCCATTACATCATCAGGATGCTGACCGGGAGATAACAATACAATAGATTCTTCCCAATCATGCTTTCTAAGAGGTTTGGAATAGTGTAAATCAATACGCCTTATTCCTATTCCATCAGGATAGATAAAATAATATTCATCAGCCCACTCACCTCGCCCATCTACATCCTTGGCCACAAATGTATACTCTGTATCAACCAAACCATAACGCCAGTGCACTATTGTTCTGGCGGCTGTGTTTTCAATAATTCTCACATGACTGAAGCGGCAATCCCGATCCATCAGAGGCTCGGCACAACTGGTGACATCGCTACCCCAGGTTTCAGCCCATTCGTTAGTATACCAAATACCATTCTCTGTAAGCCAGCAAGGCACAAAACTGGTCCCCCGCCAGAAAACTAATCGACAGTTATTATCAGCAAACCGAACTAATACATCAGGGTAATCGCCAACTCTCCATAGCCTGTCCCATTGTTTGGTATAATCAAGCCGGGTATAAGATGCGCCAAATTCGGCCGGGCCTTCTGGTCCCCCTGGAAGAACACGTGCTTCAGTCATAATTTCAGGCAGAGGCTGATAATCAGAGAATAACTCTCCTATTTGATCAGCATTCAGAGCAGCTGCATAAACAGCCAGCTCATCTACTCTTCCATCCAGATATGAATAACTATCAGTTACGGTATATTGGAAATCCCACCATTCTTCCAGAATTGAGTTCCGTCCAACTGTCAGATGGTATCGATTGGTAGTTCTTAACTTCGGACTATCCTTAATCTCCTGAACCAATTTCCCATTGAGGTACAAACTAGCTGAAGCTTTCTGATTTACAACCAGGCTGAGCATATTCCACTTTTTCAATTGCAATTGTGGCCCGCTCATCTCTTCCCAATTGATTGGCTGGCCCAAACCCGCTGTTAACTCCCCATTACGGTTTATTGCCAGCAACAGACCTTCTTTTTCATCTACCCGGAGGTCAAAAACCGGACAGCGAAACCAGGGGTAAGCTTCAAGAGCCACCCATGCATTAATTGTAAACTGCTCAGGTAAATTCTCTCCAAATTGTTTCCTCTCCAAGAAACTCGTAAAACCATCAAAGAGAATAGCTCCCTCCCGGATTCCCTCAGCCGGATCAAAAAAACCAACAATCTTGTCTGATTTTTTCGAGACATCTTCAACAACACTGCCATCAACAATCTGATTAAAAGACCAAGTGGCAATCAATTCCTGGGCATGAATAACATGGAATACCATTCCAAAACAGAGAAGTACAATTAATTTTTTCATCCTTTTATATCTAATTTTAATTGTCGGATGGAGCTCGCATAACAAAAACAATCATCCGCGTGTGTGTCAAAAAATTTTCCTTTTGTCATGCTCGGTTCATAAAGATAAAATTACGGTTTTTGATTCTTTAAAAAAATCCTTTTTGTTAGCATATAAGCTCATCATATGCACTTCATCCTGATTCTCACAATTAGAATTACTATTTTACAGGAAATAAAAATCACCGACAATGACCAGCCATGAAAGAGTAATAACTGCTTTGTCGCATAACGAGCCTGATCGTATCCCCTTTGATTTGGGAGGGACAATGGTTTCAGGAATTAATATCAATGCTCTTCGTAAGTTAAGGAATTTCCTGCAGCTTCAGGGTGAGCCTGAAATTAAGGATGTGATCACCCAGATGGCCCATACCGGGCAGGATGTGATTGATTTACTCAGAGTGGATGTTAAAAACGTTGGCCCTAAGATTCCGCCAGCCAATCGTTTAAAAGACTTAGGCAGAAAAGACGGTTACCATTATCTCGAAGATGAGTGGAGCATGCAATGGAGGATGCCTTTATCCGGAGGGATGTATTATGATCTTCATAGAAGTCCATTGGCCCATGTGGAATCCATTGCAGATGTGGAAAAGTTTCCCTGGCCCGATGCTTTGCATCCATTTCGTTATGCGAATTTGAAAAAGGAAGCAGATGAGATTGTTATTGGAGAACAAAAAGCATATGTACTTGGCCGAATGAGTTCAGGTATGTGGGAACATGCAATGTGGATGACGGGATACGAGAAGTTTATGATGGATATGTACATGAATCCAGGCGTGATAAAGGCAATCATGGAGAAGATTCTTGAAGTAAAAATGCAGTATTGGGAACGAGCATTGGAAGCTGTTGGAGAAAATGTCATGGTGGCATCCTGCGCTGATGACCTGGGCACACAAACTGGTTTGCTTATCAGTCTTGACATGTACAAAGAACAAATATGGCCCTATCATAAGCGCCTTTTTGAATTCATCAAGAAAAAAGCGCAGTCTGATATAAAGATATTCTTTCACAATGATGGAGCAATAATGGAAACTATACCTTTACTTATCGAAGCAGGTGTAGATATTCTTAATCCTTTTCAAGTGAATTGCACAGGCATGGATACCAAAGAATTCAAAAGACTATGGGGCAAAGACCTCACTATTTGGGGAGGTAGCTGTGATTCCCAGAAGGTACTGCCTTATGGGACAGTGCAGGAAGTAAAAGACGAAACAAAAAGAAGAATTGACGATCTTGCTCCTGGTGGTGGATTCATCTTTGCACCTATACATGTTATTCAAGATGGTGTACCTCCTGAGAATATTATGGCTTGGTGGGAGGTTTTGGATAGTTATTAGCTATCAGAAGTTTTATGACAGCTTGTTACTTTGGAATAATAGTGAAATAAAACACCGAGCCTTTCCCTTCTTCTGATTCCACCCAAATTTCTCCTCCAAGCAATTCAACATACGCTTTTGAAATGGATAAGCCCAGACCTGAGCCTTCATAAAGCCTGGTCTGGGCCTGGTCGGCCTGAACAAAGCGATCAAAGATTGACTGTTGCCGGTCTTTGGGAATACCTATACCTGTATCTTTTACTGAGAATTCAATAAAAATGTCTCTCTTCCTGCATCCAACTTCAATAGATCCTGTGTTTGTGTATTTAATTGCATTTTTAATCAGGTTAGTAAGAATGCCATTCAATTTCGCCTCGTCAGTAACAATTGTCCAATCTTTTTTTGAAATATGTTCAGGACAACTAATTTCTAAACCTTTTTTCTCAATTTCCGCACTGAAAAAACTGCAAATATCCTTGAAATGATACTGTAAATTCACATCCGACAGGGAAACTTTCACCTGTTGAGCTTCCAGTTTAGAAAACTCCACCAGATCATTGATAGTGTTGAGCATGCGCAGTAAGCAAACGGTCTGGTGCATATTGTCAGGTCTAGGATGAAGCATTACTTTTCCAGGAAAGATATATTATGATACTTCATCAACACAGAAACCCGGTTTTTCAAAAAATGCTCAGTCGTAGGATAACACCTCAAGAAATT
>JABHCC010000037.1 GCA_018669475.1 Bacteroidota bacterium | reverse complement strand
TTTTCAACATCAAGTTTATCTAAAATCCTAAGCGTTGCTTTAATCAGGGAGCAATAACCATATTCTTTGTTTTCTATTAAATCACATTTATCGGTTCCGGCATACTTGGCTAGATATTCCGGACCAAACCCTGCCACCCATTCCGATGGTACTCTGCCAGTGATTCCGGCATACCCTGCCACTTTTTAGAGGGGTTTATTCCGATTCAAACCCTGCCAAAAAGAAATAGGTTATGGCCGGCGCTGGCGCCACTTCATTCCGAAGTAAACACTGCCAGTTTTATTTTCAAGTTTCGATTTCTATTTGTATTTCTCTGTATTGTTAAACCTTACCAGAGAAAATATGGCTGCAACGCAAATAGACATTATGATAATAAAACAGTTGTTATTGCTAAAGAGTAAGAACCTTTCAAATCGCAAGATAGCCAGCGAGGTTGGTATTGATAGAAATACTGTGAATGAGTACGTTCGACGGCTATTATCAAGTGGTTTTAGTTACCATGAGCTGCTAAAGTTTGAAGAGAAAGACCTTCAGGATTTGTTTCCATCCAAAGAGGCTTTGGATAAAGAACGGTTTGCAAGTCTGCACGAATTGTTCCCGGGCTATGTAAATGACTTAAAGAAGCCTGGTTGTACCCGACAGCATTTATGGAACCGGTACAAACAAGAACATATTGATCATTACAGTTACTCACAGTTCTGTCAATTGCTGAGTGATTGGTTGGACACGAAAAAAGCAAGCGGCAAACTCATTCATATAGCTGGAGATAAGCTATATATAGATTATGCAGGAAAGAAACTGCAAATCGTAGATAAGGAAACCGGAGAAATACAAGATGTAGAAGTTTTTGTGGGCATCTTACCGGCAAGCAATTACACCTATGTAGAGGCCAGTTTTGACCAAACCCGGGAGTCTCTGGTTAAGTCTGTTGGTAACTGTCTTAGCTATTTTGGAGGTGTTCCTCAGGCTATTGTTCCTGACAATTTGAAATCTGCAGTTACCAAAGCAAGCAAATATGAACCGGTGGTAAACAAGACTTTTCGGGACATGGGGCAACATTATGGGTGTGTAATAAATCCTACTCGTGCTTATTCTCCTCAAGATAAGGCTCTAGTAGAATCAGCTGTAAATCTGGTATATCAGCGCATTTACTATCATCTATCGAATATGACGTTTTTTAGTTTGTCAGATCTGAATAAACAGATCCACATATTCCTGGAGAAGTACAATGACTATAAAATGCAGACTTCCGGAATAAGTCGGTTAAGGCAATTTATTGAAGTTGAGAAGGAGCATTTATCAGCACTTCCAAATGAGCCCTACCTGATCAAGCATTATAACCGGGCAAAAGTTCAGAAGATGGGATACATTTACTTGAGTGAGCAAAAGAACTATTACAGTGTTCCCTATCGCTATATAGGAAAACATGTAGAAGTGCAGCATACCATTGATACTGTTGAGATCTTCTATAACAAAGAGCGCTTAGCTACTCATGTAAAAAGTTACCGCCGAGGAAATTACACAACCATTCAAGAGCACCTTGCCAGCACTCACCGATATTATCTTTCATGGAGCAGGGAGTTCTTTGTAAAGCAGGCTGCTGCAATGGGTGAAAACACAGCGACCTATATCGGAAAGCTAATTGACCAACAAACTTATCCAGAGATCGGGTATAAACGTGCTAGCGGGATCATTGCCCTTAAGAAAAGCTATCCAGTTCATCGAGTTGAAAAAGCTTGTTTAAAGGCTTTGGGTTATCATATCTGTTCATTCAAGACCGTTGAGACCATCCTGAAAAATAATACTGATTTAGAACCTGATACTCAGCCGATAGAACATATTATCAAACCTCATGCAAATTTAAGAAGTGCCAGTAATTATAAATAAACCCAATTAACATGAACAACAACACAACAATAGAAAAAATGAAGCAGATGCGCCTACATGGTATGGCTGAAGCTCATTACTCAAGCATGCAATCAGCTAATTATCAGGAATACACCATTGATCAGTATTTAGCAATGCTTATTGATCAGGAATGGGACTTTCGTCAGGACAAGAAAATTGCAAGTCTGAAAACAAAAGCCAAATTTAAAATACAGGCTTCAATCCGGAATATAGATTACACCCATCCACGAGAGCTTGACAAAAACTTGTTTGAGCGTTTAGTAACTCTGAACTTTATAGAACGAAGCGAAAATATCATTATCACTGGTCCAACAGGAATCGGAAAAAGTCATTTGGCTCAAGCTTTAGGAATGCATGCTTGTGACATGACATACAAAACAATGTACTTTAATACTGCTCGTCTGATGGATGAAATAAAACTAACAAAACTTCAGGGCAACTACTTATCATTCCTGAAGAAAGTGCAAAACTCTCAGTTACTTATC
>JABHCC010000036.1 GCA_018669475.1 Bacteroidota bacterium | reverse complement strand
GATGAATCTACGACTTCACAAGCTCCAAGATTCAATAGTTTTTCAGTATCATCATGCATCTGAGAAACTCCGGCCACAACATCAAATCCAAGCTTAGCTGCAATCATTATGGCAAATCCACCAACTGCCCCCCTGGCGCCAGTAACAAGAAGTTTACCCATCTCAGGCTTTTGGCCATTATGAATCATGCTGTACAAGCCCTGAGCAGCTGTTAGTCCTGCAGTTCCAAATATCATACTTTCACGAAGGGTCATTTTATCCGGCAGGGGAATAACCCAGTCCCCGGGAACAGATATATAAGTGCCAAAACCACCATCAGTATTCATACCCAGATCATAGGAGCTTACCAGCACCTGATCGCCTTTCTGAAATCTTGAATCGGTGGAGCTTTCAATAATTCCCGCGGCATCAATTCCCGGAGTATGCGGGTAATTTCGGGTAACTCCTTTATGTCCAGAGGCCGACAATGCATCTTTGTAATTCAGACCTGAGTATTTCACCCTGATCAATACATCATTATCCGGCAGGTCAGAGATATCTCGCTGAATTACCCGACGATTGAACTCCCCACTTTCATTTTCAATTACTTGTAAGGCTTTAAAATTTTCGCCCATCTGATTAATCTATTACAACTATTCTCTTTTGCCAGTTTTGGTTTGCAGTCAAAATTCTAATAAAATACATTCCTTCAGGAAGATAGTCGAGAGATAATTCTATACCTGATTCTTTGTTTAAAGATAAGGATTGTTCCATAACTAACTGACCGGTCATTGAATGGATGCTCAACAGTCCATCACCGTGATCTGTACCCATATAATTCAGATGAAGGCTGCTACTAACAGGATTTGGATACATGGTCCATAAATTTACCAAATCAGTTTGATCAAGTGATGAAATATCCAGTACTTCAAAAGACCAAAATGCCTGATTGTTCGATTCATCACTCTCAGGTATAATGTTCTGAACATCAACCATCCCTATTACATAGTAGTCTCCTGGTTGAGTATTCTCCTCAAACTGATAGCTAAGACTTATATTCTGACTTTGTTTTGATTCTAAGGAAAGATTCTGATATTCCCCAATGATCAAATCTTCAAGATCTGCAGTTTGATCCACAGATAAAACCACCTGAACATCAAAGTCAATGGCGTCTCCAGTTTCCGGATTTGTTAAATCGAGCGACAATAACAATGGTTCATATGGCTTATAACTATTGAGGCTGCTGCTAACTTCTATTTGAAGATCAGGAAGGTTAAAAACACTTATCTGTCTAAAAATAAAATTATCAGACTGATCGGGATCATCGATTAAATCATCATCAGTATAAACCTGTATGAAATACATTCCCTCGGCACTTCCCTCAGGTATTGTCAAAGACTCACTGATCAGGATATTTGCCCCTCCTGCAAGAGAAGACATATTGATTGTTTTAAGTACTGTTGCCGGACTAATTGTGTTATTCTGGCTAAAAGCAAAATGCAGATCAAAACTACCTACTTGCAGATTTCCAAGATTCCTCACATTTAAATCAACATCCAAAACCTGTCCATCTTTAATTGCTTCGGGATTTAGAATTAAGTTTTGTAGAGCTATATTATATCCGGATACTTGAAAGCTGAGGTAATCATCATTATTACTCTCATTAGACTCAGGAATTTCATCATGCTGATCCAGTACAATTACAAAGTAATACTCACCACTTTGTAGATCAAGAGGTACAGTATAACTTTCCTGTATACTGTGTTGCTGACCGGGAGCCAAAACTGGAGACAGATCAGAAACAGCAAGTATATCAGTTCCATCATATTCACGATCAGATGAAATTACAAGCGAATATGTAAATATATCTGACTCGCGATTACCAATATTACTCCAGCTTGCTCCAATTACGACAGAGGCACCTGGAGAAAGCAAGCGGGGTACAGCACTAAGAGAAGTAACCGACAGGTCAGCAAAGGCTGCTCTTACTCCAATCATTCTGAAGCTGGCATTATTTGTTTCATTTGTTTCCTCAATAACAGAATCACTGTCGCTTAATACAATGATGTAATAGTTCCCGGTTTCTAAATCAGATGGGATCTGAAAGGATTCAGAGAAATCCTCTTGTTCACCTATTGCGAGCTCACTCACTGCGATACTTAGCAACTCGCTTGCACCAGCTGTGATTTCTGAACTACTTGATAAATAGAAAGACAATGTACTTGTTCCAGCCAGAAGATTACCATCATTTACTACCATTCCATCAACTGTAAGCTGGGAGCCAGCATCCATTATGTTTTGGCTAAGAGACAAGCCCTGAACAATAAGATCAGGCAGATACTCAACAATTTCGGCTGAAGCAGCATTTGAAAATCCTGATTCACCACTGGGGTTAGAATAGTGCGCTGTTAAATAATAAAGATAAATACCAGGAGTCAGACCTGGATCGGTGTAAGTTGTTGCAGTTGGATCATAAATAGTTTCCAGTAATTGTCCGTTTCTGAAAAAACTAAAACCGGTTAAGGTGGCACCTCCTGCATCCGGCAGGTTCCATGAAAGATCAATGAAATCAGTACCTGGTGTGGCAATCAGGTTAAGAGGTGGATTAAATCCTACTACGGAGAAACTCACATCAAAGGAAATTGTTGTACCTGCTGAGCCAATATTGCTAATATTCAGACCGCCCGAGGATCCATCAGATAAGAATGATGAAGGATTGCTTACGTCATTAATTTCTGTTCGACCGGTACCGGCATTAAAATGTGCCGATGACAAGGAGCCATCAACAGTAAGAGTACCATCCGGACGATAAACATATACCTCATCAGGTGGTCCGTTCGCATTTCCATTATTTGAACTGTTAATTCTATAAACAACTAATCCGGTGCCAGGTACACTTGTCTCAAATCGTCCGGTTGCTTTTCTGTATTCTACAATGAAAAATTCTGAACCTGAATTAGGTGAGGCAATTTTGTAGGCTGCAAATGGATTACTTGAAAGGGGTACCAAGGAGTATGTTCCATCAGCTGTTATCTCCGGAATATTATCAAACCATTTACCGTATTTCATTTTCATGTATGCCCCCATATGCTGGGGTGGGGTTCTGTTCCAGGCCATCAAATCCCAGGCACCAACTGGTGTAATATCCTTATCGTTATAGCGATATAAATCTGGTGCTCCGAGGCTGTGAAACATTTCGTGGCATAAAACACTCACACCAAAAGCATCTGACAATTGAAAGTTGTATGACCAGACACGATTTCCGTTAATTCGAACATCAAACTCATAGAGAGCCCACATATGCGGCCATAAAAGCTCTGCCCAACCATCGGTAGCTCCCTGAATTATATATGCGATATTATCAATGTATCCATCATTATCCATATCAAAGTCAAGTCCGGTCGCTTCAATACTTGCAGTTAATGATTCGGTAGCATATTTAAGTAAAGTATGTTCTCTTACTCTTCTTTCTGTATCACCTGAATAACCATTTGTATTTGTGCTTGCATCGTATGGTTGATAATAGGTTCTGGGCAAAGTATCCTCAAATGAAACAACTGTAGTGCCTCCGGTTTGAGGGTAAAATGAGGTGTTAATTGTTAATTGATTAGCGGATACTTCTTTGAAATATTCAATCATTGATACCTGGTTCGAGCCATTAAAAGAATTATCGTAATAGGATTTTTGGTTTGTATACTCAGCTTGATCGTTGAAGCGAATGAAAATGACTATGTTATTCAGTGTACCAACGTTGCTTGTTCCTGTGAATCCTTTCAATTTAGGAATAGGGAATTTTGTTTTCTGGTATTCCCTGACTTTACTGGCTGGGATATTCAAGCCTGGTTCAAGACCAGCTTGTGCAGGATCATCTCTTCCTGGAATAAGCTGTGTTGGATGCAATTCTGAATTGCTCAGACTGGCATATACAAAATATCCTGTGTTTGGGTCTTTGATAATGGTAAAATTGTTTTCATCGTGCAACCAGTGGTAATATTCATCACCAGTTGCTAAACAGTTAAGTATTGAATTATCAGGTTGTTTTAGCCTTTGTGGAACATCTTTCAGATAAGCCCCAAGTGACTGGATAGTAGCAATTACTAGAATTAAGGATAGAAGAGAAAGTTTTTTTAACATAGAGGTAGAACATTTCAAAAAAAGGAAGGTTGAGCTAACCTTCCTTTTAATTTTACTTGTAGTTATTTTACAAATCTAAAACATCTTCACCTTGAATAAAGGCAATGTCTTTGGGTATTCCTTTTTCTTTCAGCCTGTCAAGGTCAGCCTGAAGCTGATCCTGGATGTATCCCTTATCGTCGAGGATTTTTTTCGCTGCATCATAATCACCATCACCCTGAACAATTAGTATCATATTTGACAAGTCGAGCATTGCCTGATACATCACATCAAAATTCACACTATAGGTACCGGTCTCAGCATCACGAGAGAAAGCACCTTCCTCCTCGAAATAATTAAAACGCACCATATTGGCTTTACCATGAGAACTGGTAGCGCCAAAACGAACTGATCTGAAAATTCCGGCCATAAATGTGACAAAATTGTCCATCAGATCTTTCTCTCCCATTTCACCCATCTCAGTAAGTTTGCTCACCAGGAAGAGGCCCAGAATATCAGCTTTACCTTCTTCAAAGGCACTATATTGGTCGCTCAGAACAGTTCTAACTGCTCCTTTTCCATTAATTGTATTTTTGATACCCAGTCCGTGACCAACTTCATGAAACATAGTATTTTCAAAGAAAGCATCAAATTTTACATGTTTGCGCTGGTCTTTGGAAATAAGTTCATTAGCGATTGGCGCAAGAATCATATCAAACTTTGCCTGCATACTATTCTTTAACTGGAGTTTGCGTGATCCTTTTTCAATATGTACACGCTCATCATTTGGAAGATTTATCGCAATAGTTTTACTTCCTGCATTACAATCTCCTCCGTAGAAAATTGCATCATATACACCCAGGTCTGAGTCACTACCTGGAATTTCTTGTTTATACTCATCAGGAACAGGTAATGATCTTTGCAGTTCAGGTAGTAAAACTGCAAAGCGATCAAGCTTTTGACTCCATTCCTTATCTTTAATTAACACATAAGATTCATGGGCAGCTTTATAGCCATACAAAGCATCTTCATAGTTTTCTATCGGACCAACAACGAAATCTATTGAATTGGTTTTCATATCCATCCAGGCCATATCGCTATCAAGATATTCATCAGTAAGTAAGGCTTCAGCTCTTAGCTCTAAATAGTTTTTGAGCCCTGGATCGTCTGCAAGGGTAGCTGCTTTCTTTATTAATTTGGCAGCTTTTTTAATTTCTTTACTGAAAAATTCATGATAGGGTATTGACATAAGATTTCCATCCTGATCACGGCGAATCATGGTGTAGAGGCTCGACTTCGATTCATCATCCCATGCATCAAATTCTTCTTTTGTCATATCTTCCGGATAAAACTGAGCACCCAGTGGCTTAGTACCATAAGCTTCAATAAATGGGGTGTTTTCTTTCAACCTTTCCCATGGACCGAAGTTAATCTTCGCAAACTGTCTGGTAGCAGGATCATTTATCTCATTAAATAACAGTTCTTTATCTCCAAAAGCTTCTTTCCAATACAGATCTTCCATTATTTCAGCTACCTCAATAAGAATCGGTAACATCTTTTTTTCATTCTTAGTTAATGAACTAAGATCTGTGGTTAATTTGAATAGGGCAAACGCATCCACTTTTTCTTGTATTACTGGGTTAACTGCTTCTTCAGGTTTTGCTGTTTCCTGATTGCAGGAAGCAAAAAGCACTGATAAGCATAGCAGGCTGATTAGTAAATGGTTTATTTTCATGATAATGAGCAGAATGATTTATGGTAATATATGTAATTATTTATCTATATCGTCTGAAAGAAATTGAAATCCTAGTCTTTTACCAGTTCTTAGTTTGGCATCAGAAATAGTTTGGTGTATTTGGTTTACCGTTGCCAATTTAACATTGTCATAAGGTGGTACCAGAAGATCAAAATCCAAACAATATTGTATTGAGGCCCTTACAATCTCTTCAACACTTTTCTTATCAAGCTTCTTTGATCCAAGAGTTGTGTAATTAAATCCGGATTGTCGCTTTCCCTGAACGAAAAAATAGTTGTCTTTATTGATAAAAATTCTGGCAATAAGATATCCCATATCTTCCATACGATTATATTTAAAAGAATCAGCCAGAAAGTTGTAAACACTGATAATTCCGGAATAGCCGGCTAGAACGTTCTTTTTGACATATGCGGTTTTCCAGATCTCATGACTACGGTCAAACTGAAAAACGTTTGAATGAGTATTAAATATTAAAATGTCACCTGCTACTTTGAGCTCAGCATTGAATTTGCCTTTCTGAGAGTAGTGGAGATGCAGTCTTTCATCTTGCTTACTAAGAGCAGTATTTGAAGATTCTGTTACTTCAGCCAATACTTCGTTAAGCACTTGAAAAGCACTTAGGGTATTATCGTATACTAATTGTTTTATTTGAGACTTTGTGCTTAAGGTCTCAATGATTGATTTGTTTTGATCTTGTTTCTCCATGTTTTAATAAGCTTTAGCAAATAGAACCCGCTGATTTGAGGGTTTACCCGATTTTATACAAACACCATTTTCTTGCTTCGCATCCATTGGTATGCATCTAATGGTTGCCTTTGTTTGTTCCTGAATAGCTTTCTCTGTTTCAGCTGTACCATCCCAATGAGCTGAGATGAACCCCCCTGTATCAAGCAATTCCAGAAACTCATCCCAGGTGTTAGCTTCCCTGATATTCTCATCTCTGAATTTCAAAGCCTTAGAGAAAATATTTTCTTGTATCTCGTCTAACAAATCTGAAAGATAAGCAGCAATACCATCCTGACTAATAAAATCTTTTGTCAAATTATCTCTTCTGGATACTTCAACTGTGTTATTCTCAAGGTCTCGCGGTCCGATAGCCAGGCGAACCGGCACTCCCTTTAATTCATATTCTGCAAATTTCCAACCTGGTTTATGTGTATCCCGGTCATCTACCTTAACTGATATTCCCAGGGCCTTCAGTTCTTTTTTGATTTCGTGAGCACGTTTGCATGTTCTTTCATATTCATCAGGCTTACGATAAATAGGAACGATAACAACCTGAAAAGGTGCGAGTTTGGGGGGCAAAACTAAACCTTTATCATCAGAATGTGCCATAATCAGAGCTCCTATCAGTCTTGTGGTCACTCCCCATGAAGTTGCCCAAACATGCTCTTCTTTTCCTTCTTTTGTAGCGTATTTCACATCAAAAGCTTTTGCGAAATTTTGTCCCAGAAAATGAGATGTGCCTGCCTGTAAAGCTTTTCCATCCTGCATAAGAGCTTCAATACAATAGGTATCAATTGCCCCTGCAAACTTTTCATTTTCTGTTTTCACGCCCTTAATTACGGGAACACCTAAATATTCTTGTGCAAAATCACTGTAGATATTCAATATTTTAAGAGTCTCTTCAACTGCTTCATTTTCGGTAGCATGAGCAGTATGTCCCTCTTGCCATAAGAACTCAGTAGTTCTGAGAAAAAGTCTTGTACGCATTTCCCACCTGACTACATTTGCCCACTGATTGATTAATAGTGGTAAATCACGATATGATTGTATCCAGTTTTTATAAGTATTCCAAATAATTGTCTCCGAGGTTGGTCGTATTATTAACTCTTCTTCAAGCTTTGCTGTCTCATCAACAACTACTCCTTTACCCTCAGGATCATTCTTCAGCCTGTAATGAGTTACGACTGCGCACTCTTTTGCAAATCCTTCCACATGATTTGCTTCCTTACTAAAAAAAGATTTTGGGATAAAAAGCGGGAAGTAGGCATTAACATGATCTGTCTCCTTAAACATTCTATCAAGTTCAGCCTGCATCTTTTCCCAGATAGCATAACCATAAGGCTTTATAACCATGCAACCTCGAACAGCTGAGTTCTCAGCAAGATCTGCTTTAATCACTAAATCGTTGTACCATTGTGCATAGTTTTCAGCACGGGTTGTTAAAACTTTCGCCATTTCAATCTTTTTGGTATAGTATTTGCATTTGTCCACTTTACAAAATGGAGGATACAAATTACGTAAATTATATCCTATATTTAAAAACAAATTGGAGGATACATTATGAAAACTGCTTTTACAAGATTACTACTGCCTTTAATAATCCTAACCAGTTCTTGCGGTACCGGACTTTATCTTAGCTCATCTTATGTTGATGATGCTTATTTTAGTCCTTCAGATAAAGCTGTTGTCGTGGAAAGAAGAGTTTTATCAGAATCGAATCAATTTGCTGAAGAAGCTGACATTGAAGAAGTTGAGCAAGTACAAGAAATGGAGCCTGTTGAAGGAGAAAGGGAATATGTTCTTGTAGACTCGCTATCTGAACAATTAATTGACGAAGAAGGTAATGTAGTTGTGAACAACCATTATTATTACGAGCCTGAAGAGGATTGGGGATATGCAGATAGAATTAACAGATTCCACCGACCATACAGCAGTTTTGGTTATTATGACTCGGGATATTATTGGGATGATTGGTATAGCCCGTATAGTTATTATAGCTATGGAGGATACGGATTTGGCTACAACCCATGGTACAGAGGCAGGTATTACAGTTCATGGTACTCACCATACAATTATGGATATGATTATTACTACCCATATTACAGCAACTATTATAGTTACAATTATGGTGGACACAATTGGAATTCATTCCGGAATCATCAGAACTACACCTATGGACACCGAAATAGTTGGGTAACTGATGGTCCAAGGGGGGGAGCAAGTGGAAATTTGACTAAAAATCAATTGGCAACAGCAAGAAGTATCAGCAGCCCAAGAAGCAATAGTAGTAGTCAAAAAACTTTAAATACCTCAAATATCAGTAGTAATCGAGTTGTTGCAGATAACAAAAACGCCGGAAGAAGCAGTTCTGTACGAACCGGACTTAATTCCTCAAATAATTCAACTGCTAAGATTGCTGATACTGACCGGACCAGCAGGTCAAGAACCTCATCCAGTAGCTATACTTCTGCTAAATCAGGTAGTTCATATGCTCGTCCGCCTGTAAGAACCTCACGCTACAATAGCACATCATCAAATTCAAGAACAACTTATACACGACCAAAAACATCTGGAAATTCAGGTTCAAGCGTATCAAGAAGCAATCAGTCTCAGGGAAGTTCTTCCAGAACAGGATATCGTAGCTCCACAAGTAATCCAACAAGATCTTCATCATATAAGAGTAACTCAGCTTCATCATACCGAAGCTCAGGATCAAGTTCAAACTACAGGGCTTCTTCAGGTTCTTCAACAAGAAGTTCAGGTAGCTCTGTCAGAAGCAGTTCATCTGGTTCCAGTAGCTCAGGATCGGTTAGTCGTTCCAGTGGATCATCATCACGCTCTTCATCATCTGGTAGCAGTGGATCAAGATCCAGCAGTTCTGGGAGCCGTAGCGGTGGCGGAAGAAGATAATTCAATTGCATAAAAAACCGGTCTCGAATGAGGCCGGTAATGCCCAAACTATAACTATTTAATTACAAACGAATAAAATAAGCATCATGAAAAAAATTATACTTGCAATTTTTGCCCTGGGATTTACCATGCTAGCATCAGCTCAAAATGAACAGGATGCATTGAGGTTATCTCAGAGCTTTCATGGCGGTTCAGCCCGTTCTCTGTCTATGGGTGGTGCCATGGGTGCTTTCGGAGCAGATTTCGGAGCAATATCTGTCAATCCTGCCTCATCAGCAATGTTTCAGCAAAGCCAGTTCGGATTGACTACCGGATTCACTACCACAACAACTAATGCACTGTTTCTTGATCAACAGCTGAAAGATTCAAGGTATTCAATGGGAATAGATCATTTTGGATTTGTCATGCCAATAAAGCAAAAAGAATCTTCTTCAGATGGAATAAAAGGCCTGACCTTTTCATTCGGATATAACAAACTCATAGATTATGGGCAACGGATAGTGATGCAGGGAAATAACAATCATAATTCTCTGGTTGACGAATTTGTTTATTCAGCAAACCTTTATGATTCATGGGATCCTTTTACTGATGAATTAGCCTGGGAAACCTGGTTAATTGATTATGACAGTATCGCAGGGGTATATTACTCTGATTTTGATAATTCAGGCTATGGACAACAACAGAGACGTACAATCAGCACAAAAGGATACTTGGGTGAATTTATTTTTAACCTTGGGGCCAATTTAAGTGATAGGTTGTATGTTGGAGGCTCATTGGGTGTTCAAAAATATGAGTATGAAGAAACATGGGTTCATTCAGAATATGATCCTGATGATATAATTGATTTTTTCGATGGATTTTCTTTTAGAAATGATTTATCAACAGAAGGAACTGGCTATAATGCTCAGTTTGGATTCATTGCCCGACCAATGAAATGGATTAGAGTTGGAGGATCAGTTCAATCACCAACATTTTTTAGATTGAATGATGTTTTTACAAGCTCCATGGAAACTGATCTTGCAGATGGAGAAGGTACACATGAGTATGAAGCTGCTGGTGAGTTTGATTACCAGATAACCACTCCTTTTAAAGCTGTTGGCAGCATTGTTGTACAAGCAGGTAAAATGGGATCCTTCAGTTTAGATTATGAGTATATTGACTATTCAAGTGCTCGTCTTCGTGGAGATGATTATGACTTCTATGACGAGAATCAAGCCGTAAGCAATCGATACAAAGCAACAAGCAATATAAGGGCCGGTGGCGAATTCGTAATGGGACCACTTTACCTAAGAGCAGGTTATGCTTTATATGGTAGTCCGTATTCTAGTGGTGAAGCAAATGAAAAATCGTTTTACTCTTCAATATCAGGTGGTCTTGGTTTCAGAACAAGCAGGTATATGCTTGATTTTGCTGTCGTAAATACAACATGGGAGCAAGAATACTATTTGTATGGCAATACTATGGCTGACTTAAGCGCAAGTTCATTACGTTTTGTTGGTTCACTGTCGTTCAGATTTTAAATAAGATAGGAATTTTATTATGTGCCAAAGACCCGCTGAGAAGCGGGTCTTTCTATTTCTTACATGTTTTAAGATAAAGATCAGTCTCAGGTCCTTTTAGAAAAAGCAGATCCAGAATACTCAGGTTAGCTTTGAAACCAAATCGTTCAGAAAAAACCTGTTGATATTCACGGGCAGTAAAGGTTTCATCATCAGTATAAGAAACTTTAGGATGTATCGAAAACCTGAAGTCTTCATTGCTCGTGTTAACTTTAAAATGCTTGGTTTCAACAATCTCTAATTCTGGTAGTTCTATCAATTTTATAAGACAATTCATTACCTGGGTGTTCAGATCAAACAAGAATTCAAATTTCTCATTCCAGAATCTGTATAGCTCATCAATATAGAACTCGAAAAAAGGAGAGTTTTTATATGCGGATTCAATTGATTTCAAATGCTGTTTTTGCCAAGTAGTTGCATAACTTATTCGTGCATCCTTAACAAGCATACCCGGACTTCGACCTTTTAATATTGGAACATTTAAACAAATAACACCATTAGCTCCATAAATACAGCATCTGTTCCTATAGCTTTGTTTTTGATAATTCTCACAAGCCTCAAGCGATATCTTACTCTGACCATAAAGTTTAGTAAAATATTGGATTGGTGGAAAGAATGCAGTTGACAACAACATTATAATAAAAGATATTATTGAATCTTCCGGAGCAGCCTTTTTAGTCTGAAGGAGGGCAAGTAATCAAAATCTGATTTCCCTGAATACAAAATTCTTTTAACCTGGCCAAGTAAATGATCTTTTGGAATGAAGCCAATTATCCTGCTGTCAACCGGATTATCACGATTATCATCAAGAAGGAAGAAATAATCTTTCTTAATTGTATAGCTTTCTACCTGTAAACCATTGATATATACTCCAGCAAAGTCAATGCGAAGATCATTATTTTCATATATCTCAATAATGTCTTTAAAACGATCTATGTTTCCAATATTTATCTCCACAACCTGGCCAGCATAAGGGACAATTAAAGGACCAACCTGATCACGATTCCACATATGATGGCTTGAGTATGGCCAATAACCCAGGGAAGAATCATTGGGATACATTTTCATGCTGCGAATATTATTGACAAATGGTTTGTCCTTCAAATCAGTATAGGCAACTGTATCTAAATGAATATCCCACATAGGAACCCCAGGAATTTTAAGGGCTCGTTCCACATTATGCTTTTTGAGAAAGTCAAGCGGAATATCAGATCCATCCGTAACAACTCTGTATATACGCCTGCAAGCATCAGGAGGATCAATAAGTATTCTATTGATATACAGATCTTTATTCCAGATAATTAAAGTGTCAGATGGCAAGCCGGCTATCCTGCTGATCAGTATTGCTTTTCTATCTATCGGATTGTCAGCTAATCGGGGATCGTTGAAAGCTACAACATCATCATTTTTGAATTTTCGAAAACCCGGAAAACGAAATGTCGGAATCCTGAACCAATCCAAATAGGCTTTGTCAGCACCTGGTAAGCCTAGGATTGAACTGGGAAAACGTGATCCAGATGCAAGTTTGCCGATTATTACCCTGTCGCCTGGTAAAACAGATGAAGACATTTTGAAACTGTCAATCTTTTCAACCTGACATACAAAAACTCTTAGCAGAAATCCTGCCAGTAATATCCAGAACCCCCACTTAATAATAGTTCTGATCATAAAATGATTATTCGATTTTTTTCAGAATTCTTTTCCATCTGATACTACCAGGGAATTTTTTATCCTTATTCAGTGAAAAGTAGATAAACAGTGGCTTTCCAACAATATGATCTTCCGGAACAAATCCCCAGAATCTTGAATCAGCACTATTGTGTCGGTTGTCACCCATCATCCAATAGTAATCCATCTTGAAAGTATAAGAACCAACTAATTCATCATTAATATAAATGTCATCGCCTTCTGTTCTTAGATCATTTTCCTCATACACGTCAATAATCCTATTATAAAGAGGGAGGTTATTTATGTTCAGGTCAACCGTGCTTCCTTTAACAGGTATCCAAATCGGACCGTAATTATCCCGGTTCCATTTGTAGTCATCAGAAAAAGGGAAGGTGCTTCCATCCCAAAATCCTGCCTGAATTTCTTCTTTAACCACTTCATGAACATTAGGCAATTTACGAAGCTCTTCTGCACTTTCATCATATAAAGGGAGGCGATAGACTCCATTATTGAAAGCTCTTTGTAAATCATTATTCGAAACATTTAATCTTTCAAGAATCTTGGAGTTGATCTTTGTTCCATTTGTAACTACCCTGTAGTTATACTGAATCTTTGGTATAATTATCTGTTGGCTACCGTTAACAAAGACTTGATTATGTATTACTTCCAGAGTATCACCTGGAATACCTACACATCGCTTAATGAAATTTTCCCTTTTATCCACAGGGCGGTATACAATACGTCCGAAAGTTTGCTCGTCATTCCATACCCGTTCACGACTGCCAGCCTGTTTAACAAGAGAATAGTAGCTGGCATTACTCTGAATAACTGTTGAAACAGTATCTCCTTCAGGATAATTAAACACAATTGGACTGTTGCGCTCTATCTGTCCGGTACCTTTAAGACGTTTATAGTCTTTTTTAATCCAGGTTAGAAACGACTTCTTATCATCAGTCAGTGGTAATGTATGCTGAACTAAGGGAAAGGAAAGGGGAGTATTAGGTAGTCTTGGCCCATAGCTAACCTTACTTACAAACAAATAATCTCCTACCAGCAATGATTTCTCCATTGATGAGGTAGGGATATTGAAATTCTGGAATAAAAAGATATTTATTGCAGTAACCGCAACGAGGGCAAAAATCAGAGCATCCAACCATTCAACTATAGCATTGTTTTTCTTGCCTCTTTTTTTCCAAAAAGTCCAGTTCACCTTCCTGGTAAGGTACATGTCAAAAATCAATCCTAAGCCTAAAAGCCACCAAAAGTTTCCAAGCCAGATAACCCATAGTAAATAGATTAATGCTACAATTCCGAATTTGATGAATTGTTTTCTCGGAATATTCTTCATATGATATTATTTAAGTACTGAAAAAATACGTTTCCAATTAATTTTTCGTCCGTTTACAGGATCAGTGCGCAAAGATAGCCAAATAAAGACCGGTTTACCTATGATATGATCCTCCGGCAGAAAACCCCAATGCCTTGAATCTCTTGAATGATGCCGGTTGTCGCCCATGACAAAATAATAATCCTGTTTAAAACTATACTTATTAGTCAGGCTGTCATTGATCATTATTACATTTGGACCTATTCTGAGTTCATTTTCTTCATAAACGCGTATTATTCTTTCATAAAAGGGGAGATTTTCTTTTGTAAGATTCACAGTTTGACTTTTTTTAGGAATAATTACTGGTCCAAACTGATCCCTGTTCCATCTTATTGAAGCTTCATTCGGAAAAAGATTATAATTTCCTTTACCAGATGGTTGAATATAAGCTGAAACTGATTTTACTTCCGGACGGTTCTGAACATCTTGGATCTGCTCGGGGAAAAGGGGTAGGGCATAGCCAAGATTTGGGAAAATTGTTATATCTGTTTGGTCAAGTCCTAATTTTTCGAGATATTTTCGTGGCAATACTTTATCATTCAGTTCAATGAGATAGTCAAATCTTTCACCAGTGACAAATAGTTGCTGTCCGTTTACCATTAATATTCCATTCTGTATCTGGAGTGTATCGCCAGGTAAACCTACACAACGGCTAATCTCCATTTCTCTACGATCAACTGGTCTGAAATGCAGAAAATCAGTTCTTACATTTTCCCCTTGAGCATCTTTTGATCGCTTCAAGGCATAATAATCCATTGTTTCAACACCACAAATCACTGAATCTCCGTGAGGAAAGTTGAAACTTAATAGATCGCCATGTTTTATTGATTTTAAGCCATTTAAACGACGATAATCAAGAGTAATCTTTTGTGAAAAAGAAGGGCGACATCTGCTGAAAGGAATATAATGATGTGCAAAGGGCAAGTTCAGGGGAGTGATAGGTAGTCTGGGCCCAAAATGTATTTTAGATACGATAACATTGTCACCACGAACTACTTCTTGCTGCATTCCTGTAGTCAATGTAGAATGACTATCAAAAACCAGTGTTCGTAAAATTAGAAAATTTAGAAGAAGCCAAATAATTACTTGCAGAATGATTGGAATTCTAAAATTAATCGTCCCAAACCATTTTTCCCAGTTAAGAATTCGAAGAACAAAAGCATCCAGGCCAATAAATAGTAACAATAATAACCATATCCATCCTGTCACAAGGGCAGATAGCAGTACTATCAGAGTATAACTTATAAACCAGAGCCAGAGCATTGTTATCTTTGTTTCATATCCAATAATTCATCCATAGAAAATATACCTCTTCGACCAATCATAAATTCAGCGGCGAGAACAGCACCAGTTGCAAAACCTGCCCTGCTATAAGCTTCATGCTTTATCATAATCTCATCAATATCGCTTTTCCAATGAATTGTATGAGTACCAGGCACTTTGTTCTCACGCTTTGCATAAATTGGTATTTCATTTATTGAGCCCTGATTATCAAGAATCCAACTATGATAAGAATTATGCATGTTTTCAATACCATGAGAAAGCGAAATAGCAGTACCGCTAGGAGCATCTTCTTTCTCAGTATGATGAATTTCTTCAATATGTACTTTATAGTCTGGTTGGTGATTCATTATCTTAGCCAGAACTTCATTTACTTTATGTAGAATATTAACCCCTAAACTGAAATTTGATGCATAAAAAAATCCGGCATTATGCAATTCAACCATTTCCTTAAGCTGAGACCAGTTATGCAGCCAGCCTGTTGTTCCGCTTACTACGGGTAAACCGGCTTTAAAACAGGCTGAATAATTCATGATTGCTGAAGCCGGTTTCGTAAATTCAATCGCAACATCAGCTCCATTAATGCTGATGTTTTCTTGATTATCATTAAATGTAGGATCACTAATTGATTGAATATGGTGACCTCTTGATACAGCAACCTTTTCAATCGTCCTACCCATTTTCCCATAACCTATCAAAGCGATGTTCATCCGTTAATATTTATTTCTATTTATCGGATGGAGCTCGCATAACAAAAACAATCATCCGCGTATGTGTTAATCTTTTTTCCTTTTGTCATGCTCGGTTCATCAGTTTATGTTCATACTTGTAAATATATAAAAAAAGGGAAGCTCACATGGAACTTCCCCGATATATAAAGTCAGAGATTATTTACTACTTGACTGTCTTTATTTTCTTGACTACTTCAGCAAAGGCTTTTGGGTGATTCATTGCAAGGTCAGCTAAAACTTTCCTGTTCAGCTCGATACCTTTTTTATGAAGTTTTCCCATAAACACTGAATAGCTCATTCCATGTTCTCTACATCCGGCATTGATTCTCTGAATCCATAAACCACGGAAATTACGTTTTTTTGTTCTCCGGTCACGGTATGCATAGCTCAAGGCTTTTTCATGAGCATTTTTAGCTACCGTCCAGACATTTTTGCGAGCACCAAAATATCCTTTGGTTTCTTTGAGAATCTTTTTTCTTCTTCTTCTCGCTGCGACTACATTTACACTTCTTGGCATTTTTTTGTTTTTTTTAGAAACAGGCGGTCAAAAACTGACACTTCATTAGCACTGTGTCCTGGTTAATTAACAGTTAAACCTTTAGGAAAAATTATTTCATTGCAAGTAACAATTTCACATTCTTTAAATCTGCCTTATTCACAGTAGTGAAATAACGTAGATTGCGTTTCCTTTTTTTGGATTTTTTAGTCAGAATGTGACTTTTGTACGCGTGCTTTCTTTTGATTTTTCCCGAGCCAGTAATTACAAAACGTTTTTTTGCACTGGCTTTCGTTTTCATCTTAGGCATTACATATATCTATTTAATGTGCTTATTACTTTTTCTTAGGGGACAGAATAATAATCATTCTTTTCCCTTCAAGCTTAGGAAATTGCTCAACTTTTCCTTCCTCTTCCAAATCCTGAGCAAACCTCAACAACAGTATTTCGCCCTGCTCTTTGAATAGGATGGAACGACCTTTGAAAAACACATAGGCTTTTACTTTCGAACCTTCCTGTAGAAACTTCTGTGCATGTTTAAGCTTGAAATTATAGTCATGGTCATCTGTTTGAGGACCAAAACGAATCTCCTTTACCACTATTTTTGTTTGTTTTGACTTTAACTCTTTCTGCTTCTTCTTTTGTTGATACAGAAATTTGTTGTAGTCAATTACCTTACATACCGGTGGATCAGCATTTGGTGATATTTCCACCAAATCAAGTTCTTGTTCATCGGCAAGTAGAAGAGCCTCTTTAAGGGTCATTACATCTGATGTAGTAATATTCTCACCAACAACTCTGACAGTAGGGGCAAAAATCCGATCGTTAATGCGAAATTTATATTTCAGGTCATCTTTTGGACGATAACCTCGTCTGTTATGTCGTCTTGGGTAAGCTATAATTTATTCCTCCTGATTAGTTTTTATAATATCTGTACTCGTAAGCAATTTTTCAATCTCAGAAGCAATAAGTTGCACAAAATCATCCACTTTCATATTCCCCATAACTCCTTCTCCTTGCTTTCTGACAGAGATTGTATCCTCATTTACTTCATTTTCCCCTACGATCAGTAAGTATGGGATTCGTCTTAACTCATTATCCCTGATCTTTTTACCGATCTTTTCATTCCTTTTATCAATGAGGGTGCGAATTTCGGAATTATTTAGGAGATTTGAAACTTTTTGCGCATAATTATTGTATTTTTCACTGATAGGCAGAATGATAGCCTGATCTGGTGTAAGCCATAGTGGAAACTTACCGGCTGTATGTTCAATAAGAACAGCAACAAAGCGTTCCATTGATCCAAAAGGAGCCCGATGAATCATTACCGGACGGTGCTTTTGATTATCCTGGCCAACGTAGTTGAGTTCAAATCTTTCGGGTAAATTATAGTCGACCTGGATCGTACCTAACTGCCACTTTCTGCCTAATGCATCCTTAACAATGAAGTCTAGTTTCGGACCATAAAAAGCAGCTTCTCCCACTTCAACAACAGTTTTCATTCCCTTCTCCTGAGTCACCTCAATTATCGCTTTCTCAGCTTTCTCCCAAACATCATCTGAACCAATATATTTTTCTTCATTATCAGGATCTCGTAAAGATATCTGGGTTACAAAATCCTTGAATTCCAGGACTTTGAATATATATAATACAATATCGATAACTTTTGCAAATTCTTCTTTCAGCTGATCAGGACGGCAAAAAATGTGTGCATCATCCTGAGTAAAACCACGTACTCGTGTTAATCCATGTAATTCGCCGCTTTGCTCATATCGGTATACAGTTCCAAATTCAGCATATCTTATAGGTAAATCTTTATAAGAATGTGGTTTTGAATTGTATATTTCACAGTGATGGGGACAATTCATTGGTTTGAGTAGAAACTCTTCCCCCTCGGTAGGAGTATTTATTGGCTGAAAAGAATCCTTTCCATATTTCGCGTAATGTCCTGATGTTTCATATAAATCTTTATGTCCAATATGCGGAGTAATAACAGGTTGGTAGTCATATTTCTCCTGTACTTTTTTTAAGAATTGCTCCAGCCTTTCTCTTAGCTGAGCTCCTTTTGGTAACCATAGGGGCAGACCGCTTCCAACTTTTCTTGAAAATGTGAATAATTCAAGTTCTTTACCGATTTTCCGATGATCTCTTTTTTTTGCTTCTTCCAGCATCAAGAGATACTCATCAAGCATTTTCTTTTTTGGGAAGCTTATTCCGTATATCCTTGTGAGCTGTTTGCGAGTTTCGTCACCTCTCCAATAAGCGCCAGCTATGCTGAGTACTTTGATTGCCTTTATCGGACTGGTATCTGCCAGATGTGGTCCTCGACATAGGTCTGTGAAATTTCCTTGTTTGTAAAATGAAATGGTACCATCTTCCAGATCATTAATGAGTTCCAGCTTATATTCATCATTTTTATTTTCAAAATACTCCAGTGCTTTTGCTTTTGTTATATTTTGAAACTCATAGCTATTCTTCTGTCTGGCCAATTCCAGCATTTTCATTTCAATATCAGGTAGATCAGCATCTGTCAGCACTCGTTCTCCAACATCAACATCATAATAAAATCCATTCTCTATTGCAGGTCCTATTCCGAATTTTACTCCTGGATACATAGCCTCGAGAGCTTCGGCCATCAGGTGAGCAGAAGAATGCCAGAATGCATGTTTTCCTTCCGTATCATCCCATTTATGGAGCTTCACGCTTGAATCGATCATTATCGGTTGTGACAAATCCCATAAATCATCATTTACGGTAACTGACATAACTTCTTTAGCCAATCGAGGGCTAATACTTTCTGCAATTTGATGACCAGTAACTCCTTTATCGAACTCTCTCACCGACTGGTCAGGAAAAGTAATTTTTATCATAACTCATTTTACTTAAACACGCAAAGATAAGGACTTATTGAACTATCCTGTTTCTGAATAAAACAAAAAAAGTCAACTCAAGCTCGAGTTGACTTTTTTGTGCCCAGAACAGGAATCGAACCTGCACGACCAAAAGGCCACTAGTCCCTGAAACTAGCGCGTCTACCAATTCCGCCATCTGGGCGGGCATAATTAATGCAATACTTTTATTAGAACTCTTTTTGGTGCCCAGAACAAGAATCGAACTTGCACGACCATTACGGTCACATGGCCCTCAACCATGCGCGTCTACCAATTCCGCCATCTGGGCATTCTATATTCAAAAATCACACCGCCAAGGCACTAATCCGCCATTGGGTTTGCAAAAATAGAAAAAAAATAATAATCTGATTATGAAATTAGCAGCTTTTTGAATGTAAAAACAGTGAAAGTCGATTATCTGATCACAAGATACTATTCATCAGGCATGTTCGATGATTCATCCCATAATCTGAGAATCTTTCTAATTCTTTTCACTCTTTTTGCTTTTCTTTCCTTATTACTAGCTAACAAGACACCGTTCAAAACAGCCTTAACGGCTATATGATCCGGGATTATCACAGGCTGTATAGCTTGATCCTTAGTTTCATAATTATGAATCAGTTCTTTGAATTGATGCTTGCCAAATATTTGCCCCTGATGTTCTATATGGATGAAGAACAGTATCGGAATCGTAGATAAGTCTTTTGGCTCTTTTAAAACAGGCACTACAGTATCCAGATAGGCTAACAGAAAAAGATCATCATACAGAATACCATACACAGGTAATTTAAGTTCTCTGCATATTAACAGGTATAGCATAGATATTGTATAGCTATTCCCTGTTTTGAATTTAAAAAGATTGCTCAGGAAGTAGCTCTTAGACAAGGGTGGGAGCTTTTGAATCAGGGAAATACGGTTTTTTGTAAAAACAACATAATTTAAAATCCTGATCTTCTCTAAAGCTGTTAAACGTTCATTGATTTCTAGCCATGTTTCACTTATGAAAGGCTTAATGCTATCACTAAGAGTTGATTCAGATACATTATGATCACTTATTTGATCAATTAGAACAGCACCATTTAGTAAATCAGGTTCTGCTTGTTGCCTCCATGAAAACCAATCAGAATACAAAAGATTGAACCTTATATTTTCTATGAGGTTATGTAATCTGGTAGTGAATAATGAATTTTCTCCCACAGCCCAGTACTTTTCAAGATCTGGCAGAATTTCAGGCCCGAATCGGATTAACTCATTTCGTACCTGCAAATATATTTCTTCGTCTGGATCGTCAAGCAGGCTCAGCAAGTGTTTAAGTTTATCAGGCATGATAATTATCCCGTAAGCGATTAAGTACTGTATCAATAATTGTATGCATCATAGTTTTATAATCACCTATAAAATTTTTTGATACCCTGTTGGCTATTATACCACAAACAGTTAAAGCCTCATGTCCAAGAATTCGTGATAAACCATATAGTGCAGAACACTCCATTTCGAAATTGCTTAAGCGATAGCCATCGTAAGAGATTGATGCCATTTGATCAATTAGCCCAGGAAATGCCAAATCTCCTCTGATAGCCCTTCCCTGTGGAGCGTAAAACCCATTGGCTGAAGCAGTAATACCTCTATAATACTCAGCTGGCATTATAGCTTCAAGCTCTGAGGAAACTTCAATACAATATGGGGCAGAGAGGCGATCAGACCAATTTGCCTGGGTGACAAATAATTTTTCGAGTCCGCTATCACATACATTATCCCTCTCTTTATAAAAGTTTAATAAACCATCGAAACCAATTGCGTATTTGCTCAGTATTACTGAGCCTGGATCTATATCTTCTTGTATTGCTCCGGAAGTTCCTATGCGAATAAGTCTTAGTTTCTTAAATTCAGTGTTATCAGTACGGCTTTCAAAGTCAATATTGACAACTGCATCCAATTCATTCATCACAATATCTATATTATCCGTTCCAATACCTGTTGACAATACTGTTACCGGCATCCCCTTGAATTGTCCGGTAATAGTATAAAATTCACGGTTATGTGTCTTTGATTCAATTGAATCAAAGAAGCTCGATACCATGTCAACCCGCTGAGGATCACCAACCAGGATAATTGTATCTGCCAGTGTTCCAGGCTTAATGTGCAAATGAAAAATTGACGAATCAGGATTAATAATTAACTCCGATGCTTGATAAGCTGTATTCTTAGACATAAAACAAAGCTATCAAAAATACAATATTAACAAGCAATGGCTAAGCGAAGCAATTAAAATTGGTTAAATTTGCAGCTAGAATACAAATTAGTAAATATTTAATGTAACATCATGAAAAAACAATTAACCCCCTTTTTAGTTGCCGGTGGAGTTATTCTTCTGGTACTTGTAATTTTTGGTTCGCAAATGTTCCTGACAATTCAGCCTGGTGATCGCGGAGTGATCTTTCGCAAATTTACTTCAGGACTCGATCTGGAAAATATTTATGAGCCTGGCTTTTTAATTATTGCTCCCTGGAATGACATGCATATCTATAATGTAAAAGAACAGCAGAGCGAAGAAACAATGGATATTCTTGACAAGAATGGTTTATCTATCAACATTGACATATCCGTTCGATTCAATCCTATTTATGAAAACATCGGTTATTTGCATCAAACTTTCGGTAAAGGATATATCCAGCAATTAGTCGTACCTGAAGTCAGATCTTCAGTCAGACAGGTGGCTGGGCGTTTTACCGCAGAAGAGATATACTCTACAAAACGTGCTGAGGTTGAACAAGCGATTATCACTGAAACTCAAGCTGTTTTAACAGGTAATTTTATCAATATGCGAGCCTTACTTATCAGGTCTATTAATTTACCACAAGGAATTAAGGATGCAATTGAAAGCAAATTGACTCAGGAACAGGAAGCCTTGGCTTATCAATATAAACTTGACCGAGAGAAATCTGAGGCAGAAAGAAAAAGAATTGGCGCCGAAGGTGAAGCAACTGCTAACAAAATTATCAACAGTTCTCTTACACCAAACCTGTTAAGGATGCGTGGTATAGAAGCAACCTTGAAATTGTCTGAATCTCCAAATTCAAAAACAGTTATTATCGGAAGTGGTAAAGATGGTTTACCATTGATTTTAGGCGGTAGCAACTAGTCAGTTTAATAATATTCTGAAATTCATTGGATTATGATTCAAAGAATTCAATCAGTCTTTTTAATTATAAGTGCAGTAGCCATAGTGCTACTGTACTTTTTTCCTTTAGCGGTGATTGGAGGACATGAGGATGGTGCTACGCTTTTTATTGGTACTGTTGCACTTAATGACTCAGCTAAGGTTATTGTAAACGCCTGGCCACTTAGAGCTTTATGCTCGATTATTCTGATTTTGACTTTGCTTAGCCTCTTTCTTTATAAAAGAAGGGTATTGCAAATGCGCTTAACCATTTATAATATGGTGCTAACATTCGGCATGATCGGCTTGGGGATTTTTTATTTAATTCAGGGGCGCAATCTTCACGGAGGTGATATTCAAGCACAATTCTTCTCCATCATGCCAATTATTAGTCTTATTTTGAGTTACCTGGCATGGCGAGGTATACGGCGTGATTACCTAATGCTCAGGGCAGTTGAGAGATTACGCTAGACTATCTATCTCCGAATCGGGGATTAACCACATTGTTGTATATACTTCCAAATGTATAACTGAATCCCACTTTGAAGGAATAGTTATACTGAGAAGCAATTTGTTGCTGACGCAGGAGAACTTCTTCTGCAGTTGCCCCTTCTTTGGTCAGGGATAACTGATCATGAATAATTGCTGCCCTGCAAGACAAGTTAAGAGACAGGCCCTTTAAAATCCTAATATAGGCACTGGTACGCAGCTGAACATTATTCTTACTGAGATCATGCAGGAAAGTAAAACCCGACAAAGATGCATTAATCGAACCCCAGGGTTGTCTGATTCCATATGCAATTGACAATTGTTGACCGAATAATCCTTCCTCCATTTTATCATAGATAGTCAACTCCTCATAGTAAGTATAGCCATACCCCATGCGGTATTGAAAACGCAGTTGCTTACGACTGGATTCCTGATATGGATATACATTGTATTCTACTGCCGGATAAATTGACCATCCCAAACGGCTATTTCGGTAACTATCAGAACTTACATATATTCTTCCTCCTGCTGACCAATGGTCGTTCAAACTCTTTACAAGTAAATGTCTGAAAGAAGCACGATTTCTCTTTGAAGTATAGATCGTATCCTCGTAAAAATATTTACTGGAATAATAGTCATAACTGGGAGCAAACTCGACCTTCCAGTCAGGAGTGATCTTTTCTATTGAGAAGTCAGCTTCAAGTTCAGGATTCACTCTGGATTCTTCCCTCTGATATTCACCTGATAAATCAATATCAAAAACCCAACTATTCCACTTGTCTTCAACTATTTCTGCTTTCTGTTCCTCATCATAGTCTCCATTATAACCAATATTAACCATATTCGCCATTGGTGTTTTAGCGACAAATTGCATCAGGCCCATTGCAATTATACGGGTTCTTCCCTGTCGGGTCATATCATAAGTTTCATCAGGACTGGAGACATAGGTAAGCTCATCAGCTATACCTTCAAATTCTTCCTGTCCGAGCATAATAATCTTATATTCCCGACCTCCGGATCCAGTAGATTGACGTGTAACAAGAATATGCACCTGAGCTTCATGACGATCGCGTACGTAGTTAACAAAGGGGAGCTGTCTTTTAATAAAATCCGAGTCACAATAGTAACAATCCAGAAAAACTCTCAAGGCTTTTTCACGATCAGGTGACTGTGCAACGGTATCTTCGTCTTTGCTTTCCTGTGCGCTCGTTTGCTCAGATATACAGGTAGTTATGAAAAGTAATGTAATAAATAAATAGATAGCCTTCATGCTGTACGTTTATACAGCGAAAGTACAGAAAGGTAATCTTGTAAAGAAGTTAAAAATAGTTAAGATATTCAGACAATTTCAAGATGTTGAGAATCTGTTATTTTCTCACAATACTCACATTTAAGTGCAACCGGCTTATTTTGCACAACCTCAAATCTTGTGAGCATAGCTTCATTATTCGTAATGCATTTTGGATTCATACATCTGGCAATACCTAAAATATTATCAGGCACACTTACAACCTTTTTTTCAACAACCTGGTAATCTCTGATGATGTTCAGTTTAGCATCAGGAGCAACCAGAGCAATTTTATTTATTTCATCATCTTTAAAGAAGATGTTGGCCACTTTAATAATTGACTTCCGGCCTAAACGCTTGCTTTCCAAATTGGTTCCGAAAGTGAGTTGATCTTTAGTATTGTCTAATCCCAAAATAGTAATAACCTGAAAAAGGCTTTGGGAGGGAATATGATCGATTACAGTTCCATCTTTTATGGCGTTGACTTTGAGTTCTTTCTTTGATTCCATAATTGTTGCTGTTAATTCTTTGATAATAATTTTACTTAACACCCAAAATCTTGGCAATAATTGCCATCCTGGTATATACTCCATTCAGTGCCTGAGTGAAATAATAGGCTTTTGGATTTGGATCAACATCAATATTAATCTCATTTACCCGGGGCAGGGGGTGTAGAATTCGCATATTATCTTTTGTCTCATTCAGCATCTCATTCCGAAGGATAAAAACATTTTTCACCTTTTCATATTCTACAGGGTCAGCAAATCTCTCTCTTTGAACCCTGGTCATATAAGTGATATCTGCATAATTAAGATTATCATCCATATCAGTATGTTCATAATACTTTATTCCCTTGTTATCCAGGAATAGCTTGTATTCATCAGGCATCTTAAGTTCATCAGGAGCAATGAAGTTGAACACAGGATTAAAATGAGACATAGCCATCAGGAGGGAATGAACTGTTCGTCCATATTTCAAGTCTCCAATCATGCAAATGTTCAAATTTTCAAGCGTGCCTTGCGTTTTTTGTATAGAATATAAATCAAGGAGTGTCTGAGTAGGATGCTGGTGGGCTCCATCGCCGGCGTTAACAACTGGCACAGGAGATACTTCACTTGCATATTTTGCGCTTCCTTCAAGTGGGTGCCTCATGACAATGAGATCTGAATAATTTGACACTGTTAAAATGGTGTCTTTCAGAGTCTCTCCCTTTGATACACTTGACGATGATGCCTCAGAGAAACCAATCACTCTGCCACCTAATCTGTTTATTGCTGACTCAAAACTAAGACGTGTTCTGGTCGAGGGCTCGAAAAACAGAGATGCAATGACACTACCCGTTAATAACCTCTGATTGGGATTGTCTTCAAAATCTGCTGCAAGATCAAGTATTTGTCTGATCTCATTTGCAGAATAATCTGAGATAGATACTAGACTTCGGTTTTTCATAATGAAGGCTAAATAATTTAGTTTTGTCCAAAAATAGTCAACACAATTTGTTTATCGATTAACAAGGCAGGCTAGTTTTGAGAATTTATTCACAGATCAAATTATTAAGTGATTTAATCTTATTTAACCTGCCGGATAATTGGGCTGCCAATGACTGACGAATACTTAGTTTCATTACGCATTGCATTTCAAAGACTTGCTCCAGGATGCTTGGTTTATCCTCCTTGATTATACGCATAACTTGATTTAAATCAGGATATTCAAATTCAAAAGAGATGATATTATTGATTGTTTTCAGTTTAATATCTGCATTCTGAAAGACATCCTGTGTAGCTGTTTTGTACGCTCTTATCAATCCGGGAACTCCAAGTTTAGTTCCTCCGAAATAACGAATTACGACTACTAAAATATTTGTTAGCTGAAATGATTGAATCTGACCATAAATAGGCTTACCAGCTGTTCCTGATGGTTCACCATCATCATTCGTCCTATATACCATATTGCTGGTTCCAATGCGATATGCATAACAGTGATGTCTGGCATCATGGTATTCCTTTCTTAATCTCAGCTGAATGGCTTTAAGCTCTTCTTCTGTTTTAACCGGAAAAGCAAGTGCTATGAATTTACTGCCTTTCTCTTTATATAATCCCTCTGAAGATTTTACAATAGTCAGATATTCATCCTGCTTAAGATCCATTGGCTTGCATTGTCAGTAAAAATATGGATAACAAAGCTAACAGAATCCCAAGGAGCTTCAAAATGCCCAGCCTCTCTTTGAAAAAGCTTATTCCTGCTATTGCAGCCAGAATAACAACACCAGTATTGTTAATTATAAAAACTAAAGAGCTGTCAATATGGCTATTAAGTGCTTTTACCATTGCCCATAAAGAGCCAAAATTGACTAAGCCCAGCAAAATGCCCATAAATACCAACTTGCCATTGAATTTATATCTCAATGTCTTTTTACGGAATATAAGTACGGAAAACCCTATTATTAAAGCTCCACCAAATACAAAGCCATTGAAAAGGAAAATATTAGTATCCGACAGGTATTCAAACTGAGTGTATTTCAGTAAACTGTCAAGGAAACCATTACCAATGAACAAGGTAAGAGGTAATAACCAGTAAAGTAGAGAGTTTTTTAATCCGGTAGGCTGGTAGACTGTTGTAAACAGAGCAATAAGCGCCAGCACAATTCCAACTAATTTTATCAGACCAAGACTCTCATGGTATACTATGATGCTAAACAGGACAGGAAAAACTACCGACATCTTGCTTGCAATTGAAGTTATTGTCATACCAGAAATCTCTGTAGTTTTTGCAACTATCAAAAAAAGGATAAAAAAGAGTAAGCCTATCAGAAGCGCATAAGGCAAGCATGAATAATTAAAAGATTGTGAAAAGACTTCTTTACCTGCCAGCAAAAAACCCAGAGCTGCTGCTATAAAATAGTTTATAACAATGATTGGTAAGGCTGGAAGATTCTGATTACCTGCGGATTTAAATATAATTAGTATCGATGTGGAAAACAGTACACAAAGAAATATGAATAGCATGCAGAATTTTTCGCTAATGTAGAGTAATCATTACAATTTAAAGCAAAAAAAAACCTGCCGGATTATCTCTGACAGGTTTCGTTTCTGTGATTCAGCTGAGGCTCGAACTCAGGACCCCATCCTTAAAAGGGATGTGCTCTACCAACTGAGCTACTGAATCTTCCTTAAAAAGGTTTGGCAAAAGTAATATTCTATTCTTAAACCTCCAAATTTATTTTCATATGATTCTTTGATATTGAATGAAGAGAGTTCTTATATTTGTCATACAAATTAAATGGATAATGAATATAGAGAAAACTCAAGGCTTGATAGCTGCTCCATACACTCCACTACATGAAGATGGGACGATCAATGTTGATCTAATTCCGCAATACTTGGAAAGATTACATAATAATGGATTAAAAGGCGTTTTTATCTGCGGAAGTACCGGGGAGGGTACTTCTTTGATGTTAACAGAAAGAATGCAAATAGCTGAGGCATGGACAAATTCTACTCCGCAAGGCTTCAAAGTATTTGTTCATGTGGGTTCAAATTCTGTTAAAGAGTCGGCTTTACTTGCCAGGCATGCATATGATTGTGGAGCCTTTGCTATTGCAGCCACTGGTCCGAGCTATTTTAAACCTGCTTCTGAGCAGGTTCTTGTGAATTACATGGCTGAAATTGCTATGGCTGCCAAGGAAATTCCATTTTACTATTATCATATTCCCGGGCTGAATCAAAATTATCTGTCTGTTATTCGTTTTTTGGAGCTTGCAATACCAAAAATCTCAAATCTGGCAGGTATAAAATATACTCATGAAGATGAAATGGAGTTCCAATTATGCAGGCAAATAGCAGGAGGGCAGCTCGATGTGCTATATGGTCGCGATGAAACACTAATTTGTGGTTTGGCTTTGGGTGCCAGGGGTGGAGTAGGGAGTACATATAATTTCATGCCCGAACTTTACTATTCCATAATCAAGGCTTTCGATAAAGGAGATTTGGAAGAAGCAAACCGACTACAGATTATTTCGATGAGAGTTATTCAGGTCTATACAAAATACGGTGGAATTTCGGCAGGGAAGGCAATTATGCGAATGCTGGGCCTCGATTGTGGTGTTCCCAGACTACCAGTAGAACAATTACCATCAGACCAGGAGAAAGCCTTGTTCAATGATCTGAAAGACACAGGTTTTTTTGAATATTCTCTTAAATAGAGGCTTGTTTCTTATCAAACTTAAGTAAGCTGTTTTTCAATACTTTATACAAAAAAGTAAGACCCTCTTGGGAGGAGGGTCTTACAGAAACCTAAACCTAAAACTAAACCTATGAAAAAGAACCACTGACAGAAGATTCTGTCAGGGCTGATGATCACGATTATGGGAATCGTATCATCATTTCTTATAGTACAAAAGATATACCAAAAAGTTTAGAGCACCAAGAAATTTCTTTCTTTTTTTATCAAAATGCCCTAAAATCACTTATTTTTCTTTGCTTTTATAATATTGATTTTTATTTCCTGTGTTTTTTTGTCGAAACCAATTGACAAAGTGTCACCTTCTTTTGCCTCGTTAGCAATAATAACCTCAGCAAGTGGATCTTCGAGGTATTTTTGAATCGACCGTTTTAATGGTCTTGCTCCAAATTTTAAATCATAACCACTTTCAGCCAGAAAATCTTTTGCAGCTGCTGAAACCCGGGTTTTAAAACCAAGACCAGCAATCCGATCAAGCAGTCCAACCAACTCAATATCAATTATCTTGTGCAGGTCAGGCTTTGTAAGTGCATTAAACATAATAACATCATCGATCCTGTTAAGAAATTCAGGAGCAAAGGCTTTTGTCAATGCTTTTTGGATGATACTCTTTTGGTAATCGTTTGCTGTTTCCTCGTTTGTTTTGGAAGCAAAACCAACTCCTCGACCAAAATCTTTCAGTTGTCTGGTTCCAATATTCGAGGTCATTATAACAATAGTATTTTTGAAATCGACTTTTCTCCCTAAACTATCGGTTAATTGTCCATCATCCAGTACCTGCAGAAGTATGTTAAAAATATCGGGATGAGCCTTTTCAATCTCATCTAACAGAACTACAGAATAAGGTTTACGCCTAACCTTCTCGGTTAATTGTCCGCCTTCTTCATATCCAACATATCCGGGAGGGGCTCCTACCAATCTACTCACAGAGAATTTTTCCATATATTCACTCATATCTATACGAATGAGTGATTCAGTAGTATCAAAAAGAGCCTGGGCCAATACTTTAGCGAGCTGTGTTTTTCCAACTCCTGTTGGTCCCAGAAAAATAAAGGTTCCGATTGGTTTATTAGGATCTTTAAGACCGGCTCTGTTTCGTTGAATTGATTTTACAATCCTATGGATAGCATCAGTCTGTCCGATTACTTTTTTCTCCAAATCAGCTCCCATATTTAGTAGCCTGGTTCCTTCAGCTTGTGCAATTCGCTGAACGGGTACACCAGTCATCATGGCAACCACTTCTTCTACATTTGCTTCTGACACCTCTTCGCGATTTTGCATCAGGCTTTTTTCCCATGTTTGCTTCTCACGATCTAACTCAAGCATCAAAGACTTCTCACGATCACGATGCCTGGCTGCTTTTTCAAAATCCTGATTCTTAACAGCCTCAATCTTAGTCAGCTTTATCTCATCTATATCATTTTCAATTCTTAGAATCTTATCAGGGACAGAAATATTTGAAATATGTACTCTGGATCCTGATTCATCCAATGCATCAATGGCTTTATCCGGGAGGTGTCTGTCACTCATATACCTCTGAGTCAAGCTAACACATGCACTCAATGCATCATCAGTATATTCAACATTATGATGCTCTTCGTATCTGTCTTTAATGTTATGAAGAATCTCCAGGGTTTCTTCAGAAGAGGTGGGCTCCACCATAATTTTCTGGAAACGTCGCTCCAGGGCTCCATCTTTTTCAATATGTTGCCGATACTCATCTAATGTAGTTGCTCCAATACATTGAATATCACCACGGGCAAGAGCTGGTTTCAACATATTGGCAGCATCGAGAGAGCCGGTAGCACCTCCTGCGCCAACAATCGTATGAATTTCATCAATGAAAAGAATAACATTGCTCGTTTTGGCTAATTCATTGAGAATAGCTTTCATTCTTTCCTCAAACTGACCTCGATATTTTGTGCCCGCGACAATTGATGCCATATCCAGAGCGACCACCCTTTTGCCGAAAAGTACCCGAGACACTTTACGCTCAATAATCCGTAAGGCAAGCCCCTCAGCAATAGCAGATTTACCAACTCCAGGTTCTCCAATAAGAACAGGGTTATTTTTCTTTCTTCTACTTAATATTTGGGCCAGACGTTCTATTTCACGACCGCGACCGACTACTGGATCCAATCGACCTTCCTCAGCAGCTTTGGTAATATCAATCCCAAAATTGTCAAGTACAGGGGTTTCAGACGTTGACTTATGGGCTTTTGATGGTCCTTTCGGAGTATCCATTGGTTCATCACCTTCGTCATCTTCTTCATGAAAGTCGCCCCTCGAAACTGGTAAATCCTGTACGATCTGCTGCCGTACCTGCACATAATCAATTTTGAAATCCTCAAGAATCTGAGTTACTAAACTATTTTCATCCTTCAGAATTGCCAATAAGAGGTGTCCTGTATTAATTTGAGTGCTGTTAGCTGCCTTCGCTTCCAGATAAATAAGCTTCAAAGCTCTTTCAGCAGGTTTTAATAAAGGAATATTCTCGGGGACTTCACTATAGTCGGGTTGATTTGGTTTAACCCTGCCTTCTATTAAACGTTTTACCTCAGGCAGATTAACACCAAGATTTACCAGGGTATCGATAGCAATACCTTCCCCTTCACGTAATATTCCCAGGAAAATATGTTCGGTTCCGATATAATCATTACCCAAGCGGATTGCTTCCTCTCTGCTATAGCTCAGCACATCCTTTATCCTTTTTGAGAATTTTGAATCCATATATTATTTTTGTGTGTCTGTCAAATTTAACTTCATATCCTTTTGTCTGCACATATGGCAGTTCATTCTGTTAATCATGTATCAATTAAAAACTCTTACTAGCTTGTTATCAATCAATTCTGGCTGTATGTAAAGTTACAATCAAAAACATTTTATAATAATACAAAAAGCAAGCCAATTATTAACAAGTGATGTTTGAAAGAAGTTCAGTCAATCACTTATATTTACTTAAAAAAGTGGTACTTTTGCTCGACTTGATTTCGGATAGAAATATCCGTTTTTTTTATTTAATAATAAGCTACTTATGATCGAAGGAGAAAATATAGTAAGGATAAGTATTGATGAAGAAATGAGGTCTTCATACATTGATTATTCAATGTCGGTTATTGTGGCAAGGGCCTTACCAGATGTAAGAGATGGATTAAAGCCAGTACATCGTCGGGTTTTGTTTGGTATGCACGAATTAGGTGTAAGTTCAAGCAAAGGTTATAAAAAATCAGCTCGTATTGTTGGTGAAGTACTTGGTAAGTATCATCCTCATGGTGACAGTAGTGTGTACATGACTATGGTAAGAATGGCCCAGCATTGGTCGCTTAGGTATCCTATGATTGACGGGCAGGGAAACTTTGGTTCACTTGATGGTGATAGTCCGGCTGCAATGCGTTATACCGAGGCGAAGATGCATAAGCTTGCTGAGGAAACAATGGCTGATATAGAAAAGGATACTGTTGACTTCCAGCTAAACTTTGACGATACATTAAAAGAGCCAACTGTTTTACCCACTCGAATTCCAAATTTACTGATCAATGGTGCATCAGGAATTGCAGTTGGGATGGCTACCAATATGCCACCTCATAATCTGTCAGAGATTATCAACGGAATTATTGCAATGATTAGTAATCCCGAGATTGATTTGGATGGACTTCTTGAGCATGTTAAAGCTCCTGATTTCCCTACAGGAGGTATCATATATGGATATCAGGGGGTAAAAGATGCATTTGAAACGGGTCGTGGAAGAATTATGGTGAGAGGTGTAGCTAATGTGGAAACGACTGCATCCGGAAGAGAAAAAATAATAATCACTGAGATTCCATATATGGTCAACAAGGCAGAAATGATCATGAAAACTGCCGAATTGATAAATGACAAAAGGATTGATGGTATTTCAAATGTAAACGATGAGTCAGACCGTAATGGAATGCGTATTGTTTACGACTTAAAGAAAGATGCTATAGCTAATGTGGTGCTGAACAAGCTGTACAAGATGACTGCATTGCAAACATCATTCTCTGTAAATAATATTGCCCTTGTTGACGGCAGACCAATGATGCTGAATCTCAGGGACTTGATTGAGAAATTTATCGCTCATCGTCATGATGTTGTGATTAGACGAACACGGTATGAATTGGCTCAGGCTGAGAAACGTGCTCATATTCTTGAAGGTTTACTTATCGCTCTGGATAATCTGGATGCGATTATTAAACTAATAAGGAATTCAAAGTCACCTGAAGAGGCCCGGCTTGGGTTGATTGATAGTTTTGATTTATCCGAAGTGCAGGCAAGGGCTATCCTGGATTTACGTCTCCAGAAACTTACTGGTTTAGAGCGTGATAAAATCCGGGAGGAATATGCTGAACTCATGAAATTGATTGATCATCTCAAGCAAATTCTGGAGAACCATGACATGCGGATGAACATCATTCAGGAAGAGTTACTTGAGATTAAAGAAAAATATGGCGACGAGAGGCGAACCGAAATTGTTTATGCTTCTGAAGAATTCAATCCTGAAGATTTTTATGCTGATGAAGAAATGGTTATTACTATTTCGCATCTCGGATATATGAAACGTACTCCATTAACTGAATTTCGTACACAAGCAAGAGGTGGAGTGGGGGCCAGGGGAAGTACAACCAGGGATGAAGACTTTATAGAACACATGTTCATTGCCACGATGCACAACACTATGCTCTTTTTTACAGAGTCTGGTAAATGTTTCTGGCTAAAGGTCTATCAGATTCCTGAAGGTGCCAAGGCAACAAAAGGAAGGGCAATACAGAATCTCCTCAATATTGCCCAGGATGATCAGGTTAAAGCCTATATTAATGTTAAGAATCTTGGAGACGAAGATTTTATCAATAATAACTATATCATATTAACCACGAAGAAAGGAACTATCAAGAAAACTCTTCTTGAGGCCTATTCCAGACCTCGTTTAAATGGTGTGAATGCGATAACTATTAAGGATGGAGACCAATTACTCAACGCTGTTCTCACTTCGGGTAATCATGAAATTGTTATTGCTACCAGAAAAGGCAAGGCTATCCGTTTCCATGAGGGAATTGTTAGACCCATCGGACGAACTGCCTCTGGAGTAAGGGGTGTACGTATTGAAAATGAGGGTGATTATGTAGTTGGCATGGTTTGTGTTGAAAATGAATCAGAGGATATCCTGGTTATCTCGGAGAATGGATACGGAAAAAGATCCAGTATAGAAGGATACCGCGTAACCAACCGGGGTGGTAAAGGGGTTAAAACTCTTAATATCACAGAAAAAACCGGATTACTTATTGGCATTCTGAATGTTACTGATGAAGATGACCTGATGATTATTAACAGATCGGGTATCACAATCAGGTTAGCCGTTAGTTCTTTGCGTACGATGGGTAGAGCTACTCAGGGAGTAAGATTAATTAATCTGAAGGATTCAGATAGGATTGCTTCGGTTGAAAAGGTTGCCAGTAATGGTGATGAAGAGAGTGATATTACTCCTGAAGGTGGAACAGAAGAGGGTAGTCATGAATCTGGTACAGAAAAGCCAGCAGAAAGTTGACACCTGCGGCAAATAAATTCGTAAAGGATTTGACTGAGTTTTATTATTGTACTAATTTTGACTGTTACGAAAAACTATAAATTTCTTAATCATGAAGAAAATTGCATTAACACTAAGTTTATTTCTTGTTTTTGGTATGGCTTTCGGGCAAAGCAACAAAGTTGTGAGTGCCTGGAACTATATGAAACCAGAATACAACGAACTTGATAAAGCCAAAGAAGCTATTGATCTTGCTGCTCAGCATCCAAAGACTCAAGGTCAGGCGAAAACGTGGTATTATAGGGGATTAGTTTACCACAAGTTATTCCAGACAAAGGATGAAAAGTTTAAAAACCTGGATTCAAATCCCTTAAAGGAAGCTTTCTTATCATATGTGAAAGCCAAGGATCTGGATGTTAAAAAACGTTATGAAAAAGACATACTGTTCAAATTGACAGTGGCTGGTACTGAGTTCTTTAATAAAGGCTCTATGGAATATGAGCAAAAGAAGTTTGAAGAATCACTTGAATCTTTTGAGACAGTTCTGGAACTTGGCCGCTTGCCTTATATTAATCAGGTAGATACAGGGGCCTTCTTTAATGCTGCCATTGCAGCTGATCAGGCAGGATTAACCCAGAAAGCATTAAGCTACTATGAAAAATCCGTTGAGTTGAAATATGGTGGTAGCGATGTTTATCATTATATTGCTAGCCTGTATCTTTCTCTAGGTGACACAGTTAAAGCAATAACTACTTATACTGATGGTATTGCTGCTTACCCTGATAACAGTATATATTTATATATTCAGTTAATCAACCATTATCTGGGAGAAAAGGAATTGGATAAGGCTGCAGAATTCATCAGGCCAGCTGTTGAAAAGGATCCTGAAAATTTCTCATTATGGAATGTATACGGTCTTGCCTTTGAGGATAGTAATCTGGATGAGGCGATAATTGGATACACTAAAGCAATTGAGTTGAATCCTGAATTCTTTGATCCATACTACAATCTTGGAACAATTTATTTTAACCAGGGTGTTGAGGCAAACAATGAGGCAATGAATATTCCTTTGTCAGATGAAGAAGGATATAAAGCCGCAATTGAAAAAAGAGATAAGCTTTTTGATCAGGCTTTACCACATTATGAAAAGGCTCATGAGATTGATGGTAATTATGGTGATGTATTGGTTGCCTTGAAAGAAATATATTATCGCAAGCAAATGAATGACAAGCTTGAAGAAGTTACAAAGAAGATTAACGATCTTAAATAATAATATTAGGGAAGGAGCTGAATAAGCTCCTTTTCCTTAATATTTCCTATTTAACATAATATTAATTATAGGACATTTATATTTAAAACCCAAAACTGATTATCAAGTTGTTACACGAAGAAACCACAACCACAACCACAACCACAACCACAACCACAACAAAAGAAAAATGAGGAATAAATCATTAGAAATTGTTTAAATATTCATAATTTTGTTGAGCAAGAGCAATAATAAACAAAATCCATTTAGTTATGAAACCATTTCTATTTGCCTTGATTTGTTTCGTATCAATTCCATTATATTCATTCGGGCAAGAATCATCTAAATTTAAAGGTGACGGTGAAGTTTTCTACCGAGAGACATTTGATTGGGGTGACACCACGAATGAAAGAGGCTGGACACTGCCGGATGGATTCTATTTTGAAGATCCGTTGGATAATGGATTTAACTGGCACTGGTGGCCAAATGATAGTTTAATTGCTGACAGGACTGAAGAACCTCCTTTCCGTTCAACTTCAGCAGCTGACGGTCATCTTTGTCTTTTTGCGAATCTGTACAACAACTATGTTGTAGCGCCCGAATACAATTCAATTAACAATTCTATAGTTTTTCCTCCAATAGATTGCAGTGAACACTCGTCGGTTATTCTTCAATTTGAAAATACTTTCAGTAATTATGGGCCGGCAGGATTACTAAAGGGCTATTGGCGCAACTATATCGAAATATCCAGCGATTATGGGGTTCATTGGGCAGCTTTCAGGGCAGGTCAAAACGCCAAAAGCAGTGCCAGGCCAAACGATATAGGGCCGGGAGAATCGGCTATGTTTCGGATCAATATTACAGAACTTGCCGCCGGGCAATCATCCGTTTTGGTACGTATCAACTGGCAAAACTTTTTTGGCTTTTATTTCTGGTTGATTGATGATTTTGAATTGGTTGAGGCCTTAGACAACGATATTCAAATCGAATACATTGATTTAGAGTGGGAGAACTTGAATCCAAATCGACATGAAAGTTATAGTTACATGATCCCTCAATCTCAACTCAATTCCGGCAATGGATATCATCTCTTTAAAGCCGGGATTGTTAATATGGGTGAATTTGAACAATCAGATATCATATTGGATCTCACAATTAACAAAGATGAGGAAGTTGTTTTTCAGAAGTTGGATCATGGTATAAATTTAGGGCCGGCCTATAAAGACACTCTGTTGATTGATGAGGAAGATGTCTATGTACCAATTGAGAAGGGCAACTACGAAATCAGATACAACGTCTCTCAGGATCAGGTTGATGACTTTCCGGATGACAACGAAAGATCGCTTTTCTTTCAGGTTACTGATTCGGTTTACTGTCGCACTTCTTTTGCCCCTGCAACACCCTATTCATTAGGTTCGGCCAGATACGGACGAGATGAATACGATTTACATGCCAACGTAGACCATTTCATAGGATCAGTTTTCCCCATCTATTCAGATTGCGAGATTAGTGGTTTTTCAGTATATATCATGGGTGGAATGGCAGATGGACTCATCTCTTTCAGGCAGGTGCTTTGGCGTGAGATCGATGAAGATCCTGGAATAAACGAAGCCCCCTTACGACTTTTATCATCTTATGCTGTTGATTTGGATTCTTCAATGTTTAATAAATGGATACAGTTGCCGCTAGATAAGGATGGAGAATCTGAGTTTGTCAAAGCCGGTGAAGTGCTCTGGGCTGGCCTTGAAACCAGTGACTATCATGCCGACGAGAATATCAGAAAAAAGCATGGACTTGCTATCGGTTCAAATCGAAGTTATCCATTTCACAAGTCGCCAATCGTTGGCTATTCACCTCGGGGAGGTTGGTCCTCGTTTCATGCGAGTTGGCGTTATTTGATGATCAAGCTCATGATCAAAGATCCTAGCTCGCCGGTGATTGACCTGGAAAACAGTCCTTTCTCACTTGCACAAAATTATCCCAATCCCTTTAGTGGCAGCACCCATATTGATTATGAATTGATAGTCAATTCAAATGTAAGCATCGAGGTAATGGACCTTACCGGCCGCACAGTACTTCGCCAAGAGGAAGGAAATAGACCGGCCGGAAAAAATAGCTGTCAATTGAATGCTCAGTACTTAGTTCCAGGGCTTTATACATATACTCTTATTGCAGATAATTTCAGGGAAACAAAACAAATGATTGTTAGCAAATGACTGGTACGCACTAGCTTTTTTTCACCCTACTCCACTCACTATAAGGTGAGTAAACTTTCACAAAATGATAATTGTTGGACAATCTATTCCTCAAAAGATCTACTCAATAATAATTGTATGCTCCTCATCAACGCTTTGTGACCATATAAATGGCTCTTCACTGTCGTCCTCTGCCCATGAATAGTTGCATATGCACTTTATTGTGCAGGAAATCATCGCAGTCTCTGACAATAAGCCCTCCCAGAAAGTATTTGGCTGATTTCCTATGATTTCCTGTAAGCTCATTGTATCCTCCCATTCTAAGGCTTTTGTATCTGCACAATAGTGGTCGCCAATATCAGGTAAGTCTGAATAAACACCTCTGCCATTTTCGCGAAAAAATAATACATCGACATTCCAGCTGAAAGAAACTTCAGTATTCGGATAATCATTAGGATCGTGCTGGATCTGATTCATAATATCAGTCAGGATAACAGACATATCACATTTGAATACAATGTCTTTCATGCTACTCAAACTACCGTCATGACTAACTTCTGAGATAAACTCCGGCTCCAAATAAATATCTTCCTGTACTAAATCAGGAGTTCTAACCATTGAGCAAGCAATTGCAATTAGTATAATCAGAAGAAAAGAAAATAACTTAGAATATTTCATGAGGCATAGGTTTATGGTTGCTGATATAAATATAAAAAAAAGGAGCAAGCGCTAAAAGCACTCACTCCTAATAATTTATATTATTACCAGCCTTATTTCCTAATTTCTATTTCCTATTTCCTCATTTAATATACTTAGGAGTAAACACAAACATCACATAAGCCCAATTGGATGTCGCATCAACACTTCCGGTTTTAATGTCAGCCATATCATCACCAGCGAACATTTGTGAATAACCGAGTTGGATTTTAATATTATCACCTATCGGATGTACAAGAAATAAATCAAGCTCAGTTCCTAAATAATTACCACTTGTAAGAGCCACTGAGCTCATGAAAGCATGAACATGGGCATTAATGGTATGCTTATGAACCTTTTGAGAGATACTGAATGTCACATCCTGTAATCCAACAGAGTTAATATGGTTTCCAACAAAGAAATAATCCATATGTCCGTTGAATTTGTGATTTGTGCCATAAAGTGGAGTAAATGAATTATTTACAGTAGCCCCACTTGTGTTTGTTCCAGATAATTTCTCATAGCTAAGCCCTATTTTGCTCTTGGCTGAAAAAGCATAACCAGCTTCAACCAGAACTTCATAGGCACTCAATTCTTTTCCTGACGGATCTTTACCCATTTGATAATATACATTACCTCCAAAAGAAAGTTTGCCAGCTTTGTAAGCCAAATAGGTTCCCATGGTTTGTGAGTATCTGATTCCTTGTTCAGTAATTTCACCAGCATCACCAGTACTTATAGTATAAGGTACACCGTTATTCAGAGCTAATAAACTAACATTCAGTCTACCAAAGCTTTTGTTGAACCAGACAAATTGCATGGCTTTATAAGCATCAGGACCAAAATAAAAATTGTTTGTTCTTACTCCTGATTGGTTGTAGGCTACTCCAACATGTAAATTGAAATTTTCTTCATATTTAAGCAGTAAGAGATCATGACTTCTCCCCTGCTGTGCCCAGCCTACATTTCCAAAGATTCTGCTATTGTCATAGCCTAATTCTTGTCTACCCACTCTCAGGCTAATCCCATAATGTAATTTGGCTTGAGCCCATGCTTCATGTACACTAGCTGCAAAATCCTCATTACCTGCTAGTTGTTTCTGACCTCCCCAGTTTCTCACATCTTGTAAAACAAATTTTGAAGTCAATCGATCTGACTTATATCCAAAATTTACTCGTGTACGCTGACTTGTAAATATAGAGGCAGCCTGATCAGCATGTGCTAAAGTCTTATACCCATGACTAAGTTCTGTTCTTGGTCTGAACTCTCCACTAAGATTAAACTGGGCTTTCAAACCTGAGATGCCAAAAAACATAATGGCAAATAGAAAAATTGTTTTTTTAATTGTGTTCATACTTTGATTTTAGTTAATAGTTTTCGTAGTGTAAGTTGATTCTCTTTCAGCAGCCTTTTTTAACCACTCAGGCACAACCTTTTCGGTAAACTCCTTTTTATCAGCCCTCATTTTTTCTACAGGTAAACCAATAAACTCATGAGCCTTAGCTTTTGTAGAAATATCAGGATAAGGAATTTCTTCATTGTGTCCAAGATCTGCAAACAGACGAGCTAGTTTGAGTCTTCCTTCCTGTGCAACTGTTATCCCTGTAGAAATTACCCGGCCAGTTTCAACTGGAGAGTGAAATGATCCACCATGGCTGGCAGCAGCATAATCCCATCTCCATTGAGCGTGACGTATATCCATCAGTATTTCACTCATTTGCTCCTCAGTAGCACCAAGATCCCATGCGAATTTAGCTTCAACGTGAGCTCTTACGATCAATTCTTCAAGCTTGTCTCGATTCTCAATTATTCTGTCCTGACTGGTGTATACATCTTTCAATAATTGCTCGGTTTCTTCACGATGACAAACCTGGCAAGAATTAGCTACGTTATTTAAAGGACTTTGTACGTGATGATCAGTGAATTTTTGACCTCCTTCACTCATGTATGGCATATGACAATCGGCACAAGAAACACCTCTGCTTGCATGAATTCCGGTCATATAAACCTCATAACCTGGATGTTGTGCCTTTAACATAGGGGCCTTACTTACTGCATGAGTCCAGTCTTTGAATTCAATCTCATCATAATACTCTTCCATGTCCTCAACAGTCATTCCCTTATCCCAAGGCAGAGTCAGGTAAGGTACACCCTCAGCTCCAACTCTCTTCTTATTGAAGTAATACTCAACATGACACTGAGCACAAACAAGAGAGCGCATTTCCTGATGAGAAGCGTCGTTAATATCTTTGCCCATTCTTTTAAAAGCCTCTGTTAGTACCGGACGAGTGATTTTTAAATTCATAGTTTCTGCATCGTGACAATCTCCACAACCGATTGAATTTACTACCTCATGACCTTTAGTTTCCCAAGAACCATTGTAGAATTCAGCAATTCCGACTTCATCCATTAAGCGAGGAACATCAGGGCTTTTACAAGACCAGCATGTATTTGGCATTGGGCTTTTTGCTCCATCTACTGGGGCTCCAGTTCTTAATGTATTGCGTAGATCTTCAACTGCATAAGCATGTCCCCTACCCTGATTGTAGTCTTTTGCAAAACCATATCCTGCCCATAAAACAACAAGTCTTGGATCCACTTCAAGCATATCAATCATTTCATTTCCATTGTATCTACTCTTGAAAGAACCCTCTTTGGTTTTCATGTAAGTTTGATACTGACGTGGAAAGTTCTCTCCCCAAACTTCATTTCTGGGTTCATACTGTCCGTGCTCTACCTGAGGTGTGTAGACCATTAATGCTTCAGATTTGCGCTCTACGATTGATGAGCCCAGTAATCCGAGGAGAAAAACTACAATCACTGTTGCACAGAAAAGAATCCATCCCATCCAGGGTTTATTTCGAATAATATCTCTAAGTGTTGCCATAGTTATCAGTTATTTTGAAGTTTGTTATTGTTTGTAAGTATTTGTTTTTTCTGATTGTAAAAAAAGCATAGGGTTGGGAACTGATGATAAAGAATTCACCCTGCCATGGGGCACTTCTCTGTGACATTCCCAACATGGTCTCTCTGAACGCTCATGTTGGTAAACATCTGTTCTTAATAATAGTTTAGGGTCATCTAGTAAATCTGAATGACATCTGATACAATTGTCCTGTACTACTTCTTGTCCTGCTTCATGAATAAAAATTACCTGTGGTTCTTTTCGTAAGGTAAACATTGAGGCATGCCGAATTCCATCCTTTGCCTTGAAATAATATTTGTTGATTACATTATTATGAGGCACATGACAGTCATTACAATTTGCCCATTCCCGGTGCGAACTATGCGCATATGTAGCATATTGCGGTGCCATTATATGGCAATTTACACAGGTCTTAGGGTTGTCAGACAGATATGACGGTGCTTTCGATTCATATATTAGAAAGACCGCCAATCCTACAATACTAGCTATTAGCATATTAATAAAAAATCGCCAATTGTCGGGTGGTTTTAGGAAATTAAAGAGATTTTTAACCATAAGTGTGGATGTTGATTTCGACACCAATATATATGGTTTTTACAAGATTTTATGTAACGAGTGTTACTAAAATAACAATTTTAACATTTGCTCATAAAAACTTCTGTATCAAGTCAAGAAACTCTTTAGCATATCTATTTGACTTATACTTTCCCACCCCATTTATCTTAAGAAATTGCTCCTGATTTAAGGGCTTATTGGCCGCCATTTCTTCCAGACTGGCATCTGAAAAAACTACAAATGCAGGCTTTCGTATTTCCATAGCTATCTCTTTGCGTAATTCCTTAAGTGCTTCGAATAGTTTCGGATCAATAGGTAGTTTTAGATCATCAGGTAAATCAATCTTTATTTTGAGTTTGGCCTTTTTCTTCTGCTCTTCCTGTCGGATTTTTATCGTTTCGAATTTCACCAGATTAACAACAGATTCACCTTTTAATACTCTCTCACTTACTGTGGTCAATTTCAAATTATTATGATCTCTATAGTCAATTTCCATTATCCCCTGCTGGATCATCTGCTGTAAATATAATTGCCAGGCAAACAGGCTGTGCTCTCTCCCAGCACCAAAGGTTTTAAGTATTTGCCAGTTTTTATCCTTCACTTTCTGAGAATATTGGCCTTTTAATACTTCTATCAGAACAGAAACACTCAGTTTCTCCTGACTTCGTGCAATAGCTGAAATTGCTTTTTTGGCTTCAATACTCCCATCAAAGTATTCAGGAGGATTCTTGCAAACATCGCAATTTCCACAATCGGGTCCGGGTGATTCACTAAAATAACTTAACAGGATTTTCCTTCTGCAAACCTGGGCTTCTGCATATTCCTGCATACGCTTGAGCTTAGCCGCAAGAATTGAGCGGTACCCTGAGTCATCCACATCCTCCATAAATCCGAGATGTGTCTGAACATCCCGATAACTATAGAACAAAACAGTTTCAGCGGCCTGACCATCCCGTCCGGCACGTCCGATCTCCTGATACAAACTTTCCAGATTTCCGGGCATATTGTAATGAACCACAAAGCGTATATTAGCTTTATCTATACCCATCCCAAAGGCAATAGTAGCACAAACTATATCTACATCTCCCTGAATAAACTGATCCTGGGTTTTACTCCTTATGGATGGATTAAGGCCAGCATGATAACAGACTGCCTTTTTACCTGCATTGCGCAATTTGTCTGCCAGTTTCTCTGTTGTTGCCCTACTTCCACAATAAATAATACCTGATTCTTCCGGATATTTTTGAACAATCTGAAAAAGTTGCTCCCATTTTTTCTGTCCGGGCAGCACAGCTAATGACAGATTTGGCCGGTCAAAAGAGCTTATATAGTACTTATGATTTTTTAAGAGTAATAAATCTCCAATATCTCGTCGCACAGCTTTGTCTGCAGTAGCAGTCAGGGCCATAAAAGGTGTGCCGGGAAATTGCTTTTTCAGAATTGATAAGCGTTTATAATCAGGTCTGAAGTGATGTCCCCAGGTGCTTATACAATGCGCTTCATCAATTGCAAAAAGACCTATCCTGAGCTGAGACAGAAATGACAGAAAACCTCTGGCAAATAATCTTTCAGGTGCTACATATAATAATTTATATGAATTACTCTGTAAGCGTGTAATCAGCTTTGCCTCCTGTGATGAAGTTAAACTAGAGTTCAGGTAAGCAGCCGCAATGCCATTTGCAACTAAACTTTGAACCTGATCCTTCATCAGTGCTATCAGAGGTGAAACAACAACTGTAAGACCATCTAGTACAACCGCTGGCAATTGATAGCAGAGAGACTTTCCTCCCCCTGTTGGCATCAATACCACGGAGTCTTCTCCCTTCAAAGTTCTTTGAATGATTTCCTTCTGATGAGTGCGGAAAGAGTTGTAACCGAAGTATTGTTGGAGCAAAGCTGACAAGTCGACCTGGTCTGCCTGTATATCAGTCATATGTGAAAATGATTTTGTATAGGATAAATTTTCCTTACCAACAGATTGTTGGCATACTGATATTTTAAACGATGAAACTTCGAAAAGGTTACAATAAACTACTTTCCTTTTTCCTTACCTTTCATCCATGGAAAATTATGACGCTGTTATTATAGGTAGCGGAGCTTCCGGACTACTGGCTGCCGGATATATGGCTGAAGCTGGTCTTCAAGTTATTGTGCTTGAAAAGATGAGCCAATCAGGACGTAAACTTAGCATTACCGGCAAAGGGCGTTGTAATATCACCAATGATACTGAGACACAAGATTTTATCGAAAGAGTTAATCCGGACGGACGATTTCTTTTATCGAGTTTTTCCCAGTTCTACAATCAGGAATTAATTGATTTGTTCGAAAGAATTGGTATCAAAACTAAGCTGGAACGCGGAGGCCGCTATTTTCCGGCAAATGACTCGGCACCCGATGTAGTTAAGAAAATGATCGAATGGTGTGACAGAAAAGGGGTTATTTTCAAACATGATTTCCGGGTTAACAGGATTATTACTACCAGGAAGTTCATAGAAGGTGGTTCAATTACATCAATAAAGGCAGTTCAGGGCACATCAATTGCCGGACAAAGAATCAAGCACAAGCGAGAGGTAATAGTTGGTGAAAGCAGTTCATTTTCAGCAAGTTTCGTTTTGCTGTGTACAGGTGGATTATCCTATCCTGCAACAGGATCTGATGGTGACGGTCACAGAATGTTAAAGCAATTAGGTCATTCAGTATCAAAATGTTTGCCTTCTCTTGTACCACTAGAGATTGATAGCAGGATAGTTAGTAGTTTAACTGGCTTGGAATTAAGAAATGTCCAGGCCAGCTTGCAGGAAAGAGGAAAAACTGTGTCAAGTGAATTTGGTGAACTTCATTTCATCAAAACCGGGCTTTCTGGTCCTATTATTCTTACTTTAAGCAGAATAGCAGTCTCATTATTACATCAGCAAAAATCACTATCTATACTTATTGATTTCAAACCAGGCCTCGATGGAGAAAAACTGAACCGGCGATTAATCAGAGATTTTACTGACCGGGCAAAAGAACCCGTTTCATCCATCCTGCGCGGTCTGATGCCCAAGAAACTTGTGTCTGTTTGTGTTGCAAGTACCGGTATTCATCCAAACAAACCGGGTTCGGAAGTAAGTGCAAAAGATCGAAAAGAAATTCATACTTTTCTTAAAGCTTTTAGTTTAAAGCTAACAGGATATCGTCCATTTAGTGAAGCTATTATAACAAATGGAGGATTAGACGTGAAGGAAATTAATCAGAAGACTCTGGAATCAAAGAAAGTAGCAGGACTATATATCGCAGGAGAAATACTAGATCTCGACGGACCAACAGGAGGTTTCAACCTACAAATCGCATTCTCAACCGCAAAGGCAGCAGCACAAGCTATAATCTCAAAAAGATCCGGGGTCCAGGGTCCGTAGTCCGGGGTCCGGGATTCCCGATTCCCGATTCCCGATTCCCGATTCCCGATTCCCGATTCCCGATTCCCGATTCCCGATTCCCGATTGAATCAGGAGTACCTGATTCAATCAAAGCCTTGCTAAGCCCATGCACAGTACGTGCACACTTATTGTGACAACGAGATATAGGTTTCGTGCAGCTTTGGGACTCATTCTGAAGAAGCGATACTGAATTGCAGAAACATCACAGCTTGAAACACAATCACCACATAGTGTACATGTTATACCAGGTTTTCCTGCTTTAATATCCTTAACATTAAGAGCATCATACGGACATGTTGGAATACACCTCATACAGCTTGTACAGGAGGATTCAATTTTCATCCGGAAGGGAGAAATATATTTTCCAATATTAACCAGAGTTCCGATAGGACAAAAAGCAACACAGTGTACCATTTTCTGCCTTTTACGGGAAATAAAGATCATTATTCCAATACTAAAACCGGCTAATACTAATGCGGGTATCAGCGTTTGTAAGCCTTTTAGATTAAACATTCTGAATACCCAGGCAAAAAGAATTATCAAAACAAAAAAAGTCATTTTCCAGGCCCACTTTTGCCGTACCGGTTCCCCCCGATGTAGTTCCCCCTCACTTCTAATCCCTTCCTTTTCCTTCTCCTTTTCCTTCTCCTTATTTCTATCGTTAAGCCTTAGTTTCCCAGAAGACTTCTTAGCTTTCGAAGATGCCATCAAGCCATCCCAGGCCCCAAAATAACAATAATGACTGCACCAGGCAGGCCCGCTAATAAGTATGCTACTCAACAGAAGTATCGGCATGATTGTCATCTGAGCTCTGTACACAGGTCCTGCCGCTATCATAAAAGGAACTGGCAAATGGAGCTTGTCAGTCATCAGAAATCGTTCATCTGCCAAAATTCCAAGTGCAAACTGTGTGAAGAAAACTAATGAAAAAAGCAACCAACTCCATTTTCGCCAAACTGCTGACTTGTCAGCATCCTGCATTTTGTATACTAAAAAAGCTCCGTACGAAGCCAGAAGTGCAATTTGAATCCATCCTGCTCCCGGAATGAAGCGATTTATCATTAGCATAGAGGTCTCCATTTTTAGCTCCATCATACTGAGTATGAAGGTAACAAACAGGAAAACTGCAAGCGGCAAATAATATTTTGACATCTTCTGCATTGGGCGGCAATATACTGGTATTAGACATAATATTTGTAACAAATGAAACAATAAGTTCGCTTTTATTTCACAAAAATTATTCAGCCTAATTTTATTATATCCAAAGTGTCTTTTTCCATTACAAGCTGAGTTTTGAATCAAGTTAAATACCAGTTAATCTCTACTCTCTATGCAGATATTCAAATGATAATATTATATATTCGCTAATCAAATACGAGAATATGAAGAACTTATTGACTCTTATTCTATTAATTGCGCCAGCTATACTTATGGCTCAGAATAGTGATGACCGTGGATACATTGTTAAGCTTGGGCAAGCCTGTCCTGATTTTGAAATAAGCTTGCAGGATGGCACAAAAACCAGCTTGGATGAACTTAAAGGAAAGATTGTGATGCTGCAGTTTACTGCCAGCTGGTGTGGTGTTTGCAGAAAAGAGATGCCCCATATCGAGAAGGACATCTGGCTAAAACACAAAGATGAGGGTCTTGTAGTTATTGGAGTTGATCGCGGAGAGCCACTTGAGACCGTTAAAGCATTTGCTGAAAAAATGAAGATCACCTACCCTCTTGCTCTTGATGAAGATGAATCAGTTTTTCGAAAATTCGCTGATCCAAAAGCTGGCGTAACCAGAAATATCCTGATTGACAGGAATGGTAAAATCATTTTTCTCACCAGATTATTTAACACAGAGGAGTTTGAGGCGCTTAAGAAGCGGATTGGAGAGGAAATGTCCAAATAATGAATCTGGTGAATGGTGAAATGTAATTGGTGAAATAGTGAACCTTATTTCCAGGGTATTTTTATTGATTTATATTGAATCCCTTCGTATGGAGAGTTTTCTCCGGCTTCGTAAAGACAGCCTGTCTTGTCCTTTTTTAAATTACATAAATCGGAATAAGCAGCAGGACCTGAATGTATTAACAAAGAATCAGACCATGTTTTTGCTTCATCATAACTGATTTTTAATGTCAATTTCTCCCTACCGGATGGGCTGGCCGGATTTAGGAATAGAATGGGGGTTTTGCCATCTATCTTTGCTGATGATTTTAGAATAGCTGCCTGGCAGATGGGCTCAGGCAGAGCAAGATCAGCTTTTATATCAGACCATGATTCACCGCCATCTTCAGATATACTGATTTTCCTGGCCCTTTTGCTGCGGTCGTAATTTCGCATATTCAACATGAGCCTGCCATCATCCAACTCAACTACTGTACATTCATTTACCTGGTGCTGAGGAGTTGTACCTCCAAGAACCCAGGTTTCTCCATGATCATCAGAAAAAATTGCATGACTATAATAGTGTTTTGTGTCGGCTTCAATATGATCGCAGGGAATTATTAACCGACCTTTATGTGGTTCCTTCTGCTTTTGAATTCCGTGTACCGGACCGGTAGCATACCAGGTCCAGTTATCGAGTTTGGTGTCATTGCTTATTTCTTTGGCACCAGACCAGCTTGCTCCCTGGTCATCTGACTTAAGAACAAATACTCGTCTTGTATCCTTACTGGTTCCATCAATAATTCGCGATTCATGATCAGATCCAAGATTCCAGGTGCTAAGTAAGAAAACTGTTTTAGTCTTCTTGTCATATACAGGTGCCGGGTTCCCTGCAACATCATCTCCTGCATCCCATACCACCTGAAGAGGCCCCCAGGTTTTTCCTCCATCATTTGAACGCTTCAACACTAAATCAATATCCCCGGTATCAGAACATCCCTTTTTTCGCCCCTCAGCAAAGGCCAGAAGAGTTTTTCCGGTATTTACTATTGCCGGAATACGAAAACAGGCATATCCATCTGTACCACTTTCAAATAGTACAAGTGATGGCTGATCTTCCTCAATTGGCGAGCAAGCAGCAATAATCATGATCACGAAAGACAAGAGATATTTGTTCATAAGACTAATTTTTATAAAAATACGAAAGGCCAGCAAAATGCCAGCCTTTCGAGAAAAAAATAATTTGTCAATGGTCGTTTGTCTATAGTCGTTTGTCCATGGTCTTTAGTCCATGGTCTTTAGTCCATGGCCTTTATCTTAGGACTGTCATCCTTTTTGTTTCTTTGAATTCTTCACCTTTTAGTGTATAGAAATACGTACCGGCTTCAAAATCTGAGGCATTCAGCTGAATCTCATGTGTTCCAGCTGTTTGCTTGCTCAGTTTTTGCTCGTACACTTTACGACCTGTCAAATCCATTACAATAAGATCTAATTCCATGGCTTTTTCAAGCGAATAAGTTATGGTTGTCTGATTATTGAAAGGATTCGGATAGTTTTGATCCATTACCATATTTAACTGATCAGCTCCAGGAATAGCATCAATGATATTTGAATCATCGTTGAAGTTCATACTAATCATGAAAAGGTCATTTCCACTACTATACCAGGCATCATCCAAAGCAAAGTAATACCAGCATTGACCTGAGGGGTAATAATTAGAACGGTCAGAACCAATTGAATATCTTCGTGAATCATATGCTTCCTCATATGTCATTGGACTACTGAACCATACTGCAGCCATATAAGATTGGCCAGCTAGCAGGAATTCTCCCTCTCCATCTTTTTCCATAGGAAGGGTAACCCAATTATTTTTTAGAATAGTTGAATCAATCTCAATAATATCGCTGGTCAAAAGCTCAAAAGGATCTCCGGTTTCTTCATCATAAGCAAAAAGAACAAGCCTCATGCTATACTGAACATCAGCTCCATTAATATAAGCAGTTATCGAGTTTATCTCAACATCTTCTTTAAGGGTGTACCAGGTACCCATATAGTCACCTTCATGGTCCTGAGTATACCAGCCCCATGTAGAGAAAGTGGTTTCTCTTGTTGTATCAGAGCGGCTGAAAACACTATCAGTTACATGGAATGGCAGAGTGGCAAAATTATCATCTGGCAGTTCGTCTTCATCATCGCTACTTATAGCAAAATCAATCTGATAATGTCCAAAATCTTCTGGTACAAATTGTTCCTCCAATACAAGAGTGTCTATAACAAGAGGATATGAAATAATTGGATCAGTACTTTCTTCCCAGATTACCTGATTATTTTTGGTAACCTTAACATTCATATTTGTTCCCCATTGCTCATTATTTCCAAAGTTCCGAACTATGGAATGGAAATTATAAGCTGATAACTGTGTATAGGGTACCTGATAAAAGAATCCTTCAGGATCTTCCAGACCATTATCATAGTCAGCCTCAGAATACAACAACTGAAGATCTGTATCCCAACCTTCCATAAAGGCAATGTCATCAATCATCCAGTAGTACAAACGTGCATCTCTCCATGTAATCTTGAATTGTACTTCAGACATGCCGGCAGCAACGTCACTAATATTAATGTACAAATCAACCTTTTGACCAGCTGCTGCACCACCTGATGTTTCACTGTACAGAGTTCCCATCTTCATATCAAACGCTGCCCAGTGAACTCCGCCATCATTTGTTACTTCAAAATCCATAACAGCACTTGACCAAAAGCGGAATCTTTGTTCAACTCGCACGAGTACAGATCCGTGCTGTGAACAGTCAATCGGAGGGCTCATAATTGAGTTATCAACTGCTATGTAATCATTGTAGTTGGCAATATCCGAGTTGTAGCCATCCAGGTTTAGAGCCAGTACGCCATTGTGCCATGATGATGAGGCCATTATCGGCTCAGTTGTATAAACACCTTTTAAGGTATCGTTTGCCCAGTGCCAGTTGTATCCAATATCACCGGGATCTTCAACCGACCAACCATCCGGCAGGAACCAACCTATTTCTGAAGACTCATCGCCCCAGTCAAATTGTTCTTCCCAAAAAACTTCCCCCGCTCCTTTCAACGTTTTTTGTTGCATAGAAGCATCTGTATAATTACTGAGCTCAGCCTTTGACGGCGGGGGGATTATTGTGCTTATATCTGCTTTCTGCGCTGTAAGGCAAAAAGAGATACTTATCAGTAAAAATAACAGAGTAAATTTTCTCATATAAATATATTTTAGTTCTCCTAAAAGTATGCAAGTTTTTTTAAATATTTTGAATATCATTACCCCAGTATATAAGCGTGTATATGAAAACTATAAATCCCCCCGGAATATTTAACGATGCGTTAGGTCCGGTTATGCGAGGTCCGTCAAGTTCTCACACTGCCGGATCTCACAGAATAGGTAAAGTTCTGCAACAACTTGCAGGATCATCAATCTCCAAAGTAACTTTTCAGTTTCATTCTGAAGGCTCTCTTGCAACAACATATCACACTCAGGGATCTGACATTGGTTTGGCTGCTGGCATTATTGGTATCCCGATATCAGATGCTACTATGCCTACTGCATTAGAACAAGCCAGAGAACAGGGAATTGATTTGGTTTTTGAGATTAAGAATTATTCGGCCAAACATCCGAATACTTATCGTTGCATAATAGAAACAACTGATGGTGAATGCTTTCAAACCACAGCTTTGTCAACGGGTGGTGGGCTGATTGAATTTATTGAGCTTGCAGGTTTTGAGCTTAATATTCAATTTGATTTACCCTGCATGCTATTACATGGCAAAAGAGAAGATGTCGATGGCTGGTGGATTAGAGCCAATAAAGAACCCTCTTTCCGAAAACAGGTTTTTCGACATCAGATCGATTTCAAAGATGACGAGGCATTATTAATTATCGAATTTAATATCAGCCAAGCTGTTTTACCTGAGCTCAACACATTTAGCGGAATTTCACGAATTATCGACCCTGTTTATCCGGTAATGGGTTATGCTGGTAGTTTGCTACCCTTCCTTAGTGCTTCAGACCTTGAGGAAATGCCGGAGTTATCAGATTCAGATCTCGGCCAACTTGCGCTTAAATATGAATCAAAAAGGTCAGGATTAACGGAGACTGAAGTACATATCAGGATGAAAGGCCTTGTTGACATTTTTATGGCTGCCATTGACACAGGACTGGCAGGTACCACGTACAAAGACAGAATTGCACACGCTCAATCACCTGAATTTCTGAAAAGGTCATTAGAAGGCAAATTGTTACCTGCAGGGCCACTTGAAAAAATGACAGCCTATATTATGGCTATCATGGAATCGAAAAGCGCCATGGAGCTTATTGTTGCTGCACCAACGGCAGGTGCCGCTGGAGGTTTGCCTGGGGCTATTTTAAGCATGGCTGAAGAAACTAATGCTAACAGGGATCAAATTATTGAGGCTTTTCTGGCTGCCGGTTTAATAGGTGTCTTTATAAGCAGAGAAGCTACATTCGCTGCTGAAGTAGCTGGCTGTCAGGCTGAAACAGGATCTGGTGCAGCAATGGCAGCTGCCGGAATGATTCAACTTGCTGGTGGAAATGCCAAAGACGCACTGGGAGCGGCTTCAATAGCCCTGCAGAATGTTATGGGCCTGGTTTGCGATCCGGTAGCCAACCGGGTAGAAATCCCCTGTCTGAGCAGAAACGTACAGGCTGGCGCTAATGCACTCATCTCTGCAAATATGATACTTGGAGGTGTTGACCCTGTAATTCCTCTCTCAGAATCTATTACAACAATGCTCAAAGTTGGAAAAGCATTACCGCGAGAATTGAGATGCACTGCCCTTGGAGGCCTTTCAATAAGTAATTCGGCAAAGAAAGTTGAAGATAAACTAAATAAGCTTTCCCCACAAAAGGATTGAACCTATAATAACTTATAACTGACTCATACATTTTTATGCTAATTCTAAACGAAGAAATAATAAGTAAAATAGTCGACCCGCTTGAATTGACAAATATCATGGAGCAAGCCATGCTAAGTTATGCTAGTGGTGATTTTGTTATGCCCGACAGAGTGCATATGGATTTCGACGGAAACACTCTTTTACTTATGCCTTGCAGCAGTGGTAAGTTTTTTAGCACAAAACTTGTTTCGCTTTTTCCTGATAATCCTGTTAAAGGAGAACCAGTACTATATGGATCTGTAATGCTAAATGACGGATCGAATGGAAAGGCCCTGGCCTTGTTAAATGGAGCAAAACTAACAGCAGTACGTACTGCAGCTGTTGGATCTGCCGGGATTCGTCATACTTCACCTAAAAACGCCTCAACACTTGGTTTGGTTGGCGCTGGTGTTCAGGGTTTGCACCAAATACTTTTTGCCTGCAAGAACCGGCCTATTGAAAAAGTTTGGGTATTAGACCAAAACACTTCCCTTGTTGATACTTTAATCAAAGAATTAAAAGTCCAACTCCCGGATGTAGAATTCATCGCTGCAAAAGATTCAATTGAGCTATGCCGTGAGTCTGAGATAATCATTACCGCCACAAATGCATGTACTCCGGTACTTCCTGATGTTGCCGAACTACTTAGAGGTAAAACAATTATTGCAATCGGTTCATATAAACCTGAGATGATTGAAATGCCAGAAGCCTTGTATCCATTGCTGAAACATTGCTTCATTGATGTGAATATGGCGATGGAGGAGTCTGGCGATTTGATTCACCCTCTATCTTCAGGAATGCTGAAAACCAATCAGATCCACTCGCTGAGCGATATAATCACAGCCAAATTGAACATTGATGCCACTGAAACCAGCTTGTATAAATCAGTCGGAATGGCGCTATTCGATTTGTTCTCAGCTGTATATATATATGATGTGGCTCTTAAATCAGGACTTGGACAAGAAGTAAGTTTTTAGATTTCATTAATCCAGCTTCTGGTACCCCGATACTGACATGAAATACTGGCAATATTTATCGATTGCTCCAGGCTATCATGGAAATTATGCCCAAGAGTCAGATAATAGCAAAAAGCTCCATGCAGCACGTCACCGGCTCCAAGGGAATCAATACAGTTTATATCAGGAGGAGAAATAGAAAAACTACCAGCTTCAGAATATGCCATAAGCGGAGCTGAACCATTAGTTAAAGCTATTCCGGCAATCTTAAACTGTTTCAAGTAGTTAAGGCTATCATTAATATCAGAAATCCCAGGTGGCCTGAAGGCATCTCCAACTATAAGATAATCTGCAGTTTCAAGTAATAACTCCAGACCAGGCTTCCAGCTGCCACTATCCATCACTACAGGAATCCCTTTTTCATTAGCCTCCAGGGCCAATGGGAGTGCAATTTCAGGATAGAAACCATCCACCATTAGAACATCAATTTCAAGATCTCTGAGATGATGTCGACCAGACAAATGGCCTCCTGAGATCAGTTTAGGCCTATTCAGAACAGTTCTGCTTCCGTTTTTATCATTTATTAATACTGAAGCAGCAGGAACACCTGGAAAATTATCTATTGCCAGATCTCGTACATTGATATTTGCATCGGTAAGTCTGGTTAGTATCAAATCAGTGAAAGGTTTCTCTTTACCTAAACATGTCCACAAATAAGCTTCAGCTCCTAAAGCAGAAAAAGTGAAAGCTGCATTTGCAGCCATACCTCCCGGATGTATTAGCTGTTCATTGACATACAACTTACTGTCCTCAAGTGGGTAATCATCCGTATAGTATAAAATATCCAGAGTTGTTATTCCGGCAAAAAGGGCCTTCATCTGCTAATAATTTGCTTTGTTGAGAAAATCAGTGCTCATTTTTACACTTTCCATAAGGCTAAGTCCAGAGTGATTGCTTTTCTGACAGAATAATTCTGAAGCAGGATATGCTTCTCCGATATGTTTCTGAATTGAGCAATCTTGTACGTTTACAATAATCAGACCATTACCAAATATTACAGAGAATTTCACAAAATTTAGTTGATTCATACCAGGTCATGATTAAGTTTTCAATATCATTAATACCACTTATATGATTTATGTATATATGGTATACTAATATCTATCAAACAAATCTACCAAGAATCCTCAGCACAACAACTAACAAAGCATGAAACTGATATGATTATACAAAGATCTGTCTTTAAGCATCGCTTATATGGATGTTAAGAACGCATTTACAAAGCGAACAAACACAAATATTGATATCAGGCTTTTTTGGCAAGCCATTTGCAATATCTCATTAAATGTTTCACTAAATATACAATGCCATGAAAAAATTAATCATACTCTCCTTAATACTGGCAGCAGGGTTAACTGCCTACCCACAAAGCTCCAGAAGTTCCAGAGAGTCTAAAAGCAATTCAGGTAGATCGGCCAGCAAGGCTACAAGCTCAAGATCGTCAAGCTCTTCAAAAAGCAAAGCGACCAAATCATATTCTGCTAACAAAGCCAAGGCCAGTAAATCAAATTCTGGCTCAAGCAGTCGTTCCAAAGCAACTCAAAGCAAGCCAAGTAGCTCAAACAGAAGTAAGGCTACTCAAAGCAGATCAGCTAGTTCAAGTCGTTCACAAGCAACTCAAAATCGCTCAGGATCTTCTAACAGGTCAAAAGCTACTCAAAGTCGCGCTGGCAGCTCGGGCAAAAGCCAGGCAACTCAGTCACGCAGCAGCTCTGCCTCTTCGAGGTCTTCGGCGAATCGTGTATCAGGAAGCTCGGTTTCTCGTGATAATCAGGTAAAAACCAGTGCAAGCCGGTCAAGCAGATCAGCAAATCAAGCAGTTCGCAGCGGCTCAAAAACCAGTAATAGTGCAAGTCGTTCTGTTGCCAGATCCGACAGCAAATCAACTGGGAATAAGTCAATAAGATCTGCATCCACTGAGAAGATTAGCGGTGATAACAATCGCTCCAAGTCTTCAGCCTCAAGTTCATATTCAAGAAGTGACCGTCAGGGAAGCAAAGTATATGTTAGGCGGGATGGCGAGAAGTTCAGACACCAAAACGATGAAGTATTTGCATCAAAACGATACAAAGTAGATTACCGTGATGCTAATGACCTGAGACGTTCAAAAGACTTCAGAAGAGTATATAACAACTATAACAGCTGGCATAGCAATCGCTACCGCAGAACTGTAGTAGTAAGACACTACCACTTTGGAGCTCCTCTGGGCCTGGATATAAGAAGGGTACGTTACCCATATCGTCGACCAATGCACATGGATCTTTGCTGGACTCCTTATCTGCACAACAGGTTTATGTATTACTATCCTATGCACACTCGCTGGAATAATAACTACGGCAGTTATGTTGAAAGCATCTCAAGCTATGAAGCAATGCACTATGTGGGTTCTGTAAAAAGGATTTATGGAAAAGTTGAAGAGGTATATTATTCACCTGAAGACCGCACTTATACTTTATACTTCGGAGCTCCTTTCCCCTACCATGATTTCTCAGTAGTAGTTCCCAGGAATATTGCGAAAGACATCAGCTGGAGCCCAACCTGGCACTTTGAAGATGAATTTGTGTGGGCCGTTGGTCTGATAGATATCTGGGAAGATAAGCCAGAAATAGTAATTCACGACAGAGATCAGTTACGAAGATACTAGGTGTTAACTTACCCAAATAAAAAAAAGAGCTCTCAAGGGAGTTCTTTTTTTTATATCCGGAGATTCTTGAGACCAACGACCAACGACCATTGACCCCGGACTTCGGACCCCGGACTTCGGACTTCGGACCCCGGACCTATTCCCTCTGCGCTATAAAATTGTAGCTAATTGTTCCTGACTGTAGCATTGGGGCTTTTGTGCTAAAGTTAAATCTGGTTTTCAATGCTGCATCTTTTGCTGCTTTTATCAGGCAGGGATCTGATGTTGTTGAACTAGCTTTGTCTACTGATACCAATTCAACCTTACCTCTTCTTGTCACCCGAATATCCAGATGCACCAGGCCTGAACCTTCGCATTTATAAACAGGAACAGGCATTCTGGTCATCTCACGGTCTTCAAGGTTAAAATAAATATTCGTGGGACCTTCATACACCTGCTTTTCATGAAAATCTTCAGGACGGTATAATTTAATTGATTGGGTAACTATATCTGGTAATTCTGTATCATCAGGATTAAGGTTATTTTCCTCTATTATATTACTGATATCCTGCTGAATAAGATCTTTGACAACATTGTTTACTGCCTCCTGCGACATCTGGTAATCCTGATAATCATCAAAGTTCTCTATCCTGTCTTCTGCTTGGTTTATAGCAATGTTTCTTGAATGACTGCTTTCATCCGGCAGGTAATCGTCATTTTGGAATTCAAGCAGGGCTAATTCCTCCAGAGTCTTAAGATCCAGCATTATCCCTTCGGTATTCCGCTGCTTCTCAACATTAATCTTAAAGACTAAGAAGATGATTACCAAGAACATGTGAAATGCTACAGTACCAAGGAATCCATATTTTTTTTCCGATATTTGTGCCAGTATCTTTTGCATTTCGGATAATTTATACGAAAGTTCAAAAATAACACAATCTGACTATCCCACTGAAATAAAAACGAAAGGATTTCCAAAAACTATACACAATGGATGCAGAGCTTGAAATAATTTATCAGGATGATAGTTTAGTAGCGATAAATAAGCCTGCCGGATTGTTGGTACACAGAACAGCTCTTGATCCGCATGAAATTAAATTTGCTGTTCAGATTCTGAGAAATCAAATTGGTAAATGGGTATTTCCCATTCATCGTCTGGATAAGGCAACTTCGGGTGTTTTGCTTTTTGGATTAAGAAAGCAAATTGCTCATGAGATGAGTAAGATGGTTCTGGAGCATGCTTATACCAAAGAATACCTGGCAATTGTAAGAGGCTGGCCTCCTGATGCTTTTGATGTTGACCGAGGAATTCCACAAGGTCGAAACAAAGAACGTAAGGAAGCCTGTACAAAGTTTAAAAGGCTGGCGTGTACAGAAATGCCCCACCCTGTCGGACCATTTGAAACAGCCCGTTACAGTCTGTTAAGTGTTAATCCTATTACAGGAAGAAGACATCAGATACGAAGGCATTTAAATCATGTAAGTTATCCAATTGCAGGTGACCGTTGGTATGGTGATCGTGATCACAACAGGTTTTTCACAGAGGTATTAGATCTTCCGCAGATGTTTTTGCATTCAAGAAAACTTAGTTTTCAACATCCCTTTAGCAGAGAAGTTGTTGAATTAAAGGCTTCTTTACCTGAACACTGGATCAAAGCTTTGGCTCACTTGAAGTTTGAAGATTTAGAAATATGATTTTCAGTCTTTCCTGAACAGTGCATTTTGGCAGGATAACACAGGAATAACCTGCCTTTACATATTGCTCTATAGTATAATCATGGATTTCTAATACTTGCTCAAAGCTTTCTTTACGAACTGCATCGCTATGGTAAATCTCTTTCCATGGCGGAAGTACAAAGACCTTTTTGGAATAGCGGTATTCATTAATTGCCTGCTTGAGTTGATCAGATGGCTGTTTTTTCATCAGCTGACTGAATACAAGAGCATCCGGAATCCCCCGGTCATAAAAATGGTATTCATTCTTTTTGGCTTTCCTGAACTGCTTAATCCTTTCATTCAGAACAAGATCACCAAAAGCAGTATCATCCTTCCCTTTATTCCAGACAGGAGGTATTTTGCCGCCTGAAATAAGCTCTCTTGCAACTTCAGAAAATATTTGATATCCCTTTCCCCGAACTGCATGAAGAAGTGTTGTCTTGCCTGTCCCAGGCGCTCCTGTAAGAATGATCCTTTTTGAAATGGACATTAATTATTATTCTTTTTTTGAAAAGAAAAGGCACAATAAAATTGTGCCTCTCTTAAAATATTTGATAAGCTATATCAGGCGTTTTTGAAAGCTTTTAATCCCGCAAAAACAGCTGCACTACCTAAATCACGTTCAATGCGCAGTAATTGATTGAATTTAGCAATTCTCTCACCACGGCAACCTGAACCAGTTTTAATATGTCCGGCTGAAGTAGCGACTGCCAAATCAGCTATTGTGGTATCTTCAGTTTCACCTGAACGATGTGAGATGAAATAGTTATAACCATTTTTCCTGGCCAGTTCGATAGTTTCCAATGTCTCAGTTAGCGAACCGATCTGATTAAGTTTAATCAGGATTGAATTTGCTGCATTTTTATCGATGGATTCCTGCAGAATAGCTTTATTTGTACAAAGCAAGTCGTCACCAACTAATTCAATTTTTCCACCTAACTCTTTAACCAGATTTTGCCATCCAGTCCAGTCGTTTTCATCTAAACCATCTTCAATAGAAACGATAGGATATTTGTTCGCCCAATCTTTCCAGATTGCGATCATTTCTTCAGATGATTTTTTTGATTTGTCGGACTTGAAGAAGTTATATGTTCCATCATAAAACATTTCGCTGGTGGCAGGATCGAGGCAAATTGAGATATCTTCACCTGGTCTGAATCCGGCTTTTTCAATAGCTTCAAGAATAACCTCCATTGCTTCCTCATTTGATTTCAAATCAGGAGCATATCCACCTTCATCGCCAATGCCGGTTGAATACCCCTTAGCTGTCAGAACTGATTTCAGGGCATGAAATGTATCTACACCCATTTGTATAGCTGTTTTAAAATCAGGTGCATTATGGGGAGCAATCATAAACTCCTGGAAATCCACACTATTTGCTGCGTGTGCACCACCATTGATCACATTCATGGCAGGAACAGGCAAAATACAGGCATTACTTCCTCCTATATATCTATATAGTGGCTGTTCAAGGCTTCTTGCAGCAGCGTGAGCTACAGCAAGTGAAACACCGAGGATGGCATTCGCTCCGAAATTAGCTTTATTTGGAGTACCATCAAGCTCAATCATTGTGTAATCAATATTGCGTTGCTCATAGGCACATAATCCGGTTACAGCCGGTGCAATTTTTGTATTAACATTGTCGACAGCTTTTAATACACCTTTACCACGATAACGTGACTTATCACCATCGCGCAATTCTACAGCTTCTTTTTCTCCTGTTGATGCCCCCGAAGGAACAATTGCACTTGCAGATACATTATTATCCAATCTAACTTCAACTTCAATTGTTGGATTGCCTCTTGAATCCAGCACTTCATGTGCCATTACCTTTTTAATCTTCATCTTTCCTGTATATTAGTAAGTAAACTATTTTAAGTCAATTAGTTAAGGCTATATTCTTTTTAAAAAACCATACAAAGATAGTAAATAAAAATCTTGTAATTGCCCAAAATACTAACTGAGTAAGTGAAGGTGTTAAAAACATAACACTTCTTAAGGCTTGAAGAATAATACTTAAGCAAAGTATTATCAGAATCCCCTTTTTTGATAATCAGGATACCAGAGTTCTTCTTCTGTCCCAGTATCAAATGCTGCTTTACGAGCAGCAACAAAAAGATAATCTGACAAACGATTTATGTATTTAAGGTGAGATTGCTCTACTTGAACAGAATCTGCTAATTTGACTATTAAGCGTTCAGCCCTACGGCAAACAGTTCTGGCCATATGGCATGCCGCAACAGATTCATGTCCCGCCGGTAAAATAAAATTTGCAAGTGCAGGTAGCCCTACTTGCATCCTGTCAATATCCTGTTCAAGCTCTATAATATCATCTTCGCTCACAGATGGCAGTTTCGCTCGTTGACTCTCATCATCCATGGCTAAAAAGGATGAGATAGTAAAGATTCTGTTTTGAGCTTTACGTAGAATTAGCTTAGTTTGAGAATCATTTAGTTTTACTCTCGCCCAACCTAATACTGAATTCAACTCATCAATTGTACCATAAGCTTCCAGGCGATAATGATACTTTGGTACCCTTTTCCCACTTGCCAGTGAGGTTTCTCCTTTATCTCCGGTTCCTGTATATATTCGCATAAGCTTGTCAATTTACTGGATAATAATCTTTTTAGTATCTAGCACAGATCCATCATGCACAATCTGTAATAAATATATACCCGGAACAATATTCTTTCCTTCGAGATTTGCTGAAAATTCACTAAAACCGGCGTTTTGCATATCAAAACTCATTGATACACCTGATAAACCTGTCAATACTATACTGGCATCATGGGGAACAGGTTTATTTGAGTAGAAGAATAATTGTTGTTTAGCCGGAATAGGATAAACAACTATATCCCAAATATCTTCATTATCGATGTTCTCAAAAAGTTTGGCAAAATGCGAATCCGGGAGGCTGATATTAATTAGGTACTCCCCATCCTGTTTATTATAACTAGTTTGTCCATTCTGATCAATCTGAAGTGATGAAATGGTTTTGTCGGTCGTAAATAATAAGCTAATGTCGTAGTAACGCAGGTTCAAAGGACAATCAGAATAGTCAATTCTGACAGATAAGCGATTATTACTAATGGTATAATCAAGATGCAATTTATCTCTCACAATCAGGTATTCATATACTTCAATTGAGCTTGCAAACCAGCCATTATCCAATCCGGCTTCTCCATACTGATTGGCCATAAAGTCTAAATATTCCTTAAACTGAAGAAACTTAACACTACCACCAATTTGCTCATATTTAACACGATGTGTAAACTCATTCCACCAGATATGCTTATCTGGCTCCAAATCTGAGAATCGATCAACAGCCAGTTGTTTTAGTTCTCCTGAGGTGTATTGACTGCTGGTAATAGAATTACGCCAAAAAACAGGATTCGTGTGATCAATTTCATTATCAACGATCACAGCTTCATTACCATAAGGTGATTGGCCGGCACTACTTGTAAAAACAGCATTTGCACCCATGGCGAAAGCTGGTTCAATATAATCTGAATCTCCTCCCGGAGGGATAACATAATGCAAGTCAATTCCCAATCGTGACTTAACTACTTCAGCATTCTTTGAGAGCTGGTAATTGTAGTCAATTCCACTTTGGTTTGCTTTGTGGTCGTATGAATGGTTAAATATATCCCATCCGGCATGATAAAGTTGCAATGCCTGAGACCAGGTCATATTTGAGGGGCTATTACCATTGTGTAAATCTGTTCCTGCACTATTTGCTGTAAACCATGCTAATCCTGCCGTGAAGGTTATCCTTTTTCCACAGCCATCAGTATAATACAAGCCCGGATAATCATTATTATCTTCAGATGAATGTCCGCCGTTCAACAATGGAAATCCCAGAGAAAATGCGTCATCCAAGCCGTCATCAAATGTAAAACTAAAAGCAAACTGCTTATTATACTTTAATGTTGCCGTTCTTAACTCCTCCTGAATATTCCCTGAAAATTGAATTTCGAGTACAATTACCCTTTCTTGTCCGAAGGCATTCATACCCATTGGAGAAAGTAAAGCCAGCAAAATATACAAGTATTTCAGCATAATCAGTTTTTTGCTTCTACCTGAATTTAATAGCTTCTTGTTTTTGAATTTACTATTCATAATCATCCAAATCGTCAATTTCAGGTTCAGCAAGATTTTCAAGTACTACACTTCCTTTTTTGAATTTTATTACTTTACATGGAATATGTTTGGGATTGCTATCCTGCTTATTGATTTGCCAGTCTTTTGCTGCAAGCTTTATGGCTTGTGAGAAATAGTCTTTCACCCAAATAGTAGCCTTTCTTCCCTCAAAATCACCAGCAACCACTTGTTCCAACCTCATAAACTTGAACATATATACTTCACCAATACGATAATATGGATTCAAAGGTTCCAATAAATATGTACCATCTGGTTTCATATCAATGATCCGGGCCTGAATAAACTGTCCCTTGCTGTAATTGAAATGCTCATAAAATCTTTTCTCTAAAATATGATAAGAACCATAAGGATCTTCAAGTACATAATATAGGGTGTTATGAAACTCTCTCACTTCTCTAAGAGTAAAATCATATACTGTATTATGACGGAGTCTGACCTGTACTCCCCTGATACTGGGCAATGACAGCAATAATTGAGCTTTCTTTATCCTTTCAACTCTACATGACAGATAAGACATTCCCGGTTGAAACAAATCAGGCTTATCTATTGGGCATGCCCACTCTTTTCTATGTAAATCTCTGACCCAGGCAGTGTAGCTTGGTTCATTCCAGATATTTTTTTCCTCAGTAATCTTTATCAATAAAAAATCATATCGATCACCTAGCGCGTAATACGGATGTTCAGGCTCAATGAAAATCCGTCCTGTGCAATTGATTTTATCTACTTGACAGTTAATAGTCATTCCAACTCTAAGGGGATAATGATCATAATAACTAGAATTCAACAAATACTTTTTTTTATCTGGTCCAACAAGAATGAAATGTTTTTCTCCTGATCCTGGAATATCAATAAGTTTCTTAATATTAAATCGATAAGATTGTCCTTCTTCAAGAAGTTTTCCACTATTTGACCCGTTTGGTTGCATCATGGAAATTTACAAAAAATTACCTTACCAAAATTTTTAATTGATCCCTGTTATCCTGCGTTTTAAAGACAAGAACATAATAGCCAGGTGCTGCTCCTGCAGCATGGAGATCAAGATCCAGTTTGTTCATACCTGAATGAGATTTGAATTCTTTAGCAGAATCAAATTTTACATATAAATGTCCCGATGTTGGGTTTGGAAAGGCGCTGAATGACAAAGCCTGATCTGACATTTCATTCTTATTATCATTATTATCCTTGTTCCCTATTGATTTCAGTGGTAATTATTTACCAAAAATCAGACCCCAGATTCTAAAATGCTGTTTATCTGTATTTTATTGACTTCAATTAATCCGATAATTGGTATATTCTTCCACAGCATGAAAACCTTTCCGCAATTTGGAAACTAAGCAAGTTTATTTTATTAGTTTTAAACATTCGGCAATTCATTTAAATGCACTTAAAGATCTTAAGCAGATATGGAAAATAGCTTTAAAATAGATAGTACTGATCGAAAGATTCTGCAACTTTTAATGGGAAATGCCCGTACCTCCTATTTGGAGATCGCCAGAGTGTGTGGAATGTCAGGAGCTGCAATACATCAACGGGTAAATAAGCTTGAACAGGCAGGGATTATAGCAGGTTCAGGTATTAAGTTATCACCTGCAAGCATGGGTTATACAAGCTGTGCCTATGTAGGTGTTTTTCTTGAAAAGGCAGGCATGTACCACACTGTAGTAGCTGAATTGGAAAACATTCCTGAGATTGTAGAATGTCACTATACTACTGGTAATTATGCGATATTCCTGAAGCTTTACTGCAAGAATAATCAGGGCCTAATGGAAATATTAAATGGCCGTATTCAAAAGATTAGCGGTGTTTCTAGTACTGAAACATTTATTTCACTGGAACAGGGAATTGGAAGGGAATTACTTCCTTAGCTATCATCAGATTTATAATAGAATCTCTTAAGCAGATAGTTATCTTCAGGATCAAGTTGCAGCCGAATATAAATATCCTGAAGGTCAGGAATCCTGACAAGCTCAATTTCCAGAATTCTGTGGTCAATAACCCTAAGTTGCTTTATTCTTGTAGGCCCGGATTCATTTTGAATACTTTGTAATTCATCAGTGATTCTTTTTCGGCTGTATTTATTGCTCATGTAAACACCTACATAGTCATCTATAAATGCCTCCAGATCCTCCAGCCCTTGCGTAGTCATCAAGCCAATAAATTCACCTGCCACCTCTCCAAGACGATTATCCGGAAGGCTATCCATACAAATTGCCTGTAATCCTTTTACCACAGGTTCATGATTCGGATAAAAAATTGTTGCTGCTAATTCAAAATTAATATCTGAATTACCCAATCTTGATTCATTTGAAAGCAGAAGAATGCTCACCTGCTCTTGAGGATAATTGACCCATCTTGAATAGAAAACCTGGTTTCCTCCTTCATGGACAAAAGCCTGAGTATTTCTTCTGGAATCAAGAATTGTCCAGCCATATGAGTAATGAGAGACACTTTTTTTCCCTTCGCTGACATGCTTTTTAAGGTATTTCTCTTTAGCCTTCTCGTTTAAAACCAGATTATTATCCAGAGCATGAATCCATGCCATCATATCCACAGCGGTGCTGAGTAATCCACCATTTGCTTTGAGATTCCAATATGGACCTTCAGCATCCCAGGGTACATCCATTGGTTTACCAAAATTTCTGCATCTGCTGTATCCATTAGCAACAGTGGACAAATCCCATTGGGGCAGTATATATCCGGTATTGTTCATATCTGCAGGCTTAAACAAATTTTCCTGTAGATAATTCTCATAACTAACACCGGAAACTCTTTCGATCAGTATTCCAAGCAAACTGTATCCAACATGTGAATATTTAAAGCCAGTACCTGGTTCATACTGAAGTTTGGTTTGAAAAGCCCGGATTATAAGGTTATCCTTCTTAAGGCGTTCAAAATCAGACCCAAAACTTCTTGGCAGACCGGCTGTATGAGTTAAAAGATGATGAATAGTAATACCAATACGGTCATTTGGTATTTCAGGAAAATATTTAAACAGACTATCTGTAACACTTAGCTTTCCCTGCATTTCCAGTTTCAGAATAGCTGCAGCTGTGAATTGTTTGGTCAGGGAACCAATATCAAAAACTGTTTGCTCAGAGTTAAATATTGCACGCTCCTTATTGCTGTAGCCATAAGATCGGTACTGAATATCCTGTCCAGGTCTTTTAACAGCTATTACGCCACTAAATCCCGCCTCTGCTTCAAGATCCAGGTATTCATTAATCTTTACACCAATTAAATCAAGATCCTGCATCTCAGGATGCTCAGTTTGATTACATGACCAAAGACCAACACCAATCAAGGTAATAAGAATAATAAATCTCATAGGCATTATCAACAGAAATTCATCCATCAAAAATACCAAGGCTAAACTTATGTTCCCCTCTAAAAATCAGTAAAATTTCTTAAAAATTGTTAAGAATTAAATAGTAATGAGTTTTTCCGATGAATTTTCCAGGACATCAATAATAAATTGTACATGCTCCGACAATTCCAGATCAGCAATCTCAATACCCTTATCAATTTCATTCCGGTCGACTCCTGCAGCAAATCCTTTTGATTTGATTTTTTTCTTAACAGATTTCACAGTCATACCCATCATGCCAGTAGGTCTCATAAGGGAAGCTGCTACTATCAATCCTGTTAATTCATCGACTGCCAACAAATACTTTTCCAATGGTTTATGATATTTCTTACCCCATTTTGTAAAATGTGCTGAAATAGCATAAGCCATTTCAAAATCACCAGATTCTTCTAGCCTCTTTACAATAATATTTGGATGCTGATCAGGAAAACGATCATAATCAGCATCATGCAATAAGCCAGTATTATACCATAAATCTTCAGGCTCCCCTAGCTTAGAGGCGTATGCCTCCATTACCAATGCAATGGTCAGACAATGTTTTTTAAGACTTTTGGAATCAATCATTTCATCCAAAATCTTATGAGCTTCTTCACGTGTCATATGACTTGAGCTTACTTAAGCTCTTCCTTATTATTATAATATTCTTTACGTTGCTCCAGAAAATCATCCAGATCATGCAATAAATCATCGAGGGCCGCCTCCATATCCTGAACAAACTCAGATTCATTTAGCTCCTGCTCCAGTTCTTTAATCCAATGTTTTAATTCATTGTCATAAAATAATTCGAAGCGTTTACTTATCTCAAGTTGTTTTATTGTTTTCTCCATTTTGGCAATATTCTGACGAAGCTCATCCTCCAGTTCAAACACCTCATTATACTTATGCTTCTTTATATCTTCAGGAGACAAATATGTAATGAACTCTTTGAGTAAATGATTATACTCAGCCCAATCTTCCTGAGGAATCTCATTACCATTGAGAACAAATGAACTTAGTTTCCCATTATCAAATTTGAAATTGATATGCTGTGTTTTTCCATCATCATCAATAGAAATAACACTATATGCACCATTAAGATCCCTTACCTGATCATCTGTAATTGAAAGTTTTGGATTTTTTGTGTTTTCCTGTGCTTGAGAGTTTTGCCCCGGAACCAGGAGTCCTATTAAAAGGCAAAAAAATACTATTCTTGTTATCATCCGTTTATATTTTAGTTGTTTAATAATTCACAGGACTAAAACTAAAATCGTGCCAAGAATTTATACACGCTTAAGAATATCCCTGATCAATTTTGGTCCCTGATAGATAAATCCTGTATAGACCTGAACTAATTGAGCCCCGGCATCAATTTTTTCTATGGCATCCTCTGCTGTCATAACTCCACCTGAAGCAATTATAGGAAACTCGGGGCCAAGCTTAGCGCATAAATATCTAATTACCTCAGTAGATCTTGATCTTAAGGGAGAACCACTTAAACCACCTTTTCCTATCTTATCAACAGATTCTTTTTTTAAAGTCAGCTTATCACGAGAGACCGTGGTATTAGTGGCAACCAGACCATCAATTCCCGTATCCTTAACTACTTGTATTAAATCATCCAGCTGATTATTATTTAAGTCAGGTGAAACTTTAAGTAAAACAGGTTTCTTTTTATTCTGAGTGGCCCTGTATTCAAATAATGAAACTACTATTTTCATCAGATTATCCTTATCCTGAAGTTCCCTTAGGTCTTGTATGTTAGGGCAACTAACATTAACAACGAAATAGTCAACTCTATCATACAAAATGGTAAAACACTCTAAATAATCTTTTGCAGCTGATTCATTAGAGGTTTTAGTATTCTTACCAATATTTCCGCCTATAATTAAGCTCCTGGATCGCTTCTCTAACCTTCTGGCAAGTTCCTCCACACCATGATTATTAAAACCCATTCTGTTAATAAGAGCTTTGTCTTTAACAATTCTAAACAGACGAGGTTTTAAATTGCCTGCTTGGGCAAGAGGAGTAACAGTGCCCAACTCCACAAAACTAAATCCGAGTTTCCCCAAAGATTTGTACGCCTTTCCGTCTTTATCGAGTCCAGCAGCTAAACCTACCGGATGAGGGAATTTAATACCCAAAATATTTCTTTCATGATGACTTTTCCAAGACTTCGGAACAAACAGCTTCAAGAATGGATTAAAAGTACGTAAGAAGAAAAATGTAATATGATGTACTTTCTCAGGATCAACAATAAAAAGTACAGGACGAATTAAAAATTTATAGAAACTCATTCATGGATAAATCTTATCGCCAAGATAAGAAAATCAGGCTCATTTGTTTGGATTATACATGGAGAAGCTTGAATCGGAGTAAAATATTACAATCTTACTCACTTGTCTGCTAGTATTAATAGACTTATCCACTTGATTTTCTGATAGTTCATCAACATTAAGCACATCTGCTTCAGAACTAGCTTCCAGAAGCTCAGAAAAGATGGTTGGGTTAGGTTTTGCAGTAGATTCACTTATTACAATTTCACTTCCTAACATCTCCCCTTTTCCTAGCATTAGCCACGCCAGGTTAATATGTCTAAACCTTGTAACTACTTTAATTACAAAGTCTAAGCTAGGATTATTTCGCCCATTTAGAATATGGGATATACTACTTCTCTGAACACCAATTTCGTCAGCAAAAGCGCCAGAAGTAAGGCCCTCATCTAATAGTATTTGCTTAATTCGATCTTTCACATTACAAATGTAATTATAGACAATTACAAATACAAATTGTTGGAGTTTCCATATGTAAACTTTAGGTTCAACGTTGTGAATTACATATGTAACATATTTAATAAATTAGAATCATGATTATAGTGAGTATTAAATGCTACACTATTCCTATAAGCAAAAGCGTTTAAAGTATATCCAATTGTATGCGAATTAAAGTCATTACAAATCCTATTTACGCCATTCTCATAAGTTAATTCTGTATATACTGACCTTTACAGCATGATACTTTAAAAAGCTCTGTAATTTTGTTCAAATATGGTCAGATGTAGCATATTCATTGAATTACACAACAAATTCATATAAATTATCTTAAGTGAAGTTAAATATCGTTTATCATAGCTATACTACAGATTATAAACGTTTTAAACGTATTTTATTTTCTATTGGCTACAATTGTATTCTGTAATTTATTAATAACATGACAAACTGCTTGGTTTTAACTTGATATATGAGCACTTAAAGTGTTGGAATTCTGAGCATTAACCACTCTTTTACAGATGTATATCTGTGATTAATATAACTCCACACTGTCTACCTTTGTTATTTACATAAGTATCCTGCATTACTTTCTAAAGTTCACAATTGTTATAGTCATCTTTTATCTAGTATACAAAATAGCATACATCTGTATATAATTAGGTTTACTTTAAGATTGCATCTCATATATTAGCATTTAGAGATACATTTTGTCTGGAGCAAAGTTAGTGGTGAGTATGTAAAATAGCCCTAATATCTTAGTAACTAAGCATGATAGTAAAAATTTGACCTACTTAGAATGGAATATTTTGTCTTTATATGGATATATGCATGCTGTGAGTCATAGAAAATGAGGATAAATAGAGACTGATTCCGATTTGTGTTTAGGATTTTGAGCGGGAAACGGGATTCGAACCCGCGACCCTCAGCTTGGGAAGCTGATGCTCTACCTCTGAGCTATTCCCGCTTAGCATTAATTGAAAATATAGAATAGTTTAAACCCAAATGGAATGGAAGTACTGGTCGTATACTCCATTACTTATAAAATAGTTTTGAATCTGTCAAAGCTATTTAACTCATACGAATGCCTTCCAACAGTAAGCCAACGGCCTGGTACATATTGTCAGGTTTAGGATGAAGCATTACTTTTCCAGGAAAGATATATTATGATACTTCATCAACACAGAAACCCGGTATTTCAAAAAATACTCAGTCGAAGGGTAAGGCCCCAAGAAATTGTCAAACGTCAAAGTCGATCTGGATTTGCAAAAGCGTTCACAGAGTCACCAGAGTTTATACCAGTTCAGATTTCTGGCACAAAAGATCCAGATCAGGATCAGGTTTCAGATTCTACCCCGGATCAAAAGATTGAGATTAGTTTTCCTGACGGTATCAGGATAATTCTCACGGGTAGTGATTCTCTCTCAGCAGCCAGATCCATATTATCTATTGTGTAAGCTATGTTTGCCTTAACAAGTTCCTGTTCGTATTATCTGCGTCATCAGCCCACCGATATGCGTTTGGGCATAAATGGATTAAGTGGCTTGGTTCGTGGTCAACTCCATCGTAACCCTGCTTCTGGTGAGGTTTTCATATTTATAAACCGGCGACGTGACAAAACCAAGCTCCTGCGCTGGGAAGAAACAGGGTTCGTATTATATTATAAGCGCTTAGAAGCTGGCACCTTTGAACTCCCAGCCTGGGAAAAGAAAGGAAACGGTTATCGATTAACATGGGCAGAACTGGCGATGATCATAGAGGGAATATCAGTTCAACAAATTCAGCGTAGAAAACGATTTTCAAAAAAAGTGGGTGTATATCAACAATGCCTGGTTTAGAGTGTTAATAACCACCTGCTTTGGATTATATTATTGATCAAGACTCAAAAAAGCATTTTTTTGTCAGTTTTATCAACAATGCCTGGCGTGTTGTGTTTGTAAATACTGCCTGGATATCAAATAGTTTCAGGTAGTGCAGAGAGGTATTATTTGTATTTTTAGGTGTGATTGCACAGGGAGAAAATACTAATACAGTTACCATTACTAAGGATGAATATCTCAGCCTCAAAAAGGAGAACGCTGATAGAAAAGCTGAGAGTCTGGAACAAAAGTCACAAATTAATATTCTTCAACAACAGCTGGCCAATCTTCAAAGAATGCTCTTTGGTTCCAGTAGTGAACGTTTTACCGGGGTAGATCCCAATCAACTTACGCTGGACCTGGGCGAAATACCCCAGATAGAACAAGAAGTTGCAACCGAAAAGATCACCTATACCCGCAAAAAGTCCAACTCTACACATCCGCGTCCGCCATTGCCTGAAGATCTTCCCCGGGTTGAAGAAATCATATCTCCTGATGAAGATGTTACAGGCTGGAAGAAAATAGGAGAAGAGCGCACAGAGATTCTTGAAAAAAAGCCTGCTGAGTTTTATGTTCGAGTAATCGTAAGACCCAAATATCTTAGCCCTGATGGGAAACGTATTGTTATTGCTGACCTGCCGAACCTTCCGGTTCACCGGGGTAACGTAGGTGAAGGCCTATTGACTGAGATCGTTATTTCGAAGTGGATGGATCATTTGCCCATATACCGCCAAAGAAAGATCATGGCCCGCCAGGGGGTTAAGCTTGCAGAATCTACCATCAATGGTTGGATTTCGAATTCTTTAGACAAAAAAATAGTTCTTTACGATGCTATGGTTAAATCGGCTCTTACTGGTGACTATATACAGGTTGATGAGACCAGCATACCGGTTCTGACTAAAGATAAGCCTGGGAGTACTCACAAGGGCTACTTTTGGGCAGGACATTCTCCTCCTGGGAAAATAGCTTTTTTTCTGTATGATAAATCCCGGGCAGCTAAAGTTCCAAAGAGGTTGCTTTCTGATTTCAAAGGAGCTGTGCAATGTGATGCCTACGTAGGATATGATTTCCTGGATAAGCCTGACTGGTCTAAAAAGGTTACAAAACTTGGATGTTTTGCACATGCGAGACGGTATTTCGAAAAAAGTCTTGCAGGTGAGCCAGAGAATGCCAAAGAAATTATGCTGGCGATTCAGAAACTGTACCAGGTCGAACGTATTGCCCACAATCATAATTTTACTTTCGATCAGATCAAAAACTTAAGGCAACGCTTCTCGGTAAGGGTATTGGATGCAATAGAAAAGAGACTCAAAGAGCATCTCCCGGAGATCCTACCGAAAGGCAATTGGGGAACGGCAGTACAATATGCTTTACGCCATTGGGTCGAACTTTGCAGGTATACTGAAGATGGCCAGTGGAATATTGATAATAATTTGATTGAGAACACGATTCGTCCAATCGCAATCGGTCGTCGTAATTACTTGTTTGCTGGCAGCCATGAAGCGGCGCAGCGATCGGCCATGATCTATACCTTTATGGCAACCTGTAAGATCAATAATGTTAATCCTTATGAGTGGCTCAAATGGGTTATGGTAACCCTGCCAGACACAAAGATGAGCGAGATCGAAAATCTTTTCCCAGCAAACTTTGCAAAAAGTCATCCGGAAATAAAACCTGTAAAATCTTAACAATAATTTTCAGTAGGTGTACCAGGCCGTCGGCTTACTTCCAACAAGCATTAAACGATATAACTATTTTAGTTTTTCAATATCCAATTGATTTTCGGATTTTGCAATAATCATAGAAACTGAAGAATCCCCGGTAACATTTACAACGGTTCTTAACATATCCAAGGGGCGATCTATTCCCAGTATTAATGCTAAGCCTTCCACAGGCAGACCAACTGATGTTAAAACAATAATTAGCATTACGATACTTCCACCAGGAACACCTGGTGAACCAATTGAAGCCAATAAGGCTGTCAAAACAATGGTCAATTGCTGTCCGATAGACAGATCAATACCAAAAACCTGGGCAATAAAAACTGCAGCAATAGCCTGATAGCAGCTGGTTCCATCCATATTAATGGTAACCCCAACAGGCAATACAAAGTTCGCAACATCCTTGTCAACACCCATTTCATTAGTAACCTGTTTCATGGTTACAGGTAGTGTAGCTGCGCTTGAACTAGTGGAAAATGCCACCATCTGAGCTGGCATAACTGCCCTGAAAAACTTCATATATTTGACTTTTCGAACAAATATTTTCAGGAATATTGGATAGAAAACAGTGATTAATATGAATAATCCCAGGACCACGGTAAGAAAATATAATCCCAGAGCCGTGAACAAATCAGCATCACCAGAGAAATCAACAACCAATGCTGCCAGAAGGGCAAAAACACCATAAGGTGCAGACAGCATAATAATATCTATCAATTTTAAAACAATATCATTTAAACTATCTATGAAGCGTTTGACTGGCTCAGTTTTTTTGGACGGTAGTAAAATCATAGAAATGGCGAATAATATCGCAAACAAAATAACTTGCAGCATCTTAGAGTTATCTGTCAATGCATGAAATATATTTTCAGGAACCATATCCACAACAAATTGCAATGGTGATTGTTCTCTAATGACATCAGCCGCTGACTGTTTATCACTTATATTTGCTCCAAACTTTTCTAAGTATTCACTTTGTTTTTCAACAGGAAAAGTTTTACCCGGCTTAATTGTATTCACAAGAACTAAACCGATACTAATAGCTAAAACCGTGGAAACAATATATAATGCAAGAGTTTTCAAACCCATTGAGCTCAATTTGCTAATATTACTGAGTCCCGAAATACCTTTGACTAAAGAAACAAATATCAAAGGTACAGCCAGTAGTTTCAGTAAATTAAGAAATATTGTCCCCCATGGTTTTATCCACATTATAGTAAATACTTCTAACTTAAACTGAACAGCTATAAGACCCCAAAGTAAGCCAATAACCATTCCAATAATAATCTGTACGTATAGGGGGATTTTCTTTTTCATCTGTTTATATTTAATTTTATTTGTCGGATGGAGCTCGCACAACAAAAACAATTATCCGCGTGTGTGTTAAAATATTTTTCCTTTTGTCATGCTCGGTTCATAATACTTTACTAATAAAAAGGTTAAACTATCAAAATTACAGGCTATTCCATCGGGATGCCATCAGAATCTGCTTTGTTATTAAATTGTTGCTTAGTATTGTTATAGTCGTTTACTACCTGAAACTCAACATGATCTGGATGAATTATTTTGTGCCTGTTTCTAATCATAGCATGGCCCATAATAATACTTGTCAGAAGAATTACAAATAGCAGAATTCCCTGAAAATCCTGAAATCCTTCAATATGATAGTCAGCTGGTATTCCATAAAATAACAGAATGGTTATCAATCCTCTGGGAGCAATTTGCCATTCCGGATAGCTGTTTTTTCCAATTATCAATCTTGCCAATCCAAAACGACTGGCAAAGATAACAGCAAGAATCAAAATACTGATAAGTATTACACGTCCCTCAAATAGAGAATTTATTGAAATGCTCAGACCAAATATGAAAAAGAAGAAGGTTCGAACGATAAAACTTGATTCCATAGTAACCATGGTAAAATCTTCTTTGATCACAGCTAAATCTTCAGGAATAAAGAACTTCTTCAATTTTCCCCCTGTAAAGATTTTATAATTAGATAAGACTAATCCGAACACAAGTATAATCAGCAAGGAACTTAGATGTAATTGTTTAGCGAGTGCATAGAGAAGAACCAACACAGCAATCATCAGAAAGAACTTTGTCTCCGAAGGAATTTTCTGAAAGACAAATAATAATAAATAGCTGGAAATTACAGAAATAGCAATCGTCAAACCTATATTTCCAACGATATTCCATGCCAATATTCCACTCGTATCCTGATGACCTGCACTAAGAAAAAAATAGAACATCATAATTCCCAATACATCGCTAAATGTACTTTCATAGATCATGAATTCTTTTTTCCTACCGATCAAACTCTCTACACTTGGAATAATGATTGCTGAGGACATAATTGACAAAGGGATTGAGTATAGGAAACTTACATACCAATCTAGTATCCAAATAGATTTAATAATCAATGCAATCAAACCTGCATTTACTATTAGCCCAAGAAATGCAAGTGCCAGTGATTTCAAAATCAAGCTTGTTTTGTCCTTAGATAGTTTCAGATCTAATGCAGCCTCAAGAACAATCATTATTAAACCAATAATACCCAGAACTTCCAGTACAGGTAAGAGGTCGAATCCATCCAATAAGCCGGTAACTTTGTCTATCTGTTTTAAGCCAATTCCCAATATAATGAGCAACAACACACTTGGAAAACTGGTTTTCTGTGCAAAACGGTTAAAAAAATATGAAATTATAATAACGAGTGAAGCAGCAATAATAATACTATATGAATTCATTTCATTCAATAGTTAGATTAGAAGTTGAATCCAAGACGTAAAACAGGATTTTTATACGGAGATTCTGTTGACTGATTAATATTCCACAAGACAAGCACCATGACAGATGACCTGGATCCAATGTTAAGCTGATATCCGCCTCCCACAAAGACCGCTGTATTCCAGAATCTGGGACTTGCTTCAATATTTCTTATTACCGGATCGCCATAATATTCAGAATCCAGATTTAATATTTCAATCTCTGAATGTGCAAAAACAGATTGCAAGAGCTTGTAATCCCCAAAAAGCTTAGCACCATAAATACCTGTATTATAGGGCTCCGCATACCGTCGATCAGCCAGGTATTGAAAAACAGCACCCGTTCCAACAGAAAGTTTCTTTGTTAATCTATAGGCAATTAGTGGAGATAAATCAAGATGTGTAACCGTGCCCAGTCTAGCTCCAAAACTTCCACCAAAAAAAACCCGATCTCTCAAACTTTCTTCTTCCTGAGCATCCCAATACTGGGCATGAGAGGACAGGTGACATAGCCATAAACTGATAAAGAAACAGATTTTCCAGCAAGTATTAGATAGCAGAGTCATTGTGAATAAAAATACACAAATACTCTTTAAAAAAAAGTGGTCTTACTTGTAAATTTTTGGGGATATTTCTCCTGACACAACTCCATAAGCATTTTGAGCCAAAGCTCTCATCTCATCTTCTCCAGGAAATACTCTTATGGGTGCTATCCACGCTATTCTGTAGGTTAGTAGTTGTATAAAAAGATCGTTGTAAGCTACCCCTCCGGTTATCAGAATTGCATCGACTCTGCCTTTTAGCACAACAGCAGCTGCTCCGATCTCTTTAGCAACCTGGTAGGCCATGGCTTCATACACCTGTCGGGCTTTTTCATCACCATTCTTTATTCTTTCCTCTACCTCTTGGGCACTATTTGTTCCCAGATAGGCAACCAGCCCCCCTTTGCCAACAACTTTCTTCTTTATTTCTGCAATCTTATCCGGATTGTCTGCCACTTCTCTGATTAATTGCCCGACAGGCAAGGTTCCTGACCTTTCAGGTGAAAATGGCCCCTCTCCATCAAGTCCCTGATTAACATCAATCACCCGACCCTTTTCATGAGAACCAATTGATATCCCTCCACCAAGATGAGCAACAATCAGATTCATATCGTTATACTCACGTCCAACTGATCGCGTAAAAGTATATGCTACTGCTTTCTGATTAAGAGCGTGAAAGATGGATACTCTTTCAAAATCAGGATGCCCTGAATATCGTGCAATATCATTCATCTCATCCACCACAATAGGATCAGCTATATACGCTTTGACTCCTGGCAGCGAATCAGCTATATCTTTTGCAATTAATCCACCCAGATTTGAAGCATGCTCACCAAGCATTGTGTTTTTAAGGTCTCGGACCATTGCTTCATTTACCTCATAAATCCCAGATTGAATTGGTTTAACAAGACCTCCCCTGCCAATAATCACATTGAAAGACTCAAGTTCCATCCCAACAGCCCGTATTTCTTTAAGGATGCAATCTTTTCTGTATTTAAACTGATCAGCTACTGCATCGAATGCAGCTAATTCATCCGGAGAATGACTAAGTGACTTTTGAAAAACAGGTCGCAAATTTTGGAACACTGCGATCTTGGTCGATGTTGATCCGGGATTAATTACCAAAATCTGGTAGGCTTCCATACTTTCACTTAATATTATTGAGGCTTAATACCTTGAATTGCAGCCAACATGATGCTATTTAATTTTGATGCATGCGAATCAGCCCTTGATGTTAATACGATTGGGGCACTTGCTCCAAGAACTACTGAAGCGACCTTTGCATCTGACAAGAAAGTCAATGCTTTATACAATACATTCCCACTCTCTATTTGCGGCATGATCAATAAATCAGCATCTCCAGCAACCTTACTTGAAATACCTTTAGTTTTTGCGCTTTCTGTGCTGATAGCATTATCCAGGGCAAGTGGTCCATCCACGATACAATCATGAATTAAATTATTTTCATACATCTGAACTATTTCTGCTGCGTCTAAAGTAGCAGGCATAGAATCTGTTACTTTCTCAAGCGCAGCAATTATTGCAACCTTTGGGATGCATATCCCAATATTGTGCAGAAACTTTACTCCGTTATTGAGAATCTGAATTTTCTCTTTCAGACCCGGTGCAATAGATATTGCAACATCTGACACAGATAAAAGTTTATGATAGTTTTTTATTTCAAACAAGGCAAAATGAGAAAGCAGCGACCCACTGCGTAATCCCCATTCCTTATTAAGAACTCCTTTCAGCAATTCTGCAGTACCACAAGCTCCTTTCATCAAAATATGAGCATCTCCTGAGCTAATCATTTTCACTGATTTCTCAACCGCATCATTATTTTCATTTACATCTATCAGTTGCAGTTTTTCAATCTGGTAACCAAGCTCTTGCGCAAGACTTCTTATCTTGTCACCCTTACCGATTAATATAGGCTCGACATAACCTGTCTGTCCGGCATCAAGTGCAGCACTAAGGGCTTGTTGATCATGAGCAGCAGCTAATACCAGCTTCTTCTTTGTACTTTGACTTTTAGCTGCTTCTCCGATCTCTGAGATTGTTCGAAACATTAAATTAATCCTTTTTCCTTCCTGTCATTAACAATAGAAACAGTATCCTCAGCTATTACCAATTCTTCATTAGTAGGAATTACCATTCCAATCACTTTTGATCCTGGTTTTGTAATAATAATTTCTTTACCACGAGTTTTATTGGCATTTTCTTTATCGATATCCATGCCTAAAAACTCCAGATATGAACATATTTCTTCTCTGGATTCTGATCCATTCTCACCTATCCCACCGGTAAAAATAATTACATCAACCCCATTCATGGCAGCAACGTAACTACCAATATATTTAGCCACCCGATAATGGTACATATTCAGCCCCAGAATAGCTCTTTCATTCTTATTCTTCCATGCTTCGGATTCAATTTCCCGCATATCTGATGACACGCCGGTCACTCCTAGCATTCCACTATGCTTATTAATCAACAGATTAGCGGTTTGATGACTCAATTCTTCCTTCTGCATTAAAAATGTTAATACTCCAAGATCCAGGTCTCCTGATCGGGTGCCCATCATCAAACCTTCAATTGGGGTAAAACCCATACTGGTATCTACTGACACTCCCTCTTTAATTGCAGCAACAGATGCACCGTTTCCAAGATGACATGATATAACTTTCAGCTCCTGCAGTGGTTTGCCTAACATACGTTCTGCTCTCTTACTCACGAATCTGTGACTGGTACCGTGAAATCCGTATCTTCTAATTCCATATTTCTTGTACAAAGCATATGGAATACCATACATATATGCATGTTCAGGCATGGTCTGGTGAAAAGCAGTATCGAATACTGCAACCTGAGATACATTCGGAATTAATAATTCCATGGCGTCAACTCCTTTCAGGTTCGCAGGATTATGCAAAGGCGCGAGATCAACGCATTTACCCAATGCTTCATGAACCTCATTACTAATAAAGGTGCTGGCAGTAAAATATTCACCTCCGTGAACTACTCTGTGACCCACGGCGTCAATATCTTCCAAGCTGTTGAGGCAGCCATGATTGTCGCTTGTCAGAACACCCAGTACATATTCAATACCAGACTGATGGTCTAAAATCTCTCCTTCGAGTCGAACTTTATCACCGTTGGCCTTTATATGCTTCAGTAATGAGCCTTTAAGGCCAATTTTATCAACAACTCCTTTTGCTAATACTGATTTATCAGACATCTCAAAGAGTTGGTATTTAATAGAAGAGCTTCCGCAATTCAGAACGAGAATCCTCATAATAGTTTAATAATTAGTAGGTTTTTGTAGTGATTTTTCTTCCGTCTTTATATTCGTAAAAACCTTTACCGACAGATCTTCCGTTTTGTGAGGCACGAACTTTTTTTCTCAGGATTGGTGAGGCCTTATATTTCATATCACCAAATTCATTGTACAGGTTATCAAGCCACCGCACAACTTTATCAAGTCCAATTTTGTCAGCCAGTTCAAAAGGGCCGAGTGGAAATCCCAGACTTACACGTGCAGCCATATCAATATCTTCCATAGACCCAACACTTTCCATCAGAATATCACTAGCCTCATTTATCAGAGTGGCAAAAAGACGCACAGATAGCAAACCAGGAGATTCTTCAACAGGCACCATTTTTCGTCCAATCATTTTAATGAATTTTTGAACATTGGCATACACCTGATCCGAAGTGTAAAGACCCTTAACAGCCTCAACTATATTAGCTCCGGGATTTGAGGTACTGAAGTGCAAGCTTACACATCGATCCTTATGAATTAATTCGGATGACAATTCAGTTATAACAACTGTTGTTGAGTTGGTCGCAATAATTGTATCAGGAGATACCTGAGATTCAATTTTTTTAAACAGCTCTTTTCGTTGACTTACTCTCTGCTCCCTGATTTTGGACTTTATGGCTTCTATTACTAAATCAGCCCCAGACAATGCACTACAGCTTACATAGCCATGTATTCTTGAGAGAATACTTCTTTTTTCTCCCTCTGTCATACCCCAATGATTAATCATGTCGTCGAGGGTTTGTTCGATCCCCTTAATTGCGGCTTCTACTCTCTCGTCACTGAGCTCAATAAATATAACATCCATCCCACTCGTCGAGATAATACGTGCAATGGTTTGTCCCACAGAACCACAACCAACTATTCCAATTTTTCCAAACTGTGCTTTCGGGCGATTCTTGTCACTTAACCCATACTGTTCGATGGCTTCTACTATTTCTGACATTTTCTTGTATATTAAATTATCCTGCTGCCTGGTTCGCGGTAATCGCAACCAGATTAACAATATCACTAACTGAACACCCACGTGATAAATCATTGATTGGTGCAGCCATTCCCTGCAATATTGGGCCTACTGCCTCAGCTCCTGCCAATCTTTGAACTAGTTTATAGGTGATATTTCCTGTTTCCATACTTGGAAAAACCAGAACATTTGCATTTCCAGCAATTACTGAATCAGGAGCTTTCTTTTTTCCAATGGCCTCGACTATGGCTGCATCAGCCTGTAACTCTCCATCAAAACTAAACTGAGGAGCCATTTTCTGTGCCTTAATTGTTGCATTTCTGACCTTATCGACCATTTCGTGCTTTGCACTACCCCGGGTTGAGAAGCTCAATAAGGCTACCCTGGGTTCCATTTCGGCAATTGCTTTTGTTGTTTGAGCTGTCATGACAGCTATTTCTGCCAATTCATCTTCATTAGGTGAAGGGTGCACTGCACAATCAGCAAACACTAACATTCCGTTTTCACCATATTTATCATCCGGAAGGATCATAATAAAAGCCCCCGAAACAACTGATATTCCTGGTTTAGTCTTCACAAACTGAAAAGCCGGGCGCAAAACGTCAGCGGTTGCGTTTTCAGCACCTGCAACTTCACCATCAGCATCTCCTGCTTTAATCATTAATGTAGAAAAATACAAAGGATTCTTAAGCAGCTCCAAAGCCTCTGCTTTTGTTAATCCTTTGCTTTTTCGCAACTCAACCATCAAATCAGCATATTCGTCAAGCTTATTGTAACTTTCAGGATCAATAATCTGAGCTTGGTCAATATTCTTAAGTCCCTGTTGACTTGCCAGTTCCAGTATTTTTTGCTTATTCCCAATTAAAATTATTCTGGCTATTTTGTCTGCCAACAAAATATCAGCAGCTTCTAAGGTTCTCTCTTCAGTACTTTCTGGCAGCACAATTCTCATGTTGTGCTTTTGTGCTTTTAAACGAATTCTTTCAAGTAATTCCATGTGTGTCAAGTAATTGCAAATTTTCTTAGTATACTTCAAAGATAGACAAAAATAGGCTTGGATGTTTGACAATAGTTTATGACTTTTGTCAGATATATGGAGGTAAATATTTACTGAATGCGAGTTGTAAAAGAAGCCCTGTTCGGGGATAAATTATTATTAGTCGTACCTGTAACTGTGTTTTTTAACTCTCCGCTAATCTAAAACCCGTAATAGTATGATTTTTGACCTAAACATGATACGAAAGTCCTATCAGGACATGTCTGACAAAATAAAGATTGCCAGAAGCTTAACAGGTAAACCATTAACTCAGACTGAGAAAGTACTGTATTCTCACTTACATAGCAAGGACTTGCAGGAAGCTTTTGTTCGTGGTGAGAGCTATGTTGATTTCACTCCTGACCGGGTTGCTATGCAAGATGCAACTGCTCAAATGGCACTTCTTCAATTTATGCAAGCTGGTAGAAAAAGGGCAGCTGTACCCAGTACTGTACATTGTGATCACCTTATTCAGGCGAAAACGGGAGCTGAGACTGATCTAAATTCAGCTATTGACAATAATAAGGAAGTGTATGAATTTCTTTCTGATGTTTCGAATAAATTCGGAATTGGTTTTTGGAAGCCGGGAGCTGGAATTATTCATCAGGTTATAATTGAGAACTATGCCTTCCCTGGGGGAATGATGATTGGAACTGATTCTCATACGGTAAATGCCGGTGGCCTTGGAATGGTAGCAGTTGGTGTTGGTGGTGCCGATGCAGTTGATGTCATGGCTGGTATGCCATGGGAGTTGAAATTTCCCAAATTAATTGGTGTAAAATTATCTGGTAAGCTCAGTGGCTGGGTATCAGCAAAGGATATCATTCTAAAACTTGCTGGTATGCTTACGGTTAAGGGTGGTACTGGTCATATTGTCGAATATTTTGGAGACGGTGCTGAATCTATTTCAGCTACTGGTAAAGGAACAATTTGCAATATGGGGGCAGAGATTGGAGCTACAACATCAATATTTGGCTATGACAATAAGATGGCTGAATATCTCAGACACACAAATAGATCTGAAGTGGCAGACCTTGCTGATGCAATAAAAGAAGATTTAAATGGCGATTCTGAAGTGTATCTCAATCCTGAGAAATATTTTGATCAGATTGTAGAAATCGATTTATCTGCACTGGAGCCACATATCAATGGCCCATTTACACCTGATCGTGCCTGGCCTATCTCTGAATTTTCCAAAGCTATAGTTGACAATGATTTTCCAGAGAAATTGGATGTAGGATTAATCGGCTCGTGTACGAACTCCTCATATGAGGATATTGCAAGATCTGCCTCCATTGCAAAACAAGCGTCTGAAAAGAAACTGAAAGCTGGATCAGAATTCACTATCACCCCCGGATCAGAACAGGTACGTTATACAGTTGAACGTGATGGTTTCTTAAAAAGTTTTGAGGAAATTGGAGGTATAGTACTTGCCAATGCATGTGGACCTTG
>JABHCC010000005.1 GCA_018669475.1 Bacteroidota bacterium | reverse complement strand
GTTTTTTTTTAAACCTTTTACTAGCTTTCCAGTCAAATGTCAGAACAAAACTAATTAATCATGAAAGTAAGAGGAATAAGAGTTCTATTAGCGGCACTGATTGTAATGACCCCTTTAATGAGTATGGCGCAAAATCGTGGTGACAGAGGTGACTACCAAAAAAGAATTCAGGAGCAAAGAACTAAGTTGAAGAAAGATCTCAAGCTTGATAAAAAGCAAGTTGAGAAATTCGATAAGGTATTTGAAACCTATGATAAAAAGCGGACAGAGTTAATGCAAAATAGTGCAGGTGGAGACCGAACTGGTATGCGTGAAAAAATGACAAAGATGCGTGATGGATTAAATGCAGATTTAAAAAAGGTTCTTTCTACCAAGCAGTATAAGAAGTATCAGGAAATTGAAAAAAAACGAATGGAAGAGCGGTCACGGGGCAGAGGTGATGGTGGAGGTCGAGGAGGCCGTGGAGGAAGAGCTTGATTATTTAGATAAAATTTGAACTTGTACTGATATTTGTGTAGAATCACTGATCAGTTGTAAAATATATTTACCCGGTTTTGGAAATTTTATTTCCGGAATCGGGTAAATGCTATTATCTGGTTTATGGCTGATTTGCAGATCCCAAATAAACTGGTTTAACCCTGCTGTACTTTCGACTGTTGTTTCCCAAATTTTTATCTCATTCTCATCACGCAACAGGAGTGAAGTTGATGAAGATTTTGGATTGTACCAGGTCCAAACAGCGGGTTGTCCGCTTGTTAAGTCCCAATCATTATTGTAATCTTTTTCCTTTGGTAATTTACCAGGAATTGATTCAAGATAATTAAACTCATCCGGGTGTCCTGATTGAGCAAATTGCCGAATAGGTTCAATAAATGTTCTGAAAAGCCCCATTCCATGTGTGGCAATCATCAGGAATTGAAGATTTTCATCAAGATGCATGTCCTGAACGCTTGCAGCGGGAAGTTGACTGCTGATAGCTTTCCATACTTTCCCTCTGTCCATTGATACAAAAACTCCGTAATCACTTCCAAGATACAGAAGGTTCTCAATACCGGGATCTTCAATTATAATGTTGATGGGAACTGGTGGAAGGTTAGAGATGATCGGAATCCATTTCTGACCAAGATTATCAGAAACAAAAACATAAGGATTGCTATCATCATCATCCATTCCTCTTGCTACCAGATATACCCTGGAACTATTATGATTTGATGGATATATGCTGACAACCTTTTTTTCAGGAATGCCATCTGAGATCTCAAACCATTGTGTTCCATCATTGCGACTAACCCAGACAATTCCTTTTTCTGTTCCGGCGAAAAGATATCCTCGTGAAATTGGTGATTCTGCAAGTACAGTAAGCGATCTGCTTTTCTTAAATTTGCTTTTAGAATATGTCAGATCATGGCTTATCCTATACCAATGCTCTCCTCGGTTAATGGATTTGTAGATTTTATTTGCCGCATAATACACAGTTCTGTGATCATGTTTTGAAATGAAGAATGGTGTTTTCCACGAGTTTCTAAGCGGATTCTCATCAGCATCAGGAACTGGTTTAATCACCTTAGATTCTCCAGTATTTATATCCTTTCTGTTAATCATTCCGTTTTGCGATTCCCAGTAAACGAAAGCAGGATCTGTCGGGTCTTCTATTGTTACAAATCCATCACCTCCTGACCAGGGATCAAGCCAAACATAGGACCAATTATTTCCATTGCTCGAAACATGATTTTGTGGAATTTCTCCTGAAATACTGCTGTTGTCCTGCGTACCCCCATAAATTCTGAGCGGAGTATCCTGAACTACATTCAAAGAGTAAAACTCTCCTCCCGGAATTGTGTTAGTATGCAGCCAGGATAATCCTCGGTCGTGCGAAATATATATTCCACCATCATTACCCAGAATCAGGTGATCTGAATTCATCGGATCAATATACAGATCATGCTGATCCAGGTGCAAATATTTGGCAGGACTTGGTTCAAGATGCTTAATTCTTCCCGCAATTCGCTTAAATGTTGATCCCCCATCGAGAGAATGAATCATATATACACCAGGAACATATATTTCATTAGGATTTGTTGGCGAAACTACAATATCACCGAATGCCCAACCAAAACCAGAATACAATTCCAGAAAGTCTGTATGTGTCCGTTTCCAGCTATTCCCATAATCATCAGATCTGAAAATCTCAGCCCCCCGTTGAGGGGTATTTGCCATAAACTTCAATATGTTACGATTGTTGATTACTGCATAAACCCTTTCCGGACGTGAAGGGGAAACAGCCAATCCTATTCTACCTATTCCTGGACCATCAGGCAGACCATTATTTAAAAGCTCCCAACTTTTGCCCATATCTTTAGATCTGTATATACCTGAGGAAGGATTGCTAAGGAACTTCCAGCTTGCTGCATAAATGATTTTATTCCTTGGATCCCATGCAATATCAGAAACCCCAACTGAATCAGAGATCTTCAATATATGCTGCCAGGTATTTCCTCCGTCTTCAGTCATAAATAATCCACGTTGTTCATTCGGAGACCAGAAATGCCCCAAAGCTGCTACAAATATCCTGTTTGCATCAGTTGGATCAATTACAACTCTGGAAATATGATGGCTGTCATGAAGACCCATATTGAACCAATTTTTCCCGGCATCCATTGATTTATATACACCCGTTCCTGGGTAAGAGTACCCACGACTAGCTCGTAAATTTTCACCGGTACCAACCCAGACAATTGAAGGGTCGCTGATAGAAACAGCTACATCACCAATACTGTATGAGTGCTGCTTAAAAACATGTTCCCAACTTAGCCCGTTATTAATAGTTTTCCATAAACCGCCTGATCCAAATCCAGCATAAATTACACCTGGCTGATTGATCGGACAATCAATGGATTCAACTCGGTTTCCCATAAATGTTGGACCAATATGATGCCAAAACAAACCTGCGAATTGTGAATTTGCTTCCATTTCATTATGCAGATTCCAGCTCTCAAATGCAGTGAGATTCTTTTCTTGTGCCTGAGTGGTGCTTGTTATTTTACCAAACACCATTAAGCAAATAAGGATGGAAACCTTTAAGTATACGCTAATTATGTTATTGACATGCATGTGGATCTGTATTAAGACCTCAATGATTCTATTTCTTCTATAGTTTTTGGTTTTCTTTTTCCCAACACCCGGTATCCCTCTGTGGTAATTAATACGTCTTCCTCATTTCTTATCCCACCCAAATCCCGATATTTCTGAACCTCTTCATAATTAATAAAATCGAGATGTCGTTTTTCAGAGTTCCATTGGTCAATCAG
>JABHCC010000035.1 GCA_018669475.1 Bacteroidota bacterium | reverse complement strand
CTTTTCTACAGACATGGCTTCGCTGAATCCTGTGCAAAGCAATACAGGAATATCAGGACGTATTTTAATCAATTCAACCGATAGTTTATCTCCAGGCATATTTGGCATTGCCATATCAGTGATAATCATATCAAATTTATCAGGATTTGAGCGAAAAGCTTCAAGTGCTTCAAGGCTGCTGGTACGTGAAGTGACCTGATACCCCAAACGCTCCAGCATCCGTTTTTCCATTGAAAGGATCGCTTCTTCATCATCCACAAGAAGGATCTGTTCAGTGCCGCCCTGGATTGGAACTTGAGTCTGGATCTTCGGTTTCTCAGCAGCGCTTTTTATCACAGGCAGATAGACATGAAATTGTGTTCCTTTTCCAGGTTCACTGTATACATGGATAGTTCCACCCATGCTTATAACAATGCCGTGCACAACTGAAAGCCCCATTCCAGTGCCTTTACCTACCTCCTTGGTGGTGAAAAATGGGTCAAAGATTTTATTTGTTAAAATTTTATCCATGCCCACCCCTGTATCAGCAACTATCAGACAAGCATAAACTCCAGGTGTCATATCCGGAGTTATTATGTCGTACTCACCTAATTCCACTTCTTTCAGGCTTACTTTCAGTTCTCCGCCCGTTTCTTCCATGGCATGATAAGCATTGGTTGCAAGGTTCATTACAATCTGATGGATTTGTGTGGGATCAGCTTTGACTACACCACAGTCAGGATTGATATCCTGTATGATTTCAATTGTTGTGGAAATTGTAGACCTGATAAGTTTTAATGCTTCCTTGACAATAGGCTGCATCTTCATCAGCATCAATTCACTGCTGTCTTGTCGTGAAAATGTAAGGATCTGGTTTACCAAATCTTTGGCTCTCAAGGCACTGGTATAGACCTGGTTAAGACTATCTCGGACTGGACTGTCTTCAGGGGTATCCAATAAAACCATCTCAGTATACCCTACAATTGGGGAAAGAATATTGTTGAAATCATGGGCAATGCCACCGGCAAGGGTGCCGATGGATTCCATCCTTTGAGATTGCTGGAGTTGTGATTCGAGTTTTCGTTGCTCAGTGACGTTTCGGGTAATAGCAAAAATGATATTTTTATTTTCGATATTCAATAGGTGTGCAGACATGATACCAGATTTGATTTGTCCATTTTTCCCTTTGAAATCTGCTTCCAGGTCATCAACGAGTCCATACTTTTTAAGCCCAGAAGCTAAAAGTTCTCTATCTTTGAAATCATTCCAGATGTTAAGTTCAGCCGAAGTTTTTCCAATAACGTCTTCCTTGGAGTATCCCAGCATTTTTGTAAAGCCGTCATTGACGTCAATGTACACACCATTCTCAGCACTGGTGAGGGTAATTGCATTAGGACTTGTATGGAATAATGTTCTAAATTTTTCTTCGCTTTTACGTAAGCCTTCATTTGCCTGTACCCGTTCGGTGATATCAGATACAAATGACGCTATGCCGATTACTTTGCCATCGGCATCTTTCAGGGCTGTGTTGTACCAATCACATATAATTCGCCTGCCGCCTTTAGTTATGTTCTCGTTTGTGCTGCGAGTACCTCCTTTTTCAGATATCAGATCCTGGAAAATAACATCAACCAATTCCTTCATGTCTTCAGGAAGAATAAGTTCGGCGGCATGTTTGCTTAATGCCTCATCTTTAGTGTAACCGAAAATAGTTTCAGCCGCAGGGTTCCACTCAACTGTCTTAAAATTCAAATCCCAGGAAATTGCTCCAATCGGTGTATTTAAAAGATGGGTCGAAAGTAGCTGTTCACTCTTTCTCAATGTCTCCTCGATCTTCTTACGTTCGTTGATAACCTCATTGTATATAACGATACCACCGATTGAACCATCATATTCATACCAGGGACGGCATTCCCAGCGCGTCCAATCTATGGAGCCGTCTTCTCTATAATAGAGATCTTCCTCTGCTCTTAATACCTCACCGGCTAATGATCTTTGATGCACATCTTTCCATTTTTGAGGAATGTCAGGAAAAACTTCATAGTGGTGTTTACCAATTACATGCTGTTCTTTAACCTTGTAATCAGTGAGATATCGCTTGCTTACATATATATATTTAAAATCCCTGTCAAATACGGCAATTGCACTTCGGGCATGGGAAATAATATAATCCATCAAATCATAGGAGTGAATAAGTTTTCCTTTGCTGCGGTTGAAATTAGATTCTACCCGCTCTAATTCCTGAATTCTTTTCTCTAACTCTTCATAACTGGGTTTCTCAATCATATGAAACCTTTTTTAATGTCAAAATAAATTTTGGGATCAGAGCAGCTGAAATACCTGTCATAGTCTGCACACTCCTAAACTATAAAATTACCAGGATGCGTTTAATATTCTGGTCAATCTGCTTAAAAATTATAGTAATATATCTTGTGGAGCAAAGTAAATGAATTTTCAAAAGGATATTCCATTATATAGCCGAAAGCAAAAGCAAATCAATCAAGATCCCATGAACCTATATTGGAGATTGAGTTTCAAGGTTCCCTAAAATTTTTTATATCCTTTTGTTCGTACCCCGGAAAAATTTTCAGAATGGGATGAATATATTATAAAAATTATAGTGCAAG
>JABHCC010000004.1 GCA_018669475.1 Bacteroidota bacterium | reverse complement strand
GTGCTTGGCATTTTCTTCCGAGAATCTTTTGATTGGTTTTTGTTTTTCTGTGTCATGGATCGTCTCCTTTTCTTCTTCTTAGGATAATCCATTTACACAACTTTTCTCACACCCTCGACAATCATGACTAACATAAATAGTCTTTAAATTTAATTAATGTTTATGCGATTTGCCCAAAAGGTATCAGGTTATCTGCTCAATCATAAGTTGAGCAGATAACATCAATTCAGGATAATTATGGCCACACTTAATCAATTAGCAGGTCAAATTCGTTTTCAACTTGAGCAACTATCGCCACATGATGGACATCATGGATTTGAACATCTTTGTCGTCATCTAGCTAGAGCAAGGATATGTAGCAATATCCTTCCGGCCACAGGTCCTGTATCTGCCTATGGAGATCAGGGAAGAGATTTTGAGACCTTTCGTACTTATTTACATGAAAGTCCCATAGCAAACTCCAGTTTTGTCGGTTTGGCATCTCAAGGGCCAATTGCATTTGCTTGCACGCTAACACAAAAAAGTAAGATAAAATCAAAGATTGAATCTGATGTCGAGACAATAATGGGGGAAGGTACACTAGTTATTGATATTCATTATTTTTGCACAACAGATGTTAGTGTTGGGCTTCGGCATAGCCTACAAAAGTGGGCAAAAGAAGATCATCAAGTTCTCTTGGAGATTCATGATGGCCAGGCAATTTCCGAAGATTTGACAGACCAAGATACTTTTTGGATCGCTGTGCAATACCTTAGTGTTCCTGCTGAACTTTACCCTGCACCACAGAATAAAGATAGCGAGAAGTGGTATTTCAAATTAGTAGAAACTTGGAAACAAGCAGCAAATCTTCCAGAAAACTATGCAGATTTCTCTGAGATGAAAGCAGCCATTCGACACGCAACTTTTACAGATACTGCCAAGAAGGACTTACCTTTTTGGATTGAGCAAATGGAATTGCTAATTAATTCAACTCCCTTTGATGCACTTAAACGAAAAGGAACTTATGAAATTGCTGTCGCATCGCTAAGGGGATTAGGTTCAATGATTGGCTACGAAGAGCAATTGTTATTGTATTTTGACAAGGTGCCTGAACTTACAGCGCCTGTAGATATCGAAGACGCTACTACACTTTGGAATTACTGCAGTGGAGCACACCGTCAAAATGCAATTCAAGTTACACTCGAAAGTTTGGATAACTGGCGCAGTAGTATAGTAGATAAAATTGAATCCGAATTAAGGGCTTCAACTCAACCGGGTAAGCGTTGCTTATTGCTCGAAACCCGCGGGCAATTATATATGGTGCCAGAACCAGAGAAGAAGAACAGATATACCATTAATAAAACTATTGCTAGTTGGCTTGAATTAGCGTTACTAGTAGATAAAGCACCTCTTTTTCCCCTTGAAAACTTTGCAGATCACCTAACGCAGTTTCTTGAGCTTCCAATAATTGGTACCCGTTTAGAAAATCACCCAGATTTCTCAAAACTTACCCAACAAATCGATGAGTTATTAGCCAAGCGTCATGGTGGCTTTGTGGCAGCAGAAAAATGCCGAGATCGTGCGATGGTGTTTTATAAGCGCGGTGAAATTTTGCGAGCTATAAAGGAAGTCCATAAGGCAAAAATTCAATGGTTCGCTGAAGAGACATTACAGGGGGCACTGCTTGCAACGCTTTTTGTTTCAAGTTGTTATAAAGAAATTGGATTGGTGTTCGCTGCCAAATATTATGCATTGGCCACAGCATTTATTGCCCTTAATTCCGCTAATAATAACGTACAACCTTTAATCTCAAGGGGACTTCATTTTACTGCTGCTTGTGATTATTCTATTGGAGCTTATTGTGGTTTTTTTGATTTTACCGATGTCAGCTTAATGGCTTTGAATTCTTTTTCAAAACCTATTGATACATTGACTCCTGAACATGAACTTAGCGATATTTTATTTAAGGCATCCGTTATCCGTACTTTAACGAAACGCCTAAATCCTGATCTACTCAGGCTCGTGGATGACCGCATTAAAAACTGGCAAGGATTAGAAAATTATTTTGATGATTTAATACCAGAAGCCGAAAGGGAATGGAATAAACGCGATTTCTCTGATATTTGGTTAGCTCTTGAAGAGCAAACATACGACAGACCATTTAGCGATTTAGGTTTATTTAGGTCTATCCAGTTCAATGCATTAGGCGTTACCTGGAGATTTAAGTGGGAGAATACCTATGAGCTCACTTCAATAGTCGAAGAAATTGTGGCAGTTGTGCAAATAATATTAGCTGATATTGCAGGTACTGACTGGTATCTATTACGAACAACTGTTGAAGTCGAGATCAGTTTTGGGGAGAGCAAAGAATTTGATCTTGAAGAAATACCGTCAAATGATCTTGGGAGATGGCGGCTAGCGCTTAGTAATACCGAATCAATGGGAAAGTCAGATCTTATTGCGCTTCAACTTGCATCTACTCTCCTGTCTCATGCTTCTCTTCTTCCTACTGAGCAATTCGATAACAGAATAGAAGCTGCTTTTCGCGATGGGCTCTCACACAAAATATTTTTTGGACAACCATATAATGTTTTATACAGAAAGCTTATACACAAAAACGAGTTTGAAAGCACGAATCGTAGTGTACTGAGTAATCCCGAATCTGATCGCCCCTTTAAACCGGTTCTTCATCATCAACTATCTTGGTACAGTGATCTTGGTTCAGGCTATACTGAAGAATCAGCCAAGAAAGCTCTTAAGAACCGTTACGAAAATTCAGTACGCCCGATTAAATACACATTGAAGCGACTGGCACAACAACAATCCTTTATCGATGCTGTGCATTTTCTACGTGCGCAAGGTTGGCTAGACTGGCATATACTAAATGCCACGAGTTTGATTGTATTAAATCATCATGTGAACAAAGAGATTAGCGTAAATACAGATCGAGAAAAACATTTCAAGCGCTTTAAGGAACTTTCGAGTCAACCCGAAGACGTGAACGCTGATTCGGTTCCAGTCTCTGAATTTTCTGTAGAAAACCTTCGCTTCCATCTTTGGATTAGTATGCAATCTACACTAAAAAATCTTGGTTTTGAGCTTCACCAAACAACACCTGACTTTGAAGCGATTAGTGATTTTTTAGGTACGCGCTACAAATATTGGACGGATGATATAGATCATCCTGACTATGGGTTTTAATTTTATGTCTACCACGTGTCTATGCATCACAGAACAAGGTCACCTAACATTGGTTCCCACGGACAGGGCTCCCAACAAAACGTGCAGTGGACAAGTTTCTGCTAATTGGCGGTTATCAAAACAGTCTTAGCATCAGTATGTAAATTTGGAGAATAAGATAAACGATGAAAAAGCTCCCATCTGATTTCGTAAAAGGTACCCATGCAAAAACAAAACGTGCATGGTTATTAACTTGGGAATGGGCAGGCAAACATGCCAAGATGAAAGATAAATTTGTAGCAATCATCAGTTCTCGTTACACAAATGGCTCTGTCAAAAAAACTCTTGAGCAATATTATGTAAGTGACTATCTGGCATTATACGAACAATTTTATTACACAAAGTCAAAAAAGCACTGTCCATACAAAGTCGAAAACAGCACAATTGAAACTTCAGAAAGGATGAAAAAAGTATCTTCTTTACCCCCACGAATCCCCTTTAGTGAATCGTTAATAATTGGCGGAAACCCCTGGCTTTGGGCGCGCATCGTTTATGACCTTGAAACATGGATTGACGAAAACGGCGTTGAACATTTGAAATGGAAAGAAAGAGAAAACATTTCTTGGGATGATGGTGGGATAAAATCAGACTGGAAAGAAGGATGTTTGAAGCGGCAACCGTAAAATGTACATCCTAGGAATAAAGCTCCAAACCGCTAGGTTCACAGCTGCATCATAAAAAAGGTGAAATAGTTACCGTATTGGAGTTGACCCTGAATACTTTGGATTATTAGTCCCCAATGATATTAAAAATAAAACGCCCCCATCGGGGCGTTTTGATTATAAGGTAGTATCCGTTATTTCCAATGAATAGAAATTACTTTACTACCG
>JABHCC010000003.1 GCA_018669475.1 Bacteroidota bacterium | reverse complement strand
GGAATGGTACTGATTTTCCATTTCTCAGCCTGATAATCACGAGACAATAATTCTTTACGAATTGCCAGCAATGCATATTGCCTGAATGCTTCAATATGACTTAAGCGGGGAATCCATTTGTTATGGGCAACCCCTTTTATCTCTACTCGTGTACCTCCTTTGCAGCTTACATTAACATCTTCTCTGCCTGATCCAATACCTGTTCTTACTTTACCTGTACTTCTGTTTAGAAATCTGATATGCTCGGCGGCTTCGCGTAATTCATAAGGCGTTTCCATATCAGGGTAAGTCACTGTTTCGATCAGAGGCATTCCCAGGCGATCTGTTTTATAAACACGTGTGTGCCCAACATCAGATATTTCACGACATGAATCTTCCTCCAAACTGAGCTGAATTAATCTTACCTTTTTGTTGGATAGTTGGATTTCACCCTCAACACCAATAATTGCTGTTCTTTGGAAGCCTGTGGGAATACTACCATCAAGATATTGTTTTCGTGTGATGTGAACCTCACCAACCATATTCAGATTGGATAATAAGGAAATCTCTATTGCAAAATTAAGAGCTTCTTTATTGATTTTAAATGGAGGAGTATCATCAATCTCATAAGTGCAGGCAGTCTGATTATTCAGACGGTAATAAATCTGTTTTTTTGTCCTGAACTCCATCAAGGCAGTGCCATCATATTCTCCCATCTCAGACAAAGTTGGTCGCATGTGGCGAATAATTTCACCATCATAATCTTCATTATCATGATAAATACCTGCGGGACAACGACAGAATAATTTCAGGCTTGTGTTAAGTTGCTGATGAATCTCCAGTCCTGATTTAAAACCTATTCTTTTCCAGTCTTTTAGACTGGCTTTAGGCAAAGAAATAAATCCTACAGATTTCAGGGTTTTTTTGTAATTAGCTTCGGGGCTAAGTGTTTTTGTCATGCCAGGTTTATACTATATGATGCGAAAAACAAGTCCGAATTTAAGCAAATTTTATGGTTTTAGCCGGACTGATTCTGGAGATAATTCCGGAAGGAATAATGAGCATTAAAAGAGTGATTAGTAAGGCTCCAATATTAAGAAGGATAATATGACTTGGATTCAGAACAATGGGTACTGCATCAAGGAAATAGGAGTCTGGATCAAGAGACAGAAGTTTGAATTTATCTTGAATTAAGCAAATCAGGATACCGATAACATTGCCAAGAAAAAGACCCAGTCCGATTATGTAGCTGGCCTGGATTAGAAATATTTTTCGTAGATTTTTATTTGAAGCTCCAAGCGCTTTCAATACCCCAATCATGTTGGTTCTGTTAATAATTAGAATAAACAAACCAGAAATCATGTTGAATCCTGAAACGAGAATCATTAAAGAAAGAATTACCCACAAATTAGTATCCATGAGCTTAAGAAAATCAAAAAAACCTGAAGAAATTTCCTGAACAGTTTGTACATCCATACCCAGTCCTGAAGAAATCATAATCTGAGTAGTTTTCATTTGAATGAGATCAGCTGTATATGCCAATTCCTTTTCGTGATCAAGAAAAATTTCGTAACCGGTAATCTGATTTGGGCCCCATGAATTTACTGATTGGATGTGTCGAATGTCACAGAAAACAAACATTTTGTCAAACTCATCCAGACCTGTTTTAAAGATTCCTTTCACAATAAATGGTCGACCTCTCACAGGGTTTTGAAAGAAATAGGTAGGTATTTTGTCACCCAGCTGAATTTTCAGGAGTGATGCAAGTTTCCTTGATATAATAACTCCCATTTCCGGCTTATTCTCCTCAATAGAAAAAACACTTCCTTCTACGAGGAAGTCTGATAAGAAATCCCAGTTGTAGTTTTGGTCAACTCCCTTGAGTACAATTCCCTGCAAGTCGGTATTAAATTTGATGATACCAGGTTTCGTGGCAAAACGATGGTATCTTTTTATGTTATCAACACTTTCAAACCACAACTCCAGTTTTGGATCAACAGGTATTGCAGAGGTTTCAAAAGATGAGTTATTATCAAGATTAACAACCTGAATGTGAGAACTAAATCCTACAAGTTTTGCTGTTACCTCCTTTTTAAACCCAATAAGTACAGCTACAGATATTATCATCACAGTCATTCCCAATGTGATAGCTAAAATTGCAGAACCAACCAAAGGTTTAGTTTTGTTTTGTTTGCCAGGTTGGCTAGAAATTATTCTCTTTGCTATGAAATATTCGAACCTCAAAATATATTCACTTGGTCTGAAACTTATGTGTAGATCAACAAAAGTAATAAAGATGCGGAGATTTATAATTCTATTTTTTGT
>JABHCC010000034.1 GCA_018669475.1 Bacteroidota bacterium | reverse complement strand
GCTTGAAAATTATTTGAAAATGATTGTCCATCCAGATTAAAGAATCGCACTTCATCTGTACTACTATCCAAATCTACAATGACCTGATTGATAAAATTTGTGCGATGGGCATCAAGGTTAACAGTTAATTGACGTGGCCCGATGTTGAAATATTTCGTCAAATTCAATCCGTAATTCCAGGCTTCTTCCTGGTTCAGATTATCTCCAATAATAATGGATCTGGAGTTGGCCAGAAAATGATTATTTTCTGCCAGCACATTTGGTGAGCGATACCCTTTACCAGCCGATATTCTAAAAAGAGTATGTTCACTAACATTATACCTTGCATGAACTCGTGGGGTAAATAGCCAACCATATATAGAGTTATAGTCCAGTCTGAGTCCTGATTGAAAAATAAATCTGTCATCAATCTTAAATGAGTATTCTGAAAATACACCCTGAACTATTTCCTTCCGCAGCAGTTCAGTTTGATCAATCATCTCATTATAATCATCATAATTTAAGCTGTAGCCAGAGGTCAGGGTATGATCTTCGCTAAACAAATCAGTCTGAAACATCAGATTCATATAATAGTTTATCTGCTTACCAGTATAGTCTCTTATTCCGAAAAAGGACTCCTGATTATGTCCTGATATTGAGTAAATGCTTCCGAAATTGGAGTGCTTTTCATTATTAAAAGTATAACCCATCTTCAAGAAACCCTCAAGTCTGTCAGTGTCGATGCCGATTCCATAAGGATGGTCAATATCCCTCACCTGATCTCTATCGAAATCAACCTGACCTGTTGAACGCTCTTCAATTAAGGCTTTTATACCTGCATGAACATGCCAATGGCTGGTATTATAATACCATCTGTTTAGAAAGTTGTACTGTCTTAGCATTGGGTGATCAAGAAAACCATCTCCCTGGTGATCATCGATCTGAGAATTATCTTCAACATGTGCCAGAACCAGTGTACTTAGCTCATCGTTCAATACCAATGATGCAACAGCATTTAACTCTTTTTTACCCGCATCATTGATCAATCCATTGAAGAATACTTTATCAGCTGTGTGTGGTTTGAGATACTCCACATTTATTTGGCCGGCAATAGACTCATAGCCGTTTTTTACTGATGCAGTCCCTTTAGATATTTGTATTGCCTCCATCCAGGATCCAGGTATATAACCCAGCCCATATGGCGATGCTAATCCTCTCAGAGTGGGTATGTTCTCAGTCATAAGCTGAATATACATCCCATCAAGGCCCAGTAGTCTTATTTGTTTTGCTCCTGTAACAGCATTTGAATAATAAGCATCAATTGATGCATTTGTTTCAAAGCTCTCAGCCAGGTTGCAGCATGCTGCTTTACATAATTCAGCACCAGTGATGTTTTCAGTTTGCACAGGACTGAGTCTGTCAATATATGTTCCCATTCGTCGCTGAACAATTGTCACCTCATCAATCATTTTTGAGGTAGCTAATACCATCTCAACATCCTGATTATTCAATTCAATTTTAAGGCTGTCATTTTCATAGCCAATAAAACTAAACACCAGCACATCATATCCTTCGGGTTTGTACAGTGAAAACTTACCTTGTTCATCTGAGGCAATACCGATTTCTGAGTTTGCCCAGTATATGTTTACACCCGGCAGACTTACTTTTTCACTATCTCTGATTTCATAAACTGTCCCGTTAATCATCTGCCCATGAGATAACAGCGGTAGCATCAGGAAAATCAGTAATAAAAATATTTTGTTATTCATTTATAGAAATATTAATCAACTACTTAAGATCGAAAACTCTCTTTTTCAAAATAAGTAACTAATCAACATATGAAAGAACCTGTTTCCAGGCCCACGAAGGATGGAATTTTATCGGGTGGTATCCAAATATTTATACGTGACCTTGCCCACAACTCCAGTTCAGATTGATTTGTTAAATATGATTCATGGTCGACCAGATTGATGACCAAAGCTTTAAGATTCTCATAATTCCATCCGGGAGTGAAAACATCTTCAATAATAAAAAGCTCATATGAGGTACAGGATTCATTATTTTCCTCCGGATGATCACAACAAGAGTTGTGCACCTCGCAACCATGACATAAGCAAGCCAGATTATCATCATGAACCATTTTTGTCACAGAAAGAAACTCAGCGTGTGTTCCACAATCCAGACAATCATATTTCATGACATTTACACCCACGATACCTGATACAAACACAGCACCCAGAATAAATGATATAATTCGGTTTATTACCACAACACAAAGGAAGTTTGTTTTTGTCAGATGCGCAATGTCTTAATTGTTAATAAACCGTCAAAAAGTATACTTTTTGATGGTATATGTTGTTTAATCAATGATTGTATCTTTCAACTATGAAAATTGAGGTGTCT
>JABHCC010000033.1 GCA_018669475.1 Bacteroidota bacterium | reverse complement strand
CCGGCTTCCAAATAACCTCTGCAGCCAGCGCATCATCGGTGGTCCAGGTACCTGTCTCAGTGGCCAGCATAATATGCTCACTGCTCTCTGGATGAAATATTCCCCATCTAACCGGCATATCCGGAAGGTTGCCTTCTATGCTGGTCCAGGTATCACCACCATCCACAGTTATCCATACAGATTCAATACCGTAGTTTGAGAATGTTGTTAGCAAGGTGTCCGGAGATTGACCAACATCACTACTGCTAATATATCCTTTGGGAAAATTATCAGCTGTAAGTTCTGTAAGCGTGCCTGGAGTTTCTGCATCTTCAATACGATAGAATCTGCCAGAGACTGAGCCCATATAAATTGTGCTGCTGTTTTGTCCGGTGTTTTCATCCCATTTGATACTACTGAATGGAACAGATGTATTTGTTGAGATTTCCTTAGCTACCGGCTGTATTTCCCAATTATTAACATCGATCAATCCCAGATTATTTGCCAATTCTCCATTGAAATAGCAGGCATTCACATAGATCATATTGTTTTTCCAGTCGTAATCCATTGGATTAATGAAAGTACCAGCATTAATGTTCTCATAAGCAGTGGGTTGTGACGGACTTACTGATTCAATATCCCAAAGATATGTTGAGCAATATTGGTGTGTTGTGATTGTCATGTTGGGTTCATCCTTATCGATGAAACAAAATGCACCATCGCCTCCTGATAGCATTTCTCTAAAAGTTGGAGTATTCCCGGGTAGATAGAGCATCGTTCCATTATCCTGTAATCCGCCAATGAATTGATCTCTTCCCTCCTCAGGATGGATCGCACAAGTATAGTATTGCAGCGTGTTGTAGTTATAGTTGCGTTCGTAAAAAACAACATTATCAGGTGATGAGGAGGAGCCTGTAACAAAAACGCCCCCATCGGTAGCAACATACATTTCCCTGGGATTGCCCGGTTTGTATAGGAACATATGGATATCTCCGTGCACGTATTTACTAGAGCCTTTGCCATACATTTCTGCCCAGTTTGACATTCTCAACCAGTTTGCACCTCCGTCAATTGTTCGCCAGGTATCCAATCCTCCCAACCAAATACAATCCGGATCTTCAGGATTGATTGCAATGGAAAAGGCATGCCAGGCCAGGGTAGCAAATCCCTCCGGGAAGTTTATCTCTGTCCATGTCTCTCCCTTGTCAGTAGATTTTAGCAGAAATTTACACCCGTAACCAAGAAATGTGCCTGATGGATGCCCGGATGCAACAAGAGCATACATGATATTTGAATGAGACTCAGAATCAGCCAATATCACTCTGCCAGGATATTTTGACACATCGTTAAGTAGGATAGAATTGTGGTAACCCCTATTGACGGTCCAGTTTATCCCATCATCAGAGTATAATATGCAGGCTGCACCAGATCTGTTAGTATCGGTAGAGTTAGAATTAATGCCATACGTAGTTCCAACAAATATTCTTTTCTTATCTGAAGATATACTGATGTCTGAGGGTGCATAAGGTACATCCGATCCCGGGATAGCGGGAAGTACCTGCGTCCAGTCGTCGCCACCGTTATCTGACCTGTACAGACCATCTGATGGACCACTCTGGTGCCCCACTCCTTTGTAAATACCTGAAACAACTCCAGCATAAATAACCGACTGGCCATCCTCATCTCTGACCAGAATATCTGTTACATAGGCCCAATCTGTAGTTGAGGGCATGACTTCCCATATTTTTCCACCATCACTTGATTTAATAATACCTGATCCGCGGCCTGATGATTCACGATATACGATCAGTGCTGTTTCGCTTTCACCGGTTCCCACATATAATATCTTTGTGTCTTTAGGATCATGCGTCATGCAACTGATTGACAAATTCGGCCAGAAGTCGTTGATAGCTTGCCAGTCATGCCCTTCCAGAGGATTGTCATTATACCATAAGCCACCAGTTACAGCACCGGCATACATTCCAATTTTTAAAGGATCATTTGGATCAAACATCAGTGTTCTTGTTCTCCCACCCATATCAGCTTTATGAGACTGCCAATCCAGTTCAGATGATAAATTCTTCATGCTAAGCAATCGATCTGTTTCTTGAATGGCTTCAAAGCGCCTCCCAGCTGGAACGGATCTGGTAAGCGGATCCAATGTTTTTATAAATTCTGCATATGCTGCCTCATCAGGACGATCTACCCCGGGATTCTTTTTGTCTTGCGGAGTCTTTTTGCTGCAAAATTCCTTTCCACTTTTGTTAATGAATAACTCATAGTTTTTCCGTGAGTCATTAAGAGACTTTATATTTCCTCCAGGCACAAGTCCAATTAAGGCAAAAGAGAGTAATGTAAGGAATACTATAATTTGCTTTTTCATGTGATTTGAGATTAATTTTTAGAACCATCGTTTTCTATATTGAAGAACGATGTTTCAGGGTAAAAATAACAGCTGAATCATGAGAGTTCGACAAGCAGTAGCAATTAATAGATGTAGGCCTGTTTACAGCCGACAAATAGTTGTGTTCAGACTCAAATGCACAATATGGCGATTGAAAGGCTCAAACCAGAGTTAAAACTATTGTTCGTCGACCAGTTTATGCTATTGGTCTATTTATTCTCACTTGATCCACTTACTGTGTAACATCCCAATACCCTTATCGTCTCACAGTTATAAACAGTTACCCTTGCCTTTAATACCAATATCATGAAGAAAATCACAAAAAAAACGAGCAACATTATCCTTTTTAGCTGTCTAGTCATCTTGATTTCAACCGGACTTGCTACAGTCTTATTATTACCTATTCCTTTCGGATTATTCTTTAATATCGTTTTCTATGCCTTCCTTACTTCCCTGCTTATTATTATAGCATACCTCTGCTTCAGACTATTCAAATCAAAAAAACGCTGGGTAAGAATATCAGGAATCTTAACATCTACTATCAGTCTGTGTATCTCACTTTTAATCATTATTACGCTTATTGATATACGGATCCTGGTACATCAGGGATTGCCACCAAGCCCAACCGGAGAAGAATGGATTGAGGATGTGGATTATCTAGCTGAAAAAATGGAAACAATGCATCCGGGTTTATTTTCGATGGTCTCTCGCGATGAATTTTACCAGGCTCGTGACGAACTCAAAAAAAACATCCCAAATTTGAGAGAAACACAGATCATGGCCGGGATTTACAAGCTTGTGGCTTTACCAAATGATGCTCATACCTTCCCTAATATCTTTAGTGTAGATCTGGATTGGCATTTATATCCATTTGAACTTTACTGTTTTGAAGACGGGCTCTATGTTACCAATACAGGAAGGAGGCACAAAAAGCTTATAGGCCATCGTCTCGTCAAAATCGAAACCACATCTGCAGATGATTTATATGACCAGATGTCAAAATTCCTCGGATCGGAAAATGAATATGGTAAAATGAACCGTTCTGGCCTTGTGATTTCAGAATGGCTGATGGGTGAAGGAATAATCGATCACCCGAAAAAAGTCTCATTCACTTTTCAGGACGATACTGGCAAAATCGAAACTATTCAATCTGATCCGGTACACTACCTGCGATATTTCTATTGGACCATGATGAAAAAGGTTGACAATCCAATCTCACCGGCCATTCCTAATGATCGTAAAGACAACTACTGGTTTGAATATCAGGCTAACACCAAGACACTCTACTTTCAGTTTAACCAAACTATCATCCAGAAAAACAGGCCAATTCCGGAGTTCGTTTCAGAATTCACTGAAGCGGTGAGCAAGCATGATATTGATCGTTGTGTAATTGATATCAGAAATAATGGCGGAGGCGACTACATTGGTATTATTCCTCCTCTGGTGGAGATGATCTCAGAAAATCAAAAGATTAATCAGCATGGAAAACTATTTGTCATCCTTAGTCGCCGAACATTCTCAGGCGGAGTAGTTTTTGCTAACTATTTAAGGCAAAAGACCAGAGCCGTTTTTGTGGGCGAACCAAGCTCGCAAGGACCAAATTTTTATGCCACTCCTCAGCCGGTAGTGCTGCCTAACAGCAAAACAAATGTAATGATATCAACCTTTTCGCTCCAATCAGGATTTGAAAATGACCCTAGGATTGCGATGCATCCGGATATCCACACAGAATATACTTATGATGATTTCCATGAGGATCGTGATCCGGCAATGGAAGCTATCCTGAATTATCAGACAGCATCTGAACTTACTCCAACAAATACCATAATCAACCCTGCAACATATACCGGACGATATAAACTATCACCATATCAGGTACTGGAAGTGGATCAGAGAAATGAGCATCTGGCTTTTAAAATCTCTGATTTCTATGAGCTGTCCTTCTTTCATATTCATTCATTTCTCGATTCAGATGAAAAGGATAGCTTCACCACAACGATACCAGGTGTAGAGCTTTCCTTCGATCGAAATTCAGATGGACTTATTGACAGTCTCAGATTGAATTGGATGGGAATTAAAAAAGAACTACCTCTTTTACCAGCTGATTATCGCTTTCCGATGGAGTATTGGAGTGAGGGACAGCTAGATAAGGCCATGGCAGGAATTCGTGATGATAAAAACACTTACCAGAAGAAGTTTATTCAGTTTGAGCTCTTGCTCAATGCAAAAGGCTATGAATATTTAAATCTGCCCGATGTGGCTTCTGCAATTAAGGTTTTTGAACTTTTGGTTGAGCTTTTTCCCGATTATGCCAATGGATATGACAGTCTTGCAGAAGCTTACCTAAACAATGGTGACAAAGATAAATCCATTGCATTCTATAAGAAGGCTTATGAAATGGATCCAAATAATACCAATGCAAGGGTCAAACTTGAGGATTTGGAGAAGCAGGTGTTTTAAGGATATATTATCGATACCAGGGATAGCAGTTTGTTCTGGTCAGAAATAAGACTTTCTCTTCGGCTATTCTGAATGCAATTGATCTTAAGCAAAATACACAAGCGATTTTTGTTTGTGAACCCACAGGCGGCAAACTAAAATCATTTCGGTGATGTCAAATCTGATCGTTTAAAGAATTCTGGTCTTTCCGTAAGCTATCAATATACTACCTTTTCAAATTGTATTTGGTGTGTTTCCCCCTTAGGAAGAGCATGGTCGTAAATAATTTTACCGGAATCACCAAAGAAAACAAGTCTGGAATTGTCATTTTTTCAAATTCATATCACCCATCAGCCCAAAAGGCAGTTAATTCATTTGCTGATATAGTGAATCTGCATTTGAAGAATAATTATTACTCGAGTAAACTTTCCACGCATCTTCCATTATACTGCTTGTCTTTTGGATTCTGATAAGAATGTGCTAAATTTATACATGACGGATGCCATTAGGCAAAAAACGAATTTCTGTGTATGAAATAATGCAGCAAACAAATGATTAATCGACAATTTGTAAAAGCCGTTATATTCGTATTTTATTTTGTACTAATACCTGTATTGTCTTTTTCTCAAGAAGACAGTATTGATATTTATCGTTATTCTCTTAAAGATCTGGCAGAAGTCAAAATATCTACAGGTTCAATCAAAAAAGCTCCGGTAAATGTTGCACCCTCAAATATTACCATCATTACAAAGCAAATGATAGATGAGCGGGGCTATCAAACTCTTGTTGATGTTTGTCAGGATATACCCGGTTTTGATTTCATGATGTTTAACGACGGGGGTGGTGAATATCCAGGATATAGTAAAAACAGAGGATTAGGAGAGATTGGGAATCCTGAAATTCTGATAATGATAAACGGTATTATACAGAATAGTATAAGTTTCAATTGGTCACTTTTATGGACTTATGAAAATATGTTTATTGATGTTCAACAGATAGAGATAATTCAAGGCCCAGGCTCAGTAATGTATGGTGCACAGGCATTTACAGGTGTAATAAATATTATTACCAGAAGTAAATTCTCAGGTGTAGAAGCAATGTCCTCGTACGGTTCTTTTAATACCTGGAGGAACGATATCCATTTAGGTGCAAATCTTAATGAAGATATACATTTGTCACTTGCATTGCATCAATATCATTCAGATGGTGACAAAGGACTAAACCGATTTGATCCGGGTGGATATTATAAAAATAATTATTACCCTGACATAATTCTGGCAGATTACGATAATGAAGGAAATTACGTACAAAATACGGCAAATCCATTGGCGGGAAAATTAATTCCTGATGGATTTAATACCAGCAATATGAGTCAAGCTCTTAGAGGAGGCATTACGTATAAAAAAACAGAATTTGGACTTTTTATATCAGAATATACAAGAGGAAATTCGTCTATAAATACTCCATACGAATATGACATCGCTGCCAGAGAATCTGTTTCCGGTTATAAAACAGTTCATTCCTATTTGGAAAACAGTAAGCAGATTAATCCAAAACTAAACCTCAATTCCTTACTTGTTTTTAGAACTGGCACCATCTTACCCATTACTGGTTTTCGGTACTTATATCGTTTTCCAGAATTAACTAAGAGCTATGCTTCTTATGCTTATCAAACATACATAGAAGAAAAACTTTTGTACGAGCTTAGCCCTGAAAGTTCTGTTTATATTGGCATAAAAGCCGCATATAATAGAAAAAATGATAGAATTATTTCCTTGGGCACTTATAATAATTCCCATACGAGTACAAATTCATCATGGATTATTGCCAAAGAGGGAGGCGGTTTAAATCAGATTAAAGAGTATCCTGTGACTTTTGAGAAAGAAGTTGCTGCTTATGCTTTGTGGGACAAAAAGTGGTTCAGTAGCTTTTCTACTTCATTGGGCATGCGGTATGATTTCAGTTCTAATTTTGGGAGCATATTAAATCCTCGTTTAGCACTCATGTATAATCCTAAACCTGCATTTGGGGCAAAGTTTTTATTTGGCTCAGCATTTCGTCAAGCAGGAATTTTTGAATTGATTAGTGAATTCAGAGGGAATCCTAATTTACTTCCGGAAAGAATAAGGACAGGAGAACTAGAGTTTAGCAGTTTGTTACTTGAGAACAAAATCGCTTTAAAAGCAAATATATTTTATTCGACAATAAGACAGTATATAGGTAAAGTTCCTGACAGTACAATGCCTGCAGGAGAGCGGTTCGAAAACCTGGATAGAATTGATATAACAGGTATTTCCCTGTATTTTTCATGCCAGGTGCGTAATAATATCCGCATCTACTCAAATTACAGCTATATGCTGGGCTATAATGCAGAAAGTGCAGCTTTTTATGAAATTGATGGAGTTGCAAAACAAAAATTTAACGCAGGAATAAACTTCAAATCTTTAAAAGACAAAATAATTGTGGATTTTAGAATTAACTATGTTGGGAAAAGAAAAGCAAACATTACAAATATCTGGATACAGACTTATGAGAATGGATTTGCTCCCTCATATCTAAAAGCTAATCTCTCTGTATCTTATAAATTTATGGATGATTTTACTTTCCAGCTAATTGGAAATAATATTTTTAATGAGCAGTATTATGGCTTGGGCAGAGAAACAGGCAGTAGTTTTATTGACAGTTATGATCCGCAAAATAATATTAATCCGGCAGGTCATATTCCTGCTTATCACCCTCAACCAGGTAGAACAATTTCAGCTAATCTTATTTATAAATTTTAACCATCATAAATACAAATGTCTTGCCAAAAGCTTAAATACACGATCTCAGTAATATCTATTCTGATATTGCCTGTATTGTTGTTTGCACAAGCAGACAGTATTGATGCTTATGATTACAACCTGATCGAGCTTTCAAATTTTACTGTGAATTCAGTATCTAAAGTGCCCCAGAAATATAATGAAATTCCGGCTACAATGCGGATTGTGACAAAGGAAGAAATCAGGGAGAATGGATATTTTACTCTCGAAGATGTACTGGCAAGTTTACCTGGTTTTCAGTTCAGGAATATTGTGGGGTTCAATAGTTATATTTTTCAAAGAGGCCTAACAAGCCAGAATAATCTAATATTGGTATTAATAGATGGAATTCAAATAAATGAGCTTAATTCGGGCGGCTTTTATGCAGGAGGGCAATTTAATCTGGAAAATGTTGAACGTTTAGAAGTCGTCTATGGCCCTGCATCTGTAATTTATGGGACAAATGCAGTTTCTGGGATCATAAACATCATCACAAAAACAGAAGAAGGTTTCTCGACAAGTATGCTTATTGGCAATTTCAACACTCTTTACTCTGACATTAATTACGGATATCAAAATGAAGATTTTGGATTAAGAATATCCGGAATGTATAAGTCTTCTAATAAGGCAGATTTGCGTGGTGAAGAAGGAGACAACAACTGGACTGAGGACATGGATAATTATGAAAATGATTATTCTTTTGATTCAAAATTATGGTATAAGAATCTTGTTTTGGGATTAAACTTTCAGAATAAGCAATCATCTACATCAACATATTACCCGGCCATATCGTCAATATATCAGGATTATGGCTCTTTGTGGAATATTTTCTTTGTAAATTCATATTTAAAGCACGAATGTAGTTTTAGTGATAATCTTTCAATTTCGAGTAAAATATATAACAGAAACGCTACCGTTAGTGACAACACTATTTCAAGTATTGTTGATACTGCTCAAATTGGATATTATCGTCCAAATAATTTAACAGGTGTTGAAAGTATTCTAAACTATTCTTACAAAAGTAAAATCAAGCTAGTTGCAGGAATTATGCTTGAAACAGAGAGTATTGCTGATGGTTTTTCTGTTACTTATAGCAATTCTCCAGACCAATTACCACCAAAACCAGAAAAACCGGATATGGTGAATAATCATCTGGTAAGTTTATTTCTTGAGAGTAAGTATAAGATAGTAGAGCAATTAATTCTTGTTGGAGGCTTGCGTTTTGACAACAGTAGTGTTTATAATCAAGTATTAACTCCCAGACTGAGTTTAGTTTATAACAAAGATAAATTCAATTCTAAGTTGTTATATGCTGAAGCATATAGAGCGCCAAAGCCTTGGGATTACACTAACGGACTTGGCAATTCTGATCTGCTTCCCGAACATATGAAATCATTTGAATTATCGAATAGCGTGTTCTTCTCTGATTCTTACGTAATGTCTTTGTCATTGTACAAGAATGTAATTGATGAGGCAATTGTAAAAGAAGTATCCGGATCCGGAGATAATTACAGATGGATAAATCAAGGGCGATTTGAAACTGATGGAATGGAGATCGAGGCTCATTATTCAGCCGGTAAGCTGAAAATGTTTGCCAATTACACTTACAATTTTAGTTATGATGAAAACAAAGAGATAATTCCGGAAATTGCTAAACACACTGTAAATACAGGCTTTACATATCGATTTTTAAATAATTATTTAATTAATTTGCGGGCAAACTATTTTGGTAAACGAAGAAATCCACAAACAATAACCGCGACAAACAGTAATTTTATTGAACCGGCATTGATTTTTAATGGGACTTTATCGTTTATGAATTTCCATAAATTAGATATGCAAATTGTTGCTAATAATATTTTGAATACAAAATACTATCACACATCAAACCGCCTTGTTGAACGTTACAGACAGCCACAAAGAACCATAATGCTCAAATTAGCCTATAACTTCTAATATAATGAAACTAAGGAATGCATATAAATATTTAATTATTACGATTGCCTGTCTGTTGTGCTTCTCTGGTGCCTTAAAGGCTCAAATAAACCGCGCCCAAATTATCGGTGGTTATATCTATAATTTTGGGAATAATATTAACTGGACCAGCAATGATTTTCCCGACTTCAAAATAGTAGTAATTAGCTCAAATGCAGATATTATAGAAGAGTTGACAACAATGTCAGAAAATCAAAGAATACAGAATAAACCTATTTCATTATCTACTTTTTCTAAGCCTGACCCAGCAATTCAAGATGCTCAACTAGTGTTTGTTACAAGTGATAAGTTGTCTTATTATATGTCCGTTTTTGATATGATTGAAGGCAAAGAAATACTATTGGTAAGCGAAAACTTTCATAACAAAAGCTATGTAATGCTTAACTTGTATGATGCAGAGGATGAAAGAATTCTATTTGAAATTAATAAACCCAATATTCTTAATCAAAGTTTGGCAATGAGCGAAGAAATGTTGCTTATGAGCGGAACTGAAATTGATATAGCTTCAATTTATCTTAAATCTCAACATAGTTTAAGAGATATGGAGATGCAGATTGCTTCCTTTACTGACGAGTTAGATAGCCTTAAACTGGACATTAGTGTTACTAATACGTATGTTGAGAACCAACGTAATTTGATTCGAACACAAAAAAGTAGAATTGATAGTCAGCGAATAGTTCAAGAACAATATTTATTAAGGACCACTGAATATGAAGCTACGATCGCTGAGCAAATACATTTAATGCAAACAGATGAAGTTTTATTGTCTCATATGGAAGATAGCCTGGGAAGAACCCGAGAGGAATTGCAAAATCAGAATGATGAGATTCAAGTCAGTAAAGAAATCCTTAGCGATCAAAAGATTCGAATAGACAGTATTAACAATGAAATAACTGCAAGAAACAAAGTTCTTTCAGATAAAGATGATATTATAAGTAAACAGAAGGATACGATGTTTTTACTCTGGATAATAATCTTTATTTCCATTCTGTTTGTTATGTTAATATTTTATGCATATCAACTGAATCGGAAGAAATCAAAGCGGTTAAAAAAGCAAGGTCTCGAGATCAAGCGAATAAATATTGAATTAGGTAACAATAACGAGGAGTTAAAAATAACTTTAGATGAGATGCAACAAATGCAGCAGAGGCTTGTGCAGTCAGAAAAAATGGCATCTCTCGGTATTTTATCTGCTGGAATTGCACATGAAATAAACAATCCAATAAATTTTGTATACGCTGGCATAAATAGCTTATTACGAGACTTTAAAGACATTGAGCCCATTATAGCAGAAATAAGCAAACTAAAGCCCGGAGCTAGAGACCTGCATGAGAAATTGGTAACCATTGAACAATTAAAAAAAGATAATTATTTTGAAGAAGCTTACGAAGCAATCCCGGAAATAATTGCTGATATTAAGCTTGGAGCTGACCGTACGGCAGAAATTATCAAAGGACTGCGTAGTTTTTCGAGAACTGATAAGAGAGAACTTAAAGACCTGGATATTCATGAAGGAATAGAGACATCATTACTCTTATTGAAAAATAAGTACAAGAAGCATGTCAGTATTGTCAAAGATTTTGACAACAATATTTCTACTATCAAATGCTATCCCGGGAAGATTAATCAAGCGCTTCTTAATATTATTTCCAATGCAATAGATTCAATAACTGAAAATGGAACAATATGGATCACTACAAAAATGGAGGATGGTAATATTATTATTTCTGTTAAAGATACAGGCTGTGGTATTGACGCTGAAATGAAAGGAAAACTATTTGATCCATTTTATACAACCAAACCTGTTGGGCAAGGCACCGGTCTCGGACTTTCAATAACTTATGGAATAATTCAAGAGCACAATGGTGAAATAAAAGTTATTTCAGAACCTGACAAAGGAAGTGAATTTGTAATTGTTTTACCAATGCAGTAACTTGCAAAGGAGCATGAAAACAAAAAGCAAAATACTGTACGTTGATGACGAAGAAAGTAACTTACGTATTTTTAAGGATTCTTTCAGAAGAGATTTTGAAGTACAGATAGCGATTTCCGCTTATGAAGCCCTTGAAATATTAGAACAAGGTATAGTTGATGTTGTTATTACAGACCAGCGTATGCCAGGAATGACAGGCGTGGAACTTCTTAAAGAAATAAACGAAAGATTCTCCGATATCCCACCTGAAAGGTTAATTGTATCTGGATATAGTGAAGACAGTGATATCAGACAAGCTTTTAAAGAATATAGGCTCTCCAAATTTATTCCAAAGCCATGGAATTATGAAGATCTAAAACAAACAATAATAGAGGCTGTAAATCATAAATAAGTGAGAAGGAAATTTTCAATATTATATGTTGATGATGAAGAGAGTAACTTGAGAATCTTTAAGGATACCTTCAGAAGGAATTATATAATTTTTACTGCTATTTCAGGAAAGGAAGGAATCGAAATCCTTGATAATAATACAATTGACTTAGTGCTGAGTGACCAAAGAATGCCAGAGATGACAGGAGTCGAATTCTTGAGGTATACGATGGATAAGTACCCTGAGCCAAATAGGATTTTAATTACCGGATATTCTGATATTAGTGCAATAGAGAATGCAATTAATCATGCCCATATTTTTCAATATGTCCAAAAACCATGGAACGAAAAGAAGTTGTCAAGTGTTATTAAAAGTGCATTATCGATCTATGACCTTGAACAAGAAAATAAAAAACAAAAGACAGAATTAATTGAAGCCAAGCGAAAAGCAGAAGAAAGTGATCGCCTGAAGACAGAGTTCATCCAAAACATGTCGCATGAAATACGAACACCTTTGAACAGTATTTTAGGTTTTTCTGGTTTGATTAAAGAATCAGAATTGCCAGCCAAGGAACAAGGAAGGTACATTGATATTATTCTGAATAGTGGAAACCAGTTGGTACGTGTTATTGATGATATTTTGGAAATTTCATTCCTTGAAACTAAACAAGTAAAGGTTATTGATAAGAAAATTTGCCTAAATGATTTATTTTCAGAAATATCTATAGTTTTCAACAGTAAAGCAAATGAGAATGAAATCCCTTTGTATTTGAAAAAAGAACTTTCAGATAAGGAAAGCTTTTTAGTTACTGATGTATCAAAACTCAGAAAAATTTTATGCAACCTAATTGAAAATGCACTTAAATTTACAAAGGAAGGATTTGTTGAATTTGGTTATCGGATTCGTACAGACTGTAAGCCTGTTAGTTTGGAAATGTATGTGAAAGACACAGGGCCAGGAATAAGTCCGGAAAAACAGGAAATAATTTTTAGTCGTTTTTCACAAGGAGCCAGGGATTTATCAAATAGTTATGGTGGCCTTGGTCTCGGTTTATCAATAGCCAAAGAAAATGCCATATTACTTGGTGGTGGAATTACCTTGGAATCAGAAGAGGGAAAAGGTGCAACTTTTTTTGTTACAATTCCATACGAGCCAGTAAATTAAAATACAGAATATTCTTTAACCCGTAATCTCAGATTTAAAGTTTGGAAAGGGTTGAGAATTATTTGGATTCAAAGGAGGGCCTGTGCGTTAAAGGATTAAGCCATTCGCTCCTTTAACTTACGTGCATACCTGCGGCTCATCATGAGGGATTTGTCATAATTTTTAAGATGCACGGTGAAGTCATAATTGAACTCTTTTTCGACCCTCTCAACCCATTCTAAATTTACAATATAGGATCTATGTATCCGGCAGAAGTATCGTTCAGGTAGCCTTTCTTCCCACTCCTTCATCGATTTCAATACAAGTCCATGCTTTTCATCAGAGGTAAACACTTTACTATAGTCTCCTTCCGCCTCAATAAAAACAATATTGGAAATTTTGAGGAATACCATGCTTCTACCCCTCAAAACAAATAGCCTGTCACGGTAGTTCAGAATATACTTGACCTCTTCATGAGTCTCTATTTCTGCATCTAAACGACTGATACTCTGTTGTAGTCTCTTAGGCGAGACCGGTTTCATCAGATAATCCATGGCGTTTATTTCAAAAGCTCTTAAAGCAAACTCATCATAAGCTGTAACAAATATCACATCACCCTGATATTCTATTTGATCCAGCAGGTCAAATCCCGTTTTGCCTGGCATTTGAATGTCTAAAAAGAGCAAATTAGGCTGAAACTCTTTTATCTTCCCGACTGCATCCTGTACACAATCACTTTCAGCAACAATATCTATGTGAGGAAAATCTGCCAGCAGGCTTCGAAGTGCTCGTCTGGCCAGCAATTCGTCATCAATAATCATAGCTTTAAATACACGCATAGAATAGGTTTCTGATTACTAAATAATTTCAACTGGTATTCGAATTTCAATTTTCACAGCATCATCTTCAAAACTGGTCAAAACTGTATGATTGCCAGGATAGGCGATTTCCATCCTTTTTCTGATATTCTCTAATCCCATTCCCGTACCGGTGTAAAACATATCCTCTTCTACCTGAATATCCGGTTCAATCCATGAGCCTGTATTGCTGATTCTGATTATTAAACCTTCAAGTATTTTTTTAGTTGTTATTGAAATTCTTAAAGGCATCGGACTGGTTTTCATGCCAAACTTGATTGCATTCTCAACAAAGGGCTGCATAAAAAAACTAAGAACAGGTATTTGGGTGGTTGCGGGATCTATATCGAAATCAACCTTTAGTTTATCCTGAAATCGCTTCATCTCAATGGAGAAATAGTTCTTTAAGGCTTCTACCTCATGTCCTAATGGCTTAAATGGCTTGTTATCAAATAATAAGGAATATCTGAGAAAATCTGACAATTCATTGATCATGCTTTTTGTTGCGGAAGGATCCTCATCAACTAGCGCCCAAATAGAATTGAGTGAGTTGAATAGGAAATGAGGATTTAACTGGTAACGAAGCATCTCCAATTGGGCCTTTTGTGCCTGGATCAAGGCTTGTTCTGCACGCTCACTCTCTTTGCTAAGATCAATAAAAAACTTCAAACCAAAGTATAAAACCATCCAAAGAAACAGGGCCATAAAAATAATTATAGTATGCCAGGTAAATATATATTGCTGGAATATATCCCAAATAATCTTCAGGGGGGCTGCGTCATTCTTGAGATCAAGATCCAATGTTGGAATACTCACTGCAACATGAATCACATAAACTACCATTGCTGATACTGTGGAAACTGTTAATACAAGTCCTAGTAGCTTAAATATTGACCGATTACGCCAAACTATCCGTTTAAGCCGTATTCTTAATAAAGAAGTTATAATGAATCCGGACACATAAAAAGAGGCCAGCCTGAAGAATCCTCCAAAGTCTTCTATTTTATCCCGTAACATACCAAATACCAGAACAAACAGGACAAACCAGCCTGTAACATTCAGAAGCCAAAATATCCGATGCCTGTTCCAGAATTCGAAGTTTAGAAATATGTTCTTCATTCAATAAGATTATTAATATCAAAAGTAGGTAAACTCCTTTGAATATTATTTCCATTCATCAGTTCACCTGTCCGGTTGAAGAAAAACTACTCTGGATGGTTTGTATTCACCTACTTTTGAAATCAGGTTGATTTTAATAGAGGGAGCGTAAACTTTATTGAACAAGCAGTAGCGTAGATTCCTGGTCGCTTCCTGATATTTTAAGGAATTATGAATGTAGCAAACAGATTCAGCATACTCATATCCATATTGACAGCATTACTTATAGCAGGGTTATGCTCTACCTCATCAGCTCAGTCCATTTCGTTGACCCAAACAATACGGGGCAGAGTATTGGATCTGGATTCAAAAGCACCCCTAATTGGGGTTTCCATTGTTTTAGGTGATAGGCCCTCCTCAAGAGGGACAATATCCAATGAAGAGGGCTATTTCTTACTGGAAAAAGTTCCAGTTGGCCGTCATAAATTACACTTTTCCTATGTAGGTTATGAACTGAAATCAATTTCAGGATTTCTGGTGTCATCTGGAAAGGAGTCTATTATTACCATTGAGTTGGAAGAGTCAATACTCTGACTTTCAGAGATTGAAATTTTTCCAGATCAGCATGGATCCAGGCCTGTCAATGATTTGACAACCATCAGTGGAAGAAGCTTCTCGGCGGTTGAAATTGAGAATTACCCGGGATCGATGTCTGATATTTCCAGGACTGCACTCTCTTTTCCGGGGGTGATGTCAACCCATGATGGGAAAAATCATATTGTCATTCGCGGAAATAGTCCCAAAGGCTTGCAGTGGAGACTGGAGGGTATTGAAATTCCCAATCTCAACCATTTCTCTGGCATCGGTGCTTCAGGTGGTGGTGTGGGCATCATTAGCAACAATATGATAGCTAACTCCGATTTTATAACAAGCGCTTTCCCCGCCGAGTATGGCAATGCGCTTTCAGGTGTCTTTGACCTGCGTTTAAGAACGGGTAACAACCGGAAGCATGAAAGAACATTTCAGGCCGGATTAATAGGAACAGAAATAATGCTTGAAGGCCCCCTGAAAAAGAACTCAAACTCAACATATATTGCCCACTACCGTTACAGTACATTTAAGATAATTAAACTGCTTGGCGCACCGCTTAGAAATGTGCCTGATTTTCAGGATTTGACTTTTAAGCTTTACCATCCAACGAAAAAGCTAGGTGTGTTTTCAATCTTTGGGATTGGTGGTGTTAGTAAGGAAGTTGGCAATATTGGCTATGTAATGAGCTCAAACATGGGCATGATCGGGGTGTCAAATAGTTATACTGTCAATGAAATGACATTCTTGAAGTCCGTTGTGTCTATCTCCGGACTGACCTATTCTTGGGACGATACACTCAATATCGGAACTGAAGATTCTCCGATTGATCGGTTTAACAAGACCAACATACTGGATTATGCAGCAAAAACCTCCATTACCCTTAACAGAAAAATAGACGCTCAAAACAAGTTGAAGCTGGGTTTTATGTATGAACAAGCGCTAAATGATTCCTATATGGGTTGGCACTCTGACACCCTTAATAATTGGAATCAGGACCCATTGCATCCTGACTATCAGAACATTCAATATGAATATGCAAATGTTGATGATAGAAATAGTGCCGGTACGCTTCAAACATTCGTGAATTGGAAATTCCGTATAACAAAGAACATCACTTGGAACAGTGGTATTCACTATCTACATTTTTTTCTAAACAACAGCAATTCGCTTGAACCCCGTCTGGGCTTGGAGTGGCGAATCCATCCGCAACACATTTTCAGTGCAGGATTTGGCGTGCACAGTCGCAAGGAATCTCTGACCATGTATGCTGGAAATATGACACTCCACGATGGTACAGTGATCCAAGCTAACATGGGTCTTGACCTGTCAAAAGCCAGACATTATGTAATCGGGTATCGCTACCTGATAAATGAATTTATGCACATCAGGGCAGAAGCCTATTATCAAAGTTTGTATGACATTCCTGCATTTGCATTTCCGCCCTATCTCTCAACGGTAAACTTTGATTATGGGTTTGAAGACGATATGCTTGATAACTACGGTACTGCCTATAACAAGGGACTAGAACTAACGGTGGAAAAACAGTTATCCAGAGGTTTCCATTTTTTGCTGAGTGGAACGCTGTACGATTCAAAATATATTGATAAGCTTGGACAGGTTCTACATACAAAATATGATGGCAGGTACGGTTCTAATGGAATTTTCGCTAAAGAATTTAAGCTTGGCAAAAATCGACAAAATATTCTAAGTGTTAATGCCCGGTATATGCTGATTGGGGGTATGCGTAATTTGCCAATTGACAGAGAAAGTTCAGTAGCAAATGGCTACCAGGTTAATATTTGGGATCAGGGATATGCTGAAAAATCTTCGGATTACTTTCGCATTGATTTGCAGCTCAGGTTTATAAGAAATAGGCCAAAATTTACCAGCGAATGGAGCTTGGAGATTATGAACCTCACAAACCGGAAGAATCTGTTATATGAGTACTGGGACAGAAACTTGGGCGATTTTAACCAGGAGTTCCAGAACCCAATTATTCCTTTGATTAAATACCGGATTCAGTTTTAATTTTAATCTCCCAGATAATGAAATCATCCTTTAATTATAGCCGATTACCTGGCCAAGATTTGCTGACGACAAACAATGTCCCAACCTTTTCCAGGTGCCTTTTTAATATCCTTAAAATCGTTACTTTTCTTACATAACTCATTTGCATAATAGAATCAAAAATTCCATCTTCAAAAAGGATGACATCAAATCCTATATTATTTAGAGGATAAACAATTTTCTTAATCCATTCACTCGACAAGCTGATATTTTGTGATTTTGACTTATTCTTTCAAGTTTGATATAAGGCAAAAGTTCAAAATAGTCTCATTTCAGATACAATATTTTAGCATTGTGGGTGAACTCTTTGGTGTGCAGTACGTAGTAATACATGCCCGGATCAGAATCTTGTCCATAATCGTTTCTGCCATCCCAGGTAATCGTTGAATTATCAGTTGTTAGTTTGTCTATATGGTAGGATTTAACTTTCTCACCCAATGTAATATAGATGCCGACATCAACTAAATGGTCCAGGGGGATTGTTAAAGAGATGAATGTTTCGACGTTGAAGGGGTTGGGATAGGTTTTAAGGTATTGATTTTGTGGAACCATTGTTCTATCTATTCCGACAGAGATCAGCTCATTTCTGAACCAGGCTATTTTATGATCACCCCATGAGGCAGAAAGGATGTCAAAATCATTATCACCATCAAT